>JBHIXO010000242.1:0-6785 GCA_041984725.1 Acidimicrobiales bacterium | reverse complement strand
CCAACTACGACGACCTCACGGTCGCCGAGATCCGCCCGCGGCTCACCGACCTGAGCGACCGTCAACTCGAGCAGGTCCGCGAGCGCGAGCTCACCGGCGCCGGGCGCAAGACGATCCTCAAGGACATCGACAGCAAGCTGTCCTGACCCGGGGCCGCCCGGCGGCCCGTCCGGCCGGTCCCGGGCGACCGGTCAGTCCACGTGGAGGGCGACGTGCACGGGCACGTCGCCGCTCACCGTCACCCGGTGGGCGTCGTTCAGCGGCGCGTCGGTCGGGCGCACGGTCAGCTCGACGGCGAGCGTCGCATCGGTCAGCAGGTCGCGGTGCGCGGCCACGGCCGCCCGGAGCTCGTCGTGGCCCCGAGGGTCGACGACGAGGTGGATGCGGTCCGACACGTGCAGCCCGTCGGCCCGGCGCAGCTCGTTGACCTCGCGGGCCAGGTCGCGCACGAGACCTTCGGCCTCGAGTTCCGGCGTGACCGTGAGGTCGAGGCGGACCAGACCGACGCTGCCCGGGAGTGCCGCAGTGGCGTCGGGGTCGTCGGCGTCGAGCTTGCGGACGTACTCGCCCGAGCCGAAGCGGTGGGCACCGTCGGCCACGACGAGTTCGTCGGCATCGTCGTCGTAGCGGTAGTCGCCGGCCTTCATCGCCTGCACGACGGCCGGCGTGTCCTTGCCCAACCGCTTGCCGACGACCTTGAGGTCGACTTCGAAGCGCTCGGCGCCCAGACTCCCGGCCTCGGCCAGCACGACCTCGCGGACGTTGACCTCGTCGGCGAGCAGGGCGCGGAACGGCTCGAGGCGGTCACCGTCGGGCAGGGCGACCTCCAGGCGCTGGAGCGGGAGACGGCGACGCAGGCCGCGCGCCTCGCGCACCGACTTCGCCGCCGACGCGACGTCGCGGACGAGGTCCATCGTGGTCACGAGGTCGGGGTCGTCGGGGAGCGCGGCCGCGTCGGGCCAGTCGGTCAGGTGGACCGATCCCCGGTCGGTGAGGTCGTGCCACACGCGCTCGGTGAGCAGGGGCAGCAACGGCGCCGAGACCCGGCACAGGTGGTCGAGGACGGTGTGGAGCACGTCGACGGCGACCTGGTCCTCGCCCCAGAACCGCTCCCGTGAGCGACGGATGTACCAGTTGTTGAGCGAGTCGAGGAAGTCGCCGATCGCGGCCGCCGCACCCGACAGGTCGTGCACGTCCATGCGTCCGGTCACGGCCTCGACGAGCTGGCGGGTCTTGGCGAGCACGTAGCGATCGAGGACGTGGTCGAGGGCGGCGCCCTCGGCGGCGTCGAGCGTGCGTCCGCGCCGGACGTCGTTGCCCCGCTCGGCGCCGGCGTTGGCGTAGAGCGCGAGGAAGTACCAGGCGTTCCAGATCGGCAGCAGCACCTGGCGGACGGCGTCCTGCATCGGACCCTTGGCCGCGACCATGTCGCCACCGCGGACGGCGGCGGAGGACAGCAGCGACCAGCGCATGGCGTCGGAGCCGATCGTGTCGAACACCTCGACCGGGTCGGGGTAGTTGCCCAGCCGCTTGGACAGCTTCTGGCCGTCGTCGCCGAGCAGGACGCCGTGCACGACGCACGTCTCGAACGCCGGGCGGTCGAACAGGGCCGTCGACAGGACGTGCAGCGTGTAGAACCAGCCGCGGGTCTGGCCGATGTACTCGACGATGAAGTCGCCCGGGAAGTGCGACTCGAACCACTCGCGGTTCTCGAACGGGTAGTGCACCTGCGCGTACGGCATGGACCCCGACTCGAACCAGCAGTCGAGGACGTCGGGGATGCGGCGCATCGTCGACCGGCCGGTGGGGTCGTCGGGGTTGGGGCGGGTCAGCTCGTCGATGGCCGGACGGTGCAGGTCGGTGACGGTGAGCTCGCCGCCGGGCGGGGCGAAGTCGCGTTCGAGCTCCGCGATCGACCCGTAGACGTCGACGCGGGGGTGGGCGGGATCGTCCGACTTCCAGACCGGGATGGGGGAGCCCCAGAAGCGGTTCCGGGAGATCGACCAGTCGCGGGCGCCCTCGAGCCACTTGCCGAAGCTGCCGTCGCGCACGTGCTCGGGCACCCAGGTGATCTGCTGGTTGAGCTCGAGCATCCGGTCCTTGATCTCGGTCACCGCGACGAACCACGACGAGACGGCCTTGTAGATCAGTGGGGTGTCGGTGCGCCAGCAGTGCGGATAGCTGTGCACGTACGAGTCGTGGCGCACGAGGACGCCGCGCTCGCGCAGGTCGCGCACGATCTCCTTGTTGGCGTCGAACACCTGCATGCCGGCGTACGGCGGCACCTCGGAGGTGAAGGAGCCCTTCTCGTCGACCGGGGCGATCGTCGGGATGCCGGCGGCGTCGGACACCGCCTTGTCGTCCTCACCGAAGCCCGGCGCGATGTGGACGATCCCCGTGCCCTCGTCGTCGGCGACCCAGTCGGCGACGAGCACCTGGTGGGCGTTCTCGGTCCCGGCGAAGAAGTCGAAGATGGGCGTGTAGGTCGCCCCGCCCAGGTCGGCACCGCGGACGGTGCCGACGTGCTCGGCCCCCTCCAGCTGCTTCTGGTACGTCTCGACGGTGTTCGCGCCGAGGACGTACTCGGCGCCGTCGGCGTCGCGCCACACCTCGTAGGCGAGGTCGGGACCGACGGCGACGGCCAGGTTCGACGGCAGCGTCCACGGCGTCGTGGTCCAGACGAGGAGACGCCGGCCGGCGTGGTCGCCGCTCGTGAGCTCGACCCACACGGTGACGGCGGGGTCCTGGCGATCGCGGTACGAGTCGTCCATCCGCGTCTCGAAGTTCGACAGCGGCGTCTCGCACTCCCAGCAGTACGGCAGGACGCGCTTGCCTTCGTAGGCGAGGCCCTTGTCGTGGAGCGTCTTGAACGCCCACATGACCGACTCCATGAACGTCAGGTCCATGGTCTTGTAGTCGTTCGCCATGTCGACCCAGCGGGCCTGGCGGCTGACGTAGCTGTGCCAGGAGTCGGCCGTGCCCGACACCAGGCTCCGGCACTCGTCGTTGAACACGCCGACGCCGAGCTGCTCGATGGCGAGACGCCCCGAGACGCCCAGCCGCTTCTCGGCCTCCATCTCGGCCGGGAGGCCGTGGCAGTCCCAGCCGAAGCGGCGCTCGACCTTGCGGCCGCGCATCGTCTGGTAGCGGGGCACGGCGTCCTTGACGAACCCGGTGAGCAGGTGCCCGTAGTGGGGGAGCCCGTTGGCGAAGGGCGGACCGTCGTAGAAGACGAACTCCTCGGCGCCGTCACGCTGCTCGACGGACCGCTCGAAGGTCTTCTCCGCGTCCCAGCGGGCGATGATCTCGCGCTCGATCGCGGGGAACGACGGTTGGGGCTCGACGGCCGGGTACGGCGTCGGGGCCCCGGTGCCGGGGGCGGTCGAGGTCCGATCGGGGCGATCAGGCATCCCGCCATGCTAGGGCCGTACCCGGTCGCCCTCGCAGCTGCGATTCTCGCCCCGAGCCGGGGCGGAGGACCGGTGCGGGACGGGCGCGCGACCTTGTGACCAGGACCTCGAACCCCTACGCTGCCGACTCCCTTGCGCGGGAGGAGCACGCCGTGGCACGAGCCAGCAAGTCGTCAACGAAGAAGTCGGCCGCCAAGAAGGCCGCTGCGAAGCAGACGACCACGAAGTCCAGGACCGCCAAGAAGACCGGCACCAGCGGCAAGACCGCGGCCAAGGCGTCGTCGGGTGCGAAGGCGTCCGGGGGTCGGGCCCGCAAGGAACGCTCGCCCTTCGACACCCGGTTCCTCGAGAAGATGCGCAAGCTGCTCCAGTCCGAGCGCGACACCTACGAGCGCCAGGCCAAGCAGCTGCGCGCCGAGGCCCAGAGCCTCGTCGACTCGATGGAGCCCGGCGACGTCAACTTCGACGAGGAGGGCGGCGAGGGCGACACGATCGCCGTCGAGCGGGGCCGCGACCTCGCCCTGGCGTCGAAGGCGATCGAGATGATCGAGGAGATCGACCACGCCCTCGGCAAGTTCGACCTCGGCACGTACGGCATCTGCGAGGTGTCAGGCGAGCCCATCCCCAAGGAGCGCCTCGAGGCGATCCCGTGGGCCCGCGAGCGGGTCGAGTACAAGGTCGGTGGGTTCGGTCGACGCTGACCGGCCCGAGGTCCGGGCGGAGACCGGGTCGGTCCGGCCGCTGCCCACGATCGTCGGGGTCGGCGTCCTCGTCGTCGTCCTCGACCAGTTGACGAAGTGGTGGGCGCTCGAGGCGCTCACCGACCCGGTGCGGGTCATCGACCTCGTGTGGACCCTGCGTCTGCGGGTGATCTACAACACCGGCACCGCGTTCAGCCTGACCAGCGACAGCGGGCCCGTCGTCACCGTCGTCGCGGTCGTGGTGCTCGCCGTGCTGCTGCGGTCGGGTCGCCACCAGCGTTCGGGGTGGGTGCTCGGCTGCTATGGCCTGGTCGTGGGCGGCACCGTCGGCAACGTCCTCGACCGCGTGTTCCGCGACGGCGAGGGCCTGCTCGGCGGCCCCGTCATCGACTTCGTCGACGCCCAGTGGTTCCCCGTGTTCAACCTCGCCGACGCCGCCCTCGTGATCGGGATCGCCGTCCTGCTCGTCGTCGGGCTCTTCACCGACCAGTTCGTCGACGGCCCCGCCGATCCGTGAGGGTCGACGAGGTCGTCCCCGAGGTGCTCGACGGCGAGCGCCTCGACCGGTTCGTCGCCCTGCGCTGCGAACGGTCGCGTACCGTCGCCGGCCGCCTCGTCGAGGACGGGGGCGTCACCGTCGACGGCGTCGTCGTGACCCGCCGCTCCGAGCGGCTGCGCACGGGGCAGCGGGTGGCGTTCGACGTCCCGGCGCCCGAGGCGGAGGCCACCGTCGACCCCGACCCGACGGTCGCCTTCGACGTGGTCCACGAGGACGCGCACGTGGTCGTCGTCGACAAGCCGGCCGGGCTCGTCGTCCACCCCGGCGCGGGGAACCCGACCGGCACCCTGGTGCACGGCCTGCTCGCCCGCTATCCCGAGATCCGCGCCGTCGGCGAGGACTTCCGCCCGGGCATCGTGCACCGCCTCGACCGCGAGACCAGCGGTCTGCTGGTCGTGGCCCGGACGAACGAGGCGCACGAGGCGCTCGGCGCCGCCCTCCGGGCCCGGCGCGTCACCCGGCGCTACCGCACGCTCGTGTGGGCCCACGTCGTCGAACCGAGCGGGCTCGTCGACGCGCCGATCGGGCGCTCGCCGAAGGAGCCCACGAAGATGGCCGTCGTCGTCGGCGGGCGCGAGGCGCGCACCACCTACGACGTCGTGGCCCGGTACACCCAGCCCGTCGAGGTCACCGAGCTCACCTGTCTGCTCGAGACCGGCCGTACCCACCAGATCCGCGTCCACCTGCAGGCGATCGGTCACCCGGTCGTGGGCGACACCCGCTACGGCGGCGCCCGCTCCTCCCTGCCCGCACCCCGCCAGTTCCTGCACGCCGAGCACCTCGCGTTCGTCCACCCGGTCACCGGGGAACGGCTCGCGTGCGACTCCACGCTCCCCGCCGATCTCGGAGCGGTCCGTGACCGACTCGGATGAGCCCGAGCCCGGCGAGCGCGACGGGTCGACCGCCGAGGCCGTGCGCGTCCTCGTGCTGTTCGGGGTGTCGCTCCTCGTGGCCGGTGGCGCGCTCGTCTTCTTCCTCCTCGGCGGCCGCGACGACGGCGGCGACACGGTCGAAGCCGAACCGGCGACCGTGGTCGCCGACGTCGGACCCCAGCCGGGCCGGCCGGTGGCCGAGGTCCTCGCCACCGACGTCCCCCTCGACGGCCGGGTCGTGGCCGTCGTGTCCTTCGACCGCTACCTGACGCCGGACGACGCCGACGAGCTGCTCGCCGGCGACGACCTCGCCGCCGAGCGCTACCTCGTCGCGACGCCGGGCGGCAGTCCGACCGTGACCGCCGACCCGGCCGAAGCCGTCGCCGCCCAGGTCGCCGACGCCGAGGCACAGCTCGTCGAGCTCGAGGGCCTGATCCCCACCGTCGACGACCCCGAGTTCGTCGAGTTCTACGAGACCGAGCTGATCCGCTTCCGCCAGGTCGTCGACGGCGCCGGCGAGCCCGTGGTCTTCGGCGTCGTGGTGCGCGCGCCGGGGCCTGCCGTCCGCGCGCTGGCGTCCCGCGCCGGCATCCGGGCCGTCAGCGCCGCACCGGGCGCCGACCTCGCGACCGACGCGGCCGTCCGGGGGCTGCGGCCCGAGGAGACCGAGACGACGGGGGAGCCGGCGTTCCGCCCGCCCGTGTCGCCGTCCTGGGGGCGGCGCCGGGCCGGTCAGCCGGCGGCGGGCTCGTCGTGCGCGTGGGGCGGTGCCGGCCACTCGCGCTCGCCCCGGGCCATGCGGGCGAGATCGCCGAGCCGCAGGCCGTCGAGATGGCGTCGCATGTGGTCGGCGACGTCGGCCCACACGGCCAGTAGGACGCACTGGCCCTCGTGGTCGCACGCACCGCCGGTGTGAGGCTCGCCGAAGTCACCGAGGGTGATCGGTCCGTCGACGGCCGAGACGATGTCGCCGAGCGTGACCGCCTCGGGGTCGCGGGCGAGGATGTAGCCGCCCCCGACGCCCCGCTTGGACCGGACCAGGCCGGCACCCTTGAGGGCGAGGAGGATCTGCTCGAGGTAGGGCTGGGGGAGCCCGGTGCGGGTCGCGATGTCACGGACCGAGACGGGTGTGTCGGCCCCGTGGAGCGCCAACGACAGCAGCGCCCGGCAGGCGTAGTCCCCTCTCGTCGACACTCGCACGGGTCGAACTGTAGGGGCCGGGTCGACCGGCTCCGGGGTGGCA
>JBHIXO010000241.1:0-6797 GCA_041984725.1 Acidimicrobiales bacterium | reverse complement strand
AAGCCCGAGCCCGCCGCGACCGTCGCCACGCCCGTGAGCAGCAGCACGACCCGGACCGCCTGCTCGTCGACGCCGTCGACGAGGGGGAGCACGGCGTCGACGACGAGCCCGATCACGAGGGCGTTCAGGACGGTGCCGAGCCCCGGCCGCTCGCGCAGCGGGATCCAGAGCAGGAGCAGCGCGACGCCGACCCCGATGATCACCGCGCCGACGTCGAGCCCGAAGCGCTCGGCGAGCCCGGTGTGCAGGACGTCCCACGGTGCGCCGCCGAGCTCGGCGCCGAGTTGGAGCGAGATGCCGACGCCGAACAGGACGAGTCCGAAGATGCAGCGACCGAGGCGCTCGGCGGGTCGGTCCCGGGGCAGCCAGGTCGACGGCGGGGCCGTCACCATCCCCGGTCGACCCACTCCTGGAGGTGGGGGCGCTCGGTGCCGATCGTCGTGTCGTCGCCGTGGCCGGGCAGGACGAGGGTGTCGGCGGGCAGGGTGAAGAGGCGGCGATCGACCGACTCGATGATCGTCTCGAAGTCGCCGCCCTCGAAGCTCGTGTTGCCGGGTCCACCGGGGAAGAGCGTGTCGCCGGAGAACAGCACCGGTGAGCCGTCGAGGCGGAACGACATCGACCCCGGGGTGTGGCCGGGCGTGTGGATCGTGTGGAGGCGGAGCCGGCCGACGTCGATGACCGACTCGTCCTCGAGGATCTCGTCGTAGCTCGGCAGCATGGCGGCGTCCTCGGCGGTGACGTGCACGCGGTAGCCCGCGTCGCGCAGCTGCGGCACGGCCTGGATGTGGTCCCAGTGCCCGTGCGTCTCGATGACCTGGCGGACGTCGAGGGCCCGGCACAGGTCGAGCAGCCGGTCGTGCTCGTTGGCCGCGTCGACGAGCACGGCGTCGCCGGTCTGCTTGCAGCGCAGGACGAAGACGTTGTTGTCCATCGGGCCGACCACGACCTTGTGGATCTCGGCCTGCTCGTCCTCCCAGTGCAACGTAGTCATGGCCCCACCCTAGGAGTGGCGGTGCGAAGTCGTCGGGGTGTTCCGCTCGTCCTGCCAGAACCGGTGGGGGTCAGGTGTCGGCGGGGGCGAGGACCTCGAAGCCCAGGCCGGCGGCGGCCGGGATCTGGCGGCGGTCGAAGGTGAGGAACCGGACCGGTGGCGGGAGGCGGTCCGCCGCGGCGAGGTGGATGGCGTCGACCGACCGCACCCGGAACGCGGCGCCGATCTCCACGGCCCGGGCCAGGCAGCGGTCGTCGACGGGGACGACGTGGAAGCGCTCCCAGTCCGACCGGAGCGCGTTCCACAGGTGCTCGTGCTGGCCGGGCGTCACCGCGACCTGGTGCATGGCCTGGAGGGTCTCGGCCCGGGCCAGCGCCGACGCGCACCACTGGTCGTGCTCGTCCATCACCTCGGTGACGAGGCCGTGGCCGGCGGTCCGCACGTAGCGCCGCAGCAGCGCCGAGGTGTCGATGGCGAGGGTCATCGGCGTGGATCAGCCGCCGCGGAGGTCGTCGAGGACGTCGTCGACGCGGATGTCGACGGGGACGTCGAGGGGATCGGGGTCGACGGCAGGGCCGGGGCGCAGCGGCGCGTCGACCAGGCCGGTCGCGACGAGGTCGTCGAGCGTCGCCGTCCCGGCCGGATCGAGCGGACCGAGCTGCGCCGTCGGTCGGCCGTCGACCGTGACGACGATGCGCTCGCCCGCCGCGGCCCGGCGCACGAGCGCGGCCACGTTCGCCCGCAGCTCGCGTACACCGATGGACTCCACGGCCGGCGACCGTACCGCTCGACCGCTCCCGCCCGACGCCGGTGTGCGCAGGGAAACGGGCGGCGCCACCGGGCGACCCGTCTGGCAGCATCGACGCCGTGTGGGGGAGCGAGCAGCAGGAGGCGTTCGAGCGTGACGGGGTCGTGACCCTCCGGGGTGCCTTCGACGCCGACGTCGCGTCCCGGATGTCCGACGCGGTGTGGGGGCACGTCGACCGCCACGGCGGCGTCCGTCGCGACGACCGGGCGACCTGGCCGACCGAGACGTGGCACGGGATCAGCTTCAAGCGCCTCAAGCGTCACGGCGCCTTCCGAGCCGTCCTGGCCAGTCCGTCCGTCGGTGCGGCCCTCGACGGGATCTTCGGTCCGGGCGGGTGGACTCCCTCGGGTGGTGGTGCCCAGATCCTGTTCACCTTCCCGGACACGACGCCGGGGCAGTGGCGGGTCCCCCACGCCCTCTGGCACATGGACTCGGGCTTCGCCCGCCGGGTGCAACCGCCGCACGCCGTGAAGCTCTTCTCGGTGGTCGAGGCGCTCCCGCCGCGGGGCGGCGCGACGATGGTGCTGGCGGGGACGCCGAACCTCGTCGCCGACTACGCCCGCAGCGCGCCCGACGAGCACCGCGACGGCCACAAGGCCAACTGGAACCGCTTCCTGCGCACGGTCGACCCCCGACTCGGCGCGTTCAGCCGCGACGACGGCGACCCCGGCCGCAACGACGACCTCGCCCGCCCCTTCACCGTCGGCGCCCAGCCGGTCGAGTTGCGCGAGCTCGGCGGCGAACCCGGCGACGTCCACGTCACGCACATCAACTGCTTCCACTCGGGTTCGCCCAACGCCAACGACCGGCCGCGCCTGCTCGTCACCCATCTGGTCTCGCCGGTTGACACCGGTGTACACAACTCGGCTTGAGCCCGGGTGGCCGGCCTCCCTAGCTTGACCGGCCAGTCAAGAACACCGGCAGTGGGGAGACCACCGTGAACTTCGCCTTCTCCGACGAGCAGGAAGAACTGCGCAGCATCGTCCGCAAATTCCTCGAGGACAAGTCCTCCGAGGCCGCCGTGCGCGAGCAGATGGAGACCGAGAGCGGCTTCGACGACGCCGTCTGGTCGCAGATGGCCGAGCAGCTCGGTCTGCAGAGCCTGATCATCCCCGAGGAGTACGACGGTCAGGGCTTCGGCTACGTCGAGCTGTGCGTCGTGCTCGAGGAGATGGGTCGCTCGCTGCTGTGCGCCCCGTACTTCTCGACGGTCGTGCTCGCCGCCAACACCATCCTCCAGAGCGGCGACGACGCCGCCAAGAAGGAGCTCCTCCCCGGCATCGCGTCGGGCGAGACCAAGGCCACGCTCGCGTTCACCGAGGCCAACGGCCGCTGGGACGAGCAGGGCGTCGAGGCCACCGCCACGAAGAGCGGCGACGGCTGGACGATCTCGGGCGAGAAGATGTTCGTCCTCGACGGCCACACCGCCGACCTGCTGGTCGTCGCGGCCCGCACCGACGCCGGCGTCAGCCTCTTCCACCTCCCGGCCGACAGCTCGGGCGTCACCCGCACCGCCCTGTCGACCATGGACCAGACCCGCAAGCAGGCCAAGGTCGCGTTCGACAACGCCCCGGCCACGCTGCTCGGCGAGGACGGCAAGGGCTGGGACACGCTCGGCACCGTCCTCGACCTCGTCGCCGTCGCCCTCGCCGCCGAGCAGGTCGGCGGTGCGCAGCTGTGCCTCGAGATGGCCGTCCAGTACGCCAAGGACCGCATCCAGTTCGGCCGCCCGATCGGCTCGTTCCAGGCCATCAAGCACAAGTGCGCCGACATGCTGCTCGAGGTCGAGTCGGCCAAGTCCGCCGCCTACTACGCCGGCTGGTGCGCCGCCGAGTTGAACGACGAGCTGCCGTCGGTGGCCTCGCTCGCCAAGGCGTACTGCTCCGAGGCGTACTTCCACGCCGCCGCCGAGAACATCCAGATCCACGGTGGCATCGGCTTCACCTGGGAGCACCCCGCACACCTGTACTTCAAGCGGGCCAAGAGCTCCGAGCTGCTGTTCGGCGACCCGACGTACCACCGCGAGCTGCTCGCCCAGCGCATCGGCATCTGATCGCGCCACGTCGGTCGAGCCGGCCGACGACATGCTGACGAATCCGACGACGGCCCCGCCCACCCCGGCGGGGCCGTCGCCGTTCCCCACCCGGACGCCGGCGCCGTGATCCGCTGGCTCGACGGCCCCGACGACGCGTCGATTCGCCCCTGTCCCCAATTTGGTCCACGAGCCGTCGTCGCTGGCCTGCTTTGTGTCGCGGTTCGTCGCCGCCTCGCGCTCGTCGCCGACCTCGCCGCGCGCCATCCGCGCCGGTCGCCGACGTTCCCCCGTTGACCGATCCCGCTCGCCCGCCGTCCGAACCGTCGTCCGGGGCCTGACGCGACGACGGGACAGCTGGTGCGGCCGTCCCGTCGTCTCCCTGATTCCCCTGTTGGAGAAGGCATCGAGGTCAAGCCCCGAACCCGATGCCCTCTCACCAGTATCGGCAGAACCCGCATGAACCTGAGCGATCGGAGGAGAGAAATCTCGGCGATCCCGCTCGGTAGCGTCTCGGGCCGTGATCTTCGTCTTCGCCGTCGTGGGCGCCGCCCTCGTGTTCGCCATCGCCGCGGCGTTCGTCGGGTCGGAGGCCTTCCGCCTCGGGCACACGCCGACCACCGCGGTGTTCGACCTCGACGAGGCCGTCGACCACGTGGCCCGCGGGCTCGGCGACGACGCCGCCCGGGGTCTCACCATGGACGAGGTCCGCCAGTTGATCCGCTTCTCGCTCGACCACTTCCACGCCAAGGGTGTGTCGGTCCTGCCGGGGGAGGAGTACGACGCCGGCGACGGCGCGCCGGTCGTGGTCGCCGACGACGACGCCGTCGCGGTCGTGCTCGGCCGCGCCGACGAGGCCGAGATGGTCGTCACCGACACCGCCGTGCTCGAGGTGCTCGACCTGCTCCTCGACCACCTCGTGCAGATCGGTGCGGTCGGTCCCGTCGTGCCGTTCCCCGAGGACCCCGAGGGCTGAGGAGCGCCGGTGGCGCCGGTCCGTCGTACCGCCGAGAAGTGCCTGGGCGGCGCCCCTTCCGTGTGGTTGGATGACGGGTACCAGAGGAAGGAGGTGGTCCAAGACATGGAAGACAGTTCTCTTGGGACCCTGGAGGTGGCTGGCCACTAGGTCAGTCCTCGGACCGATCTGGTGAATCCTCACCAGACCACCGCCGAGCATGTCGGCCGGGAGCTGGTCCCGCCTGGCGCAAAGCAACGACAGCTCGGTTCAGTACGACGGAACGGGGAGGCGACGGCATTGCCCGACGCCTCCCCGTGCCGCGTACAGTCCCCGACCATGTCGAACCGCCTCGTCCGAGCCGAAGAGCACCGCTGGCTGGGTGACAAGCGGACCTTCGTGGTCCACGACCAGGACCACGTGTGCGACCCCGACGTGCTGAAGGGCATCGAGGAAGCCCAGTCCTGGCTCGTCTTCGGCCCGGACTCCGACGTCGAGGCCCGGAACCGGGGGTACTCGGTCTGCCCGGCGTGCGCGGCCAACGCGCCGGCCGCCGACTGAGTCACCGTCCGTGGAGAGCCGGTTCCGGTCCGGTCCGCTCCAGCTCGTCGGCCACCTCGCCGGCGCCAGCGCCACCGGTCCGGCGCGACCCGCCGTCGTCCTGCTCCACGGCTACCCGTCCGGCCCCGCCGGCACCGCCGGGGCGGTCTCGGCCATGCCCGAGCTCGCCGACCGCATCGCCGACGACATGGGCTTCGTCGCCTTCTCGCCCTGCCTGCGCGGCCTCGGGGCGAGCGAGGGCGAGTTCTCGATCAAGGGGTGGAAGCACGACGTCCACTCCGCCGTCTCCTACGTCCGGTCGACCGCCCGGGTGACCGGCGTCTGGCTCGCCGGCTTCGGCACGGGCGGCGCGCTGGCGATCTGCGCCGGGGCCGACGACGAGACCATCGGCGGGGTCGCCGCGCTCGGGGCCCCCGCCGACTTCGACGACTGGGCGTCCAACCCCCGTCAGCTCCACCGCCACGCCACCGAGGTCGGCATCGTGTCGACGCCGCCCAACGGCCCGCTGCTCGACGGGTGGGCCCGGGAGATGCGTCTCACCAAGGCGGTGGAGGGTGCGGCGCGGTTGCGGCCCCGCCCGCTGCTGGTGATCCACGGGTCCGACGACGACCTCGTGCCCGACTTCGACGCGCGCGTCATCGCCGACGCGCACACCGCCGCCGAGCTGCGCCTGCTCGACGGTGCCGGCCATCGTCTGCGCCACGATCCTCGCGCCATGGCGATCCTGCTCGGCTGGCTCGCCCGCCGGCGCGACGCCGCCGTGCCCCGGACGGCCTAGCGCGGAACCTCGGGGTCGGGCTGGGCCCTAGTCCTGCTTGGACTTCTTCTTGGCCTTCTGGGCCTTCTTCCACTGGCGGACCTCGAGCAGCGTCTCCTCGGACGCGACGTCGGCCACCGAGCGGGGCGTGTCGTCGGCGAACGGGCCGGCTGCCTCCTCCCAGCCCTTCGGGGTCTTGCCGAAGCGCTTGGCGAGGATGGCGATGAAGATCTTGGTCTTCTCGTCGCCGTAGCCGGGGACCTCGCGGAGCCGCTCGTAGAGCGTGGCGCCGTCGCGGACACCCTTCCAGATCTTGTCGGCCTGGCCGTCGTAGTGCTCGACGACGTGCTCGCACACGGCGTGGACCCGCTCGCCCATCGACTTGGGAAAGCGGTGGATCGCCGGCTTCTCCCGGCAGACGGCGACGAACTCCTCCACCGGCATCGCCGCGATCTTCCCGGCGTCGAGGTGCCCGAGGCGCTCCTTGATGGTGAAGGGCCCCGTGAACGCCCACTCCATCGGAACCTGCTGGTCGAGCAGCATCCCGAGCAGCAACGCGAGGGGGTCGGTGACCAACAGGTCGTCGGCCTCGGGGTTGCCGGTGAGGTGCAGCGTCGGCTTGGCCATGGCGGGCGACGCTACCCGGCGGGCGCCCACCGGCACGTCGGCTCCGGTCGGAGCCGAAGCGCG
>JBHIXO010000240.1:0-6823 GCA_041984725.1 Acidimicrobiales bacterium | reverse complement strand
GATGAGCATGATCCGGTCGTCGACCTCGACGCAGGCGCAGTTCCGCCCGATCTCGCCGAGGCCGCCGAGGAACGTCACGGTCACGGGTGCTGGCATGGGGTTGCACGGTACCGGCGCCGGGCGCGGCGGCCCGTGACCGGGGATCAGGCCGTGCGGCCGTCGGCCGCCTGGAGGTCGTCCCAGAGTTGCTTGGCGGCGACGTCGAGCCCGTCGGGAGTCGGACCCATCGGCGGGCGGCACTCCCCGGCGGGCAGGCCGAGGCTGCGCAGCATCGCCTTGGTCGGTACGGGGTTCGGGGCGTCGAGCGTCGACTCGAACGCGTACGACGGCAGGAGCTGCTGGTTACGGCGGCGGGCCTCGGCCAGGTCGCCGGCGTCGACGGCGGCGAACATCGCCTGCAGCTGCGGGCCGCACCAGTGGGACGCCACGCTGATCACGCCGCACGCCCCGATGCTGAGCAGCGGGAGCGTCAGGTTGTCGTCACCCGAGTAGACCTCGAAGTCGTCGGGGGCGTCGGCGACCAGCACCGACGTCTCGCCCGGCGAGCCGGCGGCGTCCTTGAGCCCGACGATGGTGTCGACGTCCGCCAGTCCGACGATCGTCTCGGTGTCGACCTTCCGGCCGGTCCGGCCCGGGATGTCGTACAGGATGATCGGGAGGTCGGTGGCCGAGGCGACCATCCGGAAGTGGCGGTCGAGACCGGCCTGGCTCGGCTTGTTGTAGTACGGCGCGACGACGAGGAGGCCGTCGACGCCGATGCCCGCTGCCGCCTCGGACTGGCGGATGGCGTGGGCGGTGTCGTTCGAGCCGGTGCCGGCGATCACCGGGGCGTCGGTGGCCTGGCGCACGGCCCGGAACAGGTCGATCGACTCGGTGCCGGTGAGCGTGGGCGACTCGCCCGTGGTGCCGTTGACCACCAGGCCGTCGCTGCCGTGGGCGACGAGCCAGGCGGCGAGCTCCTGGGCGCCGTCGAGGTCGAGGCCGCCGTCGGCGTCGAACGGCGTGATCATGGCGGTCAGGACACGGCCGAACCGCGCGGCGGGCAGGGCTCCCATGGTCAGGTGCTCCCTTCGGGGGTGCGGGTACGGCCGAGCGTGGCCAGCAGGTCTTCGTGCAGCTCGAACCACACGGAGTGGTAGCTCGGGAACATCGGCTTGGTGACGTAGTCGTAGTCACCCGCGTCGATGCGGTCCAACGCGAATCGGAGGCGACGCTCGTGGCCGCCGAAGCGGTCGAGGACCCCGCGGAGCTGATCGAGGATCGGCAGCACCCGCGTGTGGACGGCGTGCAGCCGACCCAGGACCCGTTCGTCGTGGACGGGGTCGTCGTGCTCGTTGGGGCGCCGGGAGTCGCCGACGACCCGGAGCTGCCAGTCGGTGCACACGTCGAGCAGGTCGGCGTTGACCGGTTGGAAGTCGGCGTAGGCGGCCTCGACGACCGCTCGGCCACCGGCGGCGTCGAGTTCCTCGGCGACGAGTCGTTCGCCCTCGGCCCGACCCCGGTCGGTCAGGGAGTAGCCGCTGATGCGGCCGTAGCGGTAGGTGACGAGGCCCTCGTCGTCGAGGGTGTCGAGCTCGCGATTGACCGACCCGACCTCGACGTCGAGCTCGTCGGCGATGGTCTCGGCCTCGGCCACACCGAGCAGACGGAGCCCGTGCAACGCGAGGAGCCGGGTGCTCGAGGACTGACCCACGTCGTGAGGGTACCGACCGGCCCCGGGTCGCCGGGGCTGGGCTCGCGGCGGGCTCTCGGTGCATCCGGTCGGCGGGGCGCCGACGAGATGCACCCAGATGCCGGACGACGACCGCGTCGGTCAGCGACCCGCGGCCCGGGCTCGGCGGCGCAGCACCTCGGCCAGGCCGGCCGCACCGACCACCGTGGCGAGGGGCCAGCCGCCGACGCCACCGCCCGTGGCGGGCAGGGTGCCCGGGCCGGCGTTGCCGCCGGTCGGGTCGGCGGTGGTCGGGGTCGTGGGCTGCGGGGCGGGCTGGCCGGCGACGCAGGCCGCCGGGTCGGGAGCGGGCACGGCCGGTGCGGGCGGGCCCGAGGGCAGCGGCGTGCCGACGTCGACGAGCGTGTTCGCGCCCCGGGCGACGCGCCACGACGCGCCGGCCACCTCGCCGTCGCTCGGCGCGAGCACGCTGTCGACGAAGTACCAGTCGCACTGCACGCCCGCGGCGGTCACGTCGAGGACGAGGTAGCCGTTGCTGTCGACCTCGAGGTACTTGATGTGGGGGTTGGTGAGCGGGTTGCGGATCGTCTCCACGAACAGCGGCGAGAACGGTCCGAAGACGTCACCGAAGCCCGGTGACGTGATGCCGGGGGCGACGAACTCGACGCCGAGCGAGGTGTAGGTGGGCAGGTCGGCCGGGTTGGTGGTGAGCTCCATCGCCCACGACGAGTGGACGTCGCCGGTGAGCACCACGAGATCATCGATGCCCTGGTCGCGCACGTGCCCGAGGAAGCGCTCGCGGTCGGCGGTGTAGCCGTCCCACGAGTCGGGGTTGAGGCCGTTGCCGTCGTCGCGCAGGCCGAGTTGGGGGACGTCGGGCAGCTCGACGCCGACGATCGCGTCGGGCAGGCCCGGGAGGTTCCACTGTCCGACGCACACCTGCTGGCACACGATGCGCCACGCGGTCCCCCGCGCCTGCGAGGCCGACAGCTCGTCCTGGAACCACGCCATCTGTGCCGGGGAGACGAGGCGGCGGTCGGGGTCGTCGATCTCGGCGCCGTTGACGATCGTGTCGGCGAGGAGACCGACCTGCTCGTCGCGACCCTCGAGGCGCGTGTCGAGCACGATCAGGTCGCACAGGTCGCCGTAGCGGAGCGTGCGGTAGATGCGGTCGGGCGACTCGGAGCGGATGGGCATCCACTCGTCGTAGGCCTGCTGCGCCCACGCCTTGCGCTCGGCCCACACGCCCTCGGGACCCTCGGTGTGGTTGTTGGCGCCGTCACGCCAGGAGTTGTCGGTCGACTCGTGGTCGTCCCACGTCGTGACGAAGGGGTGCAACTGGTGGAGGCGACGCAGGTCGGGGTCGAGCTTGTAGAAGGCGTGCCGGCCCCGGTACTCGGCGAGCGTCGTCATCTCGACGGGTGGTTCGTGGGCCCGCAGGTCGCCGTACGTGCCGGGCGCGTACTCGTAGACGTAGTCGCCGAGGTGGAGGATCGCGTCGAGGTCGTCGCGGTCGGCGAGGCGCGCGTAGCCGTTGAAGAAGCCGTGCTGGTAGCTGCTGCACGACGCGACCCCGAACCGCAGGCGGCCGGGGTCACCCGCGGGTGCCGTCTTGGTGCGCCCCACGACGGAGGCGACGCCGCCGGCGGCGAACGCGTAGAAGTGGTGCCGGCCCGGGGCCAGGCCGCCGACGTCGACCTTGACGGTGTGGTCGCGCGTCGGGGTCGCGTCGACCGTGCCGCTCGCCACGACGGCCGTGAGGTCGACATCGGTGGCCACGACCCACGACACGGGCACGGTCGCCGCGGGATCGTCGGGCGTCACGCGGGTCCACAGCACGACGCCGTCGGCGGTCGGATCGCCCGACGCCACGCCGTGCAGGAACGGCGCCAGGCAGTCGTCGGGCGCCGGCTGGGGTCGGGCGACGCCGGGCACGAGCGCCGCCGCCGTGCCCGCCGCACCGGCGAGGCCGGCGCGGCGCAGGAACGTCCGGCGGTCGGTGGTCGGGCGCGGCGACGCGGTCGGGTCCGGGATGGTCACGCCTCCAGGTTCCCCGATCGCGGTGGCGGGCGGGGAATCGGACGACCAACGGCTGGTCGCGGGGCGGTGACCCGCCGGGGTCCGGACGCCGGCCCGGGTATCGCTGGTCGGCGGATCGGCGCCGGTCAGCGCGGACCGCGGAGCAGTCGGCCGGGGCGTTCGCCGGTGAACTCGTCGTGCTCGACGGTGACCGCGCCGGCGCACACCGTCGCCCGGTAGCCGTGCGCCCGTTGCAGGAGGCGGCGGGCACCGGAGGGCAGGTCGTGGACGATCTCGGGCGGATGGACGCCGAGGGTCGCGAAGTCGACCACGTTGAGGTCGGCGCGCATCCCCGGGGCGACGAGCCCGCGGTCGCCCAGTCCGTAGAACTCGGCGGTCTGGCGGCTCTGGCGGTGGACGACGTGTTCGAGCGGGAGCGTCCCCGACCCGGTCGTGCGGTCGCGGGCCCAGTAGCTGAGCATGAAGGTCGGCATGCCCCCGTCGCACACCGCGCCGCAGGGGGCGCCGCCGTCGGAGAGTCCCATGCGGGTCCGGGGGTAGAGCTGCAGTTCCCGGGTGAGTTCCAGGTCGCCGTAGGCGTAGTTGAAGAGCGGGAAGTAGAGCATCTGGGGCGCGGCGTCGGGGTCGGCGAGCCCGTGGACCAGGTGGTCGTAGGCGACCTCCTCGGGACGGCGGCCCGTGGCGGCGGCGATGCCGGCGACCGAGGCCTCGGGGCCGGGCTCGTAGCTGGCGTCACCGGTGAACGGGAACATCCGCTCCCACGTGGTGGTGACGAAGCGGGCGAAGTCGCCGCCGAGGTCGATGGGCGCCTCGTCGAGGAACCGCCGGCGCCACGCCGGGTCGAGCAGCCGGGCCCGACGCTCGGCCGGGTCGGCGAGGGCGAGCTCGCCCCAGGCGGGCTTGAACAGGAACGGGTGCAGCGTCAGGTCGAACGCGAAGAGGATGCCGATGGCTCGACCGGCGACCTGGCAGTACACGGGCAGGTCGTCCGCGGCCGCCTCCTCGAGCAACCGGATGCTCGTCCGCCAGTAGTCGGGGTCGGTGTCGGGCTGGTTGAGGTTGAAACTGACGGGGCGGCCGGTGATGCCGGCCAGCGCCCGCATCCACCCGAACTCGTCGCCGACGCGCACGTGGTCGGGGCTGTACTCGAACACGCCGTGCCCGGCCCGGCGCATGGCCTCGCCGATGCCGAGCAACTCGTCGGCGCCGGCGGTCGTGCCGGGGACGAGCTCGCCGTCGATCGACTTGTGGATCGGGGTACGGCTGGTCGAGAAGCCGAGCGCGCCGGCGCGCAGGCCGGACTCGACGAGGGCGGCCATGCGCGCGATGTCGTCGGCGGTGGCGGGTTCGTTGGCGGCGCCGCGCTCCCTCATGACGTAGGTGCGGAGCGCGCCGTGGGGCACCTGGGTCCCGACGTCGGCGACGAAGCGGCGCCGGTCGAGCGCGTCGAGGTAGCCCTCGAAGGTCTCCCACTCCCACTCGATGCCGTCGGCCATCGCGGCGCCCGGGATGTCCTCGACGCCCTCCATGAGGCCGATCAGCCAGTCACGACGTTCGGGGGCGACGGGCGCGAATCCGACGCCGCAGTTGCCCATCACGACGGTGGTCACGCCGTGGAAGCCCGACGGCGTGAGCTCGGGGTCCCACGTGGCCTGCGCGTCGTAGTGGGTGTGGATGTCGACCCAGCCGGGCGTGACGAGCAGGTCGGTGGCGTCGATCTCGCGACGTCCCGACCCGACGTCGGGACCGACGTCGATGATGCGGTCGCCGGCGACGGCGACGTCGGTGCGGACGGCGGGGGCCCCGGAGCCGTCGACGACCGTGCCCCCTCGGATCACGAGGTCGTGCATGACGGCGATGGTAGGGAGCGGGGCGGGGTCCGTGCCGGTGACCGGCCGGCGGGCCGGTCTACGCGACGGTGCGCAGGGCGCGGTAGAGCAGGCGAGGGTCGCCGAGGCGACGGCGGAGCTCGCGCTCGAGCCCGGCGATCGGGTAGAGGTTCTGCGGGGCCCGGGGGTCCTTGTGCGCCTCGGAGGCGAAGCGCGGCAGGAGCAGGGCGGTGGTGTCGGCGAGGGCGACCACGTCGGCGGTGGTGCGGTCGGGCCCGACCTCGCAGCGCACGACGCCGGCCCATCCGTGGCTGCGGTCGCCGGGGAGGCGCAGGTACCACGACCAGCGGCGGAACCCGCCGTCGCCGATGAGGAAGACGGGGGTGCGCTGCCCGGCAGCCAGGGCGGGTACGACGTCCTGGACGACCGCGGGCAGGTACGACACGTGGTGGGTCTTGACGTAGCCCACCGCGTGGGCGAGACCGGTGCGCTGCCGCAGCGGGCCGTCGACGACGAGGAGGCAGTCGTCGGCGACGTCCTCGGACACGGCGCGCTCGAGGTCGGCCATGGCGCCCTGCAGGGCGAGCGAGAGGGCGTTGGCGGCGCGGGGGGTGAGGGGCACCACCAAATCTTCACGCCAACCCTCGGACCGTCTCCGGGAACCATCCCACTCATCCCAATCATCCCACTGATCATCCCACTTGCATTGCACTGGTATTGCAAGCCTAACTGTTGGGGTTCGCATAGATTGTGTTTTTTTGTACAAGCAACACAACTACTGGTTGTCTGAAGACAAGATCGACAAAGAACGCACAGAAGAGAACAGCACGTCGTGCGACACAACCGTCGATCGTCTGGGCCGCACTGCAGTACTGCACATCAAATTGAAATGCATGCATCCCGCTGGGTCAAAGCATCGGCGCGCTGGTAGGGGCTGTGGTTCTGTGTCTGGAGCCCCTCAGACGTAGTACCACATCGCCGGAAACACAATTTGGAGCTCACCGTTTGCGAGCTCAAGGCAATGCTCTTCCGCGTACAGCGAGTTCCATACAAATTGTTCATCAAATTCTTGCCCGGCCTCCTCTGTGACTTTCAGGAGTCGCTCCTGATCTTCTTCAGGAGCGCGCGGGCCGCTGAATGTCTCGTCGTCCAGCCGCATCAGGATGTAAGTGGTTCTCGAGATGAAGAGCCGCTGCTGCTTCATGCATTTGGGCCTCACGTCTTGCAAATGCTTCGGCAACGTCTTTGTGACTTCAGCTCTTAGCAATCGTTGGAGATATCA
>JBHIXO010000239.1:0-6824 GCA_041984725.1 Acidimicrobiales bacterium | reverse complement strand
CGTGCTCGATCTCGCCCTCGACGAGGCCGCCTCGTCGCGCGAGGAGGACCAGTACGAGGCCGCGGTCCGCGCCGCCGAGGCCCGCTTCGCCGACGTCGGTCACGGGCGCCCGCAGACGTCGGTCCACCGACTCGTGCGGGCGAACAACGAGCTCGCCGAGCTCGGCGAGGCCCGCCAGGTCGAGACGGCAGCGACCCGGCTCGCCTGCTCGGTCGGCGGCATGTCGTCGGCCCTCTTCGCCCTGCCCCGCTCGCGCGACGACCTCGAGGTCGCCGCCGTGCAGGGCCCGCTCACCGCCGAACTGCGCTCGCTGTCCACCAAGGACATGCTCGCCCTCCTGAGCGAGATCGACGGCGCCTGGTCCAGCTTCTCCACGGGCGAGGACGACCTGCCCCCGTCGGTCGTCGGCCAGCTCCGGGCGTCCGGGGCCTCCACGATCGCGGTGTTCCCGGTCTTCTCCAACGAGCGGGGGACCGGCCTGCTCGTCGTCGCCGATCACGCACCGGTCCCGCTCGGCCCCGACACCCGCGAGGCGCTCGAGCTGCTCGCCCGCGAGATCGGTCGCACGCTCGACATGACCCAGGTCATGGACGACCTGCGCAAGCGGGCCACCGTCGACCCGCTGACCGGGCTCGGCAACCTGGCCGCCTTCCAGGACTCGCTCACCGCCATCGGCGGCCGGCGGCGCGGACGCTGGGCCGTGGTCATGGCCGACGTCGACGGTCTGAAGCGGGTCAACGACACGCACGGCCACCTCACCGGCGACCTCGCCCTCCGTCGCCTGGCCACCGCCATCGACGGCGTGCTGCGCCAGGGCGATCGCATGTTCCGGATCGGCGGCGACGAGTTCGCCGCCCTCCTCCACGACGTCGACGCCGAGGGCGCCGAGGACATCGGGCAGCGCATGTGCGACGCCGCCGCCGCGGTCATGAGCGAGTTCGGTGCCGGTCTGTCCGTCGGCATCGCCATCCCCGAACCGGGGGAACCGGCCAACGACTTCATCGACCGCGCCGACAAGGTCCTCTACGAGGTCAAGCGCAACGCCCGCGGCACCGCCCGCGTCGCCGCCGCGGTCGACCCCGGCTGACCCGCTCGGTGGCCCACGTCCGAAATCGCGTTCGGGCCCCTACGGTGGAACCATGGCCGACGCCCTGACCGAGACCGCGATCGCCGACGCCCTGACGACTCGCCCGGAGTGGCGGCGCGACGGCGATGCCATCGAGCGCACCCTCGAGTTCGACGACTTCGCCGAGGCGTTCGGGTTCATGACGCGGGTCGCCGTGGTCGCCGAGCGGATGAACCACCACCCGGACTGGTCGAACGTCTACTCCCGGGTGACCATCCGGCTGTCGACGCACGACGCGGGCGGGCTCACCGACCTCGACTTCGATCTGGCCGCCACCATCGACGGCTTCGTGGGCTGAACCGCCCCGGGCGGGTCAGTCCCCGGCGGGCTCGGCGGGTGACGCCAACTCGTCGAACGCCTGGTTGAGCGTGTTCCACGACAGGGTGGCGCACTTGATGCGCACCGGGAACTTGACGACGCCACGGAGCGCCTCGAGGTCACCCAACTGCACGCCGGCGGTGGCGTCGGGGTCGAACTCGTCGCTCTCGAGCCCGGAGTCGCCCGACTCCTCGAGGCCCTCGCCCTCACCGTCGAGGCTCTGCTCGTGGATCGACATCATCCCCTTGAACGCCGACGTCAGGTCTCGTACTTCGGCGAGGGTCTTGCCCTTGACGGCGGCCGACATCATCGACGCTGACGACTGGCTGATCGAGCAGCCCTGCCCGCCGATGCGGATGTCCTGGACCACGTCGCCCTGCACGTCGACGTAGACCACGATCTCGTCGCCGCACAGCGGGTTGAACCCCTCCGAGCGGTGGGCCGGGGGCGTGGGCAGCTCGCCCTTGTTCCGGGGGCTGCGGTAGTGGTCGAGGATGATCTCTCGGTAGAGGTCTTCCAGTCCGGGCATTGGTGTCTCCTAGAACCCGAAGAAGTCGCCGGCGGCCTGCATGGCGTCGGCGAGGGCGTCGATGTCGTCGGTGTCGTTGTAGATGGCGAGCGACGCTCGGGCCGTCGCGTTGGCCCCGAGCGCCCGCATCAGCGGCTTGGCGCAGTGGTGGCCGGCGCGGACGCACACACCGTGCTCGTCGAAGACCTGGGTGAGGTCGTGGGGGTGGAGGTCGCGGTAGGCGAAGGAGAACACGCCGCCCCGAGCCGCCGGTTCGGCCGGGCCGTGGATGACGAGGTCGTCGCCGAAGCGCTCGGTCAGCGTGCGCAGCGTGTACGCCGTCAGCTCGACCTCGTGGCGCCGGACCGCGTCCATGCCGAGGGCATCGAGGTAGTCGCAGGCTGCGCCGAGGCCGACCGCCTCGGCCACCATCGGCGTCCCCGCCTCGAACTTCCAGGGCACCTCGGTGTGGGTGAACCCCTCCTTGGTGACGTTCAGGATCATCTCGCCGCCGCCGAGGAACGGGGGCGTGGCGTCGAGGATCTCGTCGGTGCCGTAGAGGACGCCGATGCCGGTGGGCCCGAGCAGCTTGTGACCGGTGAAGGCCACGAAGTCGGCGCCCCAGGCGGAGACGTCGGTCGGCAGGTGGGGGACGTGCTGGCTGGCGTCGACGACGGCGATCGCGCCGGCGTCGTGGGCCCGCCGCACCAGGTCGGTCACGGGCGTCACCGTGCCGAGCACGTTCGACATGGCGGTGAACGACGCCACCTTGGCGCCGTCGAGCAGCCGGTCGAGGTCCCGGAGGTCGAGGTGGCCGTCGGCGGTGACCGGGATCCACCGCAGCTCGATGCCGATGGCGGCGGCGAGCTGGTGCCAGGGGACGATGTTGGCGTGGTGCTCCATCTCGGTGAGCACGACGGCGTCGCCCCGGGTGAGGTGGGCGGTGCCCCAGGCCCGGGCCACCAGGTTGAGCGCCTCGGTGGCGTTCTTGGTGAACACGACGTTCGCCGCCTTCGGTGCCCCGATGAAGCGGGCGACCGTCGCCCGGGCGCCCTCGAGCGCCTGCGTGGCCTCCTGGGCGATGAGGTACGTGCCGCGGTGCACGTTGGCGTTGGACCGCTCGTAGTACGTGTCCATCGCGTCGAGCACCGACTGGGGCTTCTGCGACGTGTTGGCCGAGTCGAGGTACACCAGCCGCCGGCCGTGGACCTCGCGGGCCAGGATCGGGAAGTCCTTGCGGATCCGGGCCGGGTCGATCGCCGGCGCGTCGGGGCTCACGGGGTCGCCGCCCGGAAGGCTTCGTAGCCCTCGGCCTCGAGCCGCTCGGCGATCTCCATGCCGCCCGACGCCACGATGCGGCCGTCGATCAGCACGTGGACGACGTCGGGGCGCAGGTGGTCGAGCAGGCGCTGGTAGTGCGTGATGAGGACGACGCCGAGGTCGGGGCGGTCGCTGCGCACCTCGTGGACCCCGTTGGCGACGACCTTCAGGGCGTCGATGTCGAGGCCGGAGTCGGTCTCGTCGAGGATGGCGATCTCGGGCTCGAGGATGGCCATCTGCAGGATCTCGTTGCGCTTCTTCTCGCCGCCCGAGAACCCGTCGTTGAGGTGGCGGTCGGCGAAGCTCGGGTCCATGTCGAGCCGCTCCATCCACTCCATGATCGACAGGCGGAGCTCGAGGACGGAGAGGTCGATGCCCTTGCGGGCCGACAGGGCCTGGCGCAGGAAGTTGATGACCGAGACCCCGGCGATCGCCTGGGGGTACTGGAAGGCGAGGAACATGCCGGCCTTGCCGCGCACGTCGACGTCCCAGTCGGTCACGTCGTCGCCCCAGAGGCGGATGCTGCCGTCGGTGACCTCGTAGTCGGGGTTGCCGAGCAGCGCGTTGGCCAGGGTCGACTTGCCGGAGCCGTTCGGGCCCATGATCGCGTGGATCTCGCCCGGCCGGACCGTGAGGTCGACGCCGTGGAGGATCTCGGGCTCCTCGGCCGCGGCCTCGTCGGCCACGCGGGCGTGCAGGTTCTCGATCTCGAAGAGGGGGCCGGAGCGCGTCGGCATGCCCACGATCCTAGGCGCCGTCCGGGCGGATTAGCACTATGGCCGTAGTGCTAATCGGGCTGCCGGGATGCGGCCTGCGCCGGGTGCGGACCCGGGCGCGACGAGACCCGGGCACGAGCCCGGGTCCTCGAGTCGACGGGATGGGAAACGGAGGGTGACGAGGCGACGCCGCTCAGGCGTCGGACTTGCCGTCGGCGTCGGCCTGCTCGGCCTCGGCCTTCTCCGCTCCTTCCTTCAAGCCCTGCTTGAACTCGTTCTGGGCCTGGCCCAGCGAGCGGGCGAGCTTGGGCAGCTTGGCGCCACCGAAGAGCAGGAGGATGACGATCAGGATGATGATGAGTTCGGGTCCCTGCGGCATACCGGTTCTACGGTACCCCACGTCACCCTGGATGCTCCCCCCGACCCCACCGTCGCGGCCGCCGCTCGGTACCCTCGACCGGGGCGGTCAGGATCGGAGGAGCGCGTGCGGCGGAACGGTGGCCGTGCCGGGTCCTCTCCGGCCGCCGTGGCCGGGGACGCCCGGACCAGGGGAGACGAGGGGACCGGCGCCGTGCAGCCCGCGCTCGTCGCGCTGCTGGCCGCCCTGCTGGTGCCCGGCCTGCTGCTCGGTTGGCCCGGACCGGCGGCGGCCGCCCCCGCCGCACCTGCCGAGGGCGGTGAGGTCCTCCTCGAGGGGTTCGTGGGCGACGGCGTGTACCTGCGTGAGCTCCGCGACGCGGGCCCGGTCACCAGTGTCGTGATCGAGGCCCAGCCCGGCTCGCCGGTCCAGCTCGTGCCGGTGCTGTCGGGCGAGCGGATCGACGGCGGCCTCGAGTCGGTGTCGTCGATGTGCCGGCGGGCCGGCGGCGTGGTCTGCGTCAACGCGAACTTCTCGGTCTGTCGTCGCTGCTCCCATCCCTTCGGCGGCGTCGTGCGCAACGGCCGGCTGCTGCGGACGCCCACGCCCCTGCAGGACCAGGTCTCGGTCGTCGACGGACGGCTCACGGTCGAGCCGTGGCGGTGGTGGGCCGGCCTGGTCGCCCTCGACGGTGGCCCCCACGCCGACGTGGAGGTGGGCGGGGTGAACGTGGGGCTCGGCGCCGACGACGTGGTGGTCTACACGCCCGAGTACGGCGCGACGACCCGGGCCGCGCCCGACGCCTACGAGCTGGTGGTCCGGACCCCGCCGCTGCAGACCGGGGCCGGCGTCCGTCAGCAGGCCGAGCTGCTCCGGGTCCACACCGGCGGCGGCGCGCCGATCCCGGCGGACGGGGCCGTGATCTCGGCCCGGGGGGCCGGCGCCGACCGGCTGTGGGCCTTCGTCGAGCACCACCGCAGCTCGCTCGTCGAGCTGATCACCATCACGCCCGACGGGCTCCAGCAGTCGTTCGCCGGGCACCCGATCCTCCTCAGGAACGGCGAGCGGCGTCACCTCGAGCCCGACGACGGCAAGGTCGTCAACCGCCACCCGCGCACGCTGCTGGCGTGGAACGATGCCGGCTCGACGTGGCTCGTCGTCGTGGACGGCCGCCAGCACGGGAGCCGGGGCGTGACCCTCCACGAAGCCACCGACATGGTCCTGGGCCTCGGCGCCACCCACGCCGTCAACCTCGACGGCGGCGGTTCGTCGACGATGGTGACCACGTGCCCGTCGCCGTCGGGGCTGTGCGTGCGCAACCGGCCGAGCGACGGTCGGGAGCGCAACGTCTCCATCGGGCTCGCGCTCGTGGGCGGCGCGCCCGTCGCGGCCCGGGCGGTCGAGGAGCCCGCGCCTCCGACGACCGCGCCACCGGCGCCCACCACGACCGTGGCGCCGCCGACGACCACTGCGGCCCCGGCGAGCACCAGCGCGACGACCACGACGACGTCGACCACCACGACGGTGCCGCGACGCCCCACCATCGACCGTGACCCGCTCCCGCTGCCCGTCGAGCGGTGGGAGGCCGTCCCGCTCGACGACGAGCAGGCCCTCGACGCGCCGCTGGCCGTGCCGGCGGTCGTCGCCGCCCCGGACCCCCGGTCGACCGCGGTCGGGCATCCCATGCACGCCCTGGCCGCCGCCGGGCTGTTGCTCGTCGTCGCCGGCGCGCTCGCCACCTTCGCTCCCGCCCGGCTGCGCCGGCCCACCCTGGAGGACCCGCCTCGATGGCGACGTCGCTGAGCCCGCGACCCCGTCCCACCGCCCCCGGCCCCGCCGCCACCCCCACCCGGCACCGTCGCCTCCTGATCCTCGTCCTCGCCCTGGTCGGCGCAGTCGGTGCGTCGACGTTCCCCGCGACGGCCGACGGCGGCGACGCCATCCGCTGGCGGTACGTGCTCGCGCCGGGCGTCGAGGTGTTCGGGGCCGACGGCGTCCGCGGGCCGTCGGGCACCAACCCCGCGACGGGCCCCGTCGCCTACCACGTCGTGCGGGTGCACCCGCAGGCCGACGTGCGCCTGACGTCGGTCGTGAGCAACGACGCCGTCGGCCACGGCCGCGAGACGGTGCGGTCGATGTGCGAGCGGGTCGGCGGGATCGCCTGCGTCAACGCCAGCTTCGCCCTGTCGCCCTCGAGCGTCGAGCCCTACGGCGGCATCGTCGTCGACGGGCGCCTCGTCCAGTCGTCGACGCCGATCCAGTACCAGCTCACCGTCCGGAACGGCGCGCTCAGCATCGAGGACTGGTCGTGGTCGGCGCGCCTCGAGGGCACCCGGTGGGGCCGGCCGACGATCCTCGGCATCTCGGGCGTCAACACCAGCCCCGCGCCGGGCGAGATCGCGTTGCGCACGCCCGACTGGGGGCCGACGACGCGCACCCCCGCCGGCGGCACCGACGTCGTGATCGGCACGCCCGGCG
>JBHIXO010000238.1:0-6873 GCA_041984725.1 Acidimicrobiales bacterium | reverse complement strand
GTGGTGTGCACCCAGAGTTGTGGGGTGAGCCGGGCGGGGTCGGCGGACAGCGGCGACGACCGCGGTCCGGGCCGCGCCGGTCGCCGGCGACGCGGCGGCGGACCCGGTAGGGCGGGACCGGGTTGCGGGACCGAGGCTCGCTGCGGCTGCGGCCGGCGTACCCCCGTCGCTCGGCGAGGGGGCGCCGGTCGAGCGGGCGGCGGTCGACCTCGGGTCGGGCGGGCGGTTCGTCGGTCGCCGCAGGCGGCGGCGTGACCGGGCCGGTCGGGTCCACGCGGGCGGGGTCCGGCTCGGGCACGGGCGGCGCCACGTGGCCCTCGGGTGGCGCGATCGCGGGTGGCGCCGCATCCTCGATCGGGGACTCGAGTGGGGCCACGACTCCGGGCACGAGCGGGTCGGACCAGTGGCGCAGCCGCGGCCCGGGCGCGGGCGCCGCCAGCGTCGGCGGCGGTTCGGGCAGCGCCCGCCTGTCGCCGCGCTCGAGCGCGAGCTTCACGGCCGCCATCAGCGCGACACCAACCCCGCCCGTGATGGCGGTGCGGATGGTCGTGTCGACGGCGTCCGCGGTCGTCCACAGCGACAGCGCCTGGCCGACCGCCGCCATGCCGGCCGAGCCGACGACGACGGCGAGTGCGAGGCGCAACGTCCAGCCGCGGTCGACCCAGAAGTCGCTGCCCGAGCGGCGCAGGGCCCACCAGGCGTGGACGACGTTGAGGTACTGGGCGATGCCGTACGCCAGGGGGATGCCGAGGACGGCGAGGTCGTCGTCGGCGAACGGCAGCACGAACGCGGCGGCCAGGACGAGGTTGGCGACGACGCCGATCACCGTGTTGTGCCACGGCGTGCGGGTGTCGAGGCGGGCGAAGAACGGCGCGAGGAGCACCCGTTGGATGCCGCTGCCGATGAGGCTGGCGGCGTACACGGCGAGGACGGCGCCGAGCATGTCGGCGTCGTCGAGGTCGAAGTCGCCGCGGGCGAAGAGGACCCGGACCGACGGTGCGGCGAGCAGGGCCATGAGAGCGGTGAGCGGCGCCGCGATGAGGGCCATCAGGTGGAAGCCGCGGGTGGTCACCCGGGTGGTGGCCCGGTCGTCGCCCCGGGCCGCCGCCTCGGACAACCGGGGCACGAGCGTGACGACGACCGATCGGAAGAACACCGAGCCGCCGACGGCGGAGATCAGTCGGTAGCCGTAGTTGAGGATCGTGATCGAGCCGGGCGGGAGGAAGCTGACGACGAGCTGTTCGCCGACGCGGGCCGCAGGGTTGAGCGACGCCCCGGC
Source organism: Acidimicrobiales bacterium (assembly GCA_041984725.1). Classification (GTDB taxonomy): domain Bacteria; phylum Actinomycetota; class Acidimicrobiia; order Acidimicrobiales; family Salinilacustritrichaceae; genus Salinilacustrithrix. The sequence continues at coordinate 5,594 of JBHIXO010000238.1, read as the reverse complement.
CAGGGGGCGTCCGCACAGGCGCGCCGTGGCCCACAGTTCGGGGTGGTCGCGCACCACTCGTCGCTCGGGGCGGTAACCGATGCGCAACGCCACGGCCACGAGGAAGAGGACCTGGGCCACGCCGCCGACGAGGTAGGCGTAGGCGATGAGCGCCGGGTCCTCGCCGCCGTCGAGCACGATCACGGCGACGGCGGCGATGCTGAGGACGGCGTGTACGGCCGCCGGGACCGCGAACGAGCGGCGGGCGTTGAGCAGGGCGCGCAGGACCTCGGCGATGCCGATCAGCGGCACCGTGAGGAACATGAGGCGCATGACCTCGGCGGCCTCGGTCTGGGCCGCGGCGTCGAGTCCGGGCGCCGTCAGGACGACGAGGGGGTCGGCGAGCACGATGCCGAGGCCCGCGATGGCGGCGCCGGCGGCGAGCGAGAGCACGAGCAGGCCGCTCGCCAGCTTCCACGTCGACCGCAGATCGTTGACGCCGGCGTTGGCGAGGGCGGGGACGAGCGCCTGGTTGCCGCCGACCGTGAGGATGGAGGCGACGGCGAGCGGGAGGCGGGCGCCGACGAAGAACGCGTCGCTGGCCACGCCGGCGCCGAGGCGCGCCGCGATGACGGCGTCGAGGCCGAGCCCGGCGACCAGGGCGATGGCGGCCGCGCCGCTCGTCCAACCGGCCTGACGCACCATCCCGCCCCGTCGGCGGCCGGAGGTGTCCGCCGTGGGCGCGCGGCTCACCTGTGGGGGTCGGTCCGTCGGGCGGCGAGGTCGTCGAGCTCGCCCTGGAGCTCGGTGCACCACCGGCGCACGTCGGGGTGCAGGTCGAGCGGGGCCCGCGTCGACGACCGACCGGCCTCGACGTGGGCGACGAGCGACTCGGTGTAGGGGATGCCCAGGAGGTCGGCGATGGCGCCGAAGGTGGCGCGGGGGTCGTCGACGAGCCGGTCGTAGGAGACGAGGAGCACGTCGTCGCGGTCCTGGAGACCCTGGTCGAGGAAGAGCCGGTTCCGGGCGTACCAGAACAGCGCAGCCCCGGACTCGGCGTCGAGGTCGGCGGCGACGGCGCGGATCTTGTCGAGCGAGTCGTCGGAGAGGCTGCGGGCCTGCCAGCGCTCGGACCGGCCCTCGCGGGCGATCTCGCGGAGCACCTCGGCGTTGACGTCGCCGAACTTCGACACGGCCGACCGGACACGGTCGTCGACGGCGCGGTACACCCAGAGGGCGCGCGCCCGGCCCGGGTCGAGCTCGAGCAGCTCGACGGCGCGGTCGCTGTCGCACAGCGGCTTGAGCACGACGAACTCGTGGCGGCTGCGGCCGACCACGTCGGTGACCGACTCGAGCGACCGGAGCTGGAACCGCTCGAAGACGGTCTTGTCGTTCTCGTTGCGGATCTCGAATGCCGGCGCGACCTCGAAGGCGGCCATCACCATGTTGGTGCCCGAACGCTGCACGCCGAGCACGTAGACGGGTCGGGCCTCGCCGGGGGCGACGCCGTGGCGCCGCCGCCACAGGGCCCGCGACGCGGCCGCCCGGGCGCGGACGACGGGCTGGAGCCGGTCCTCCTCGATGACCCTGGCGAGGCCCTGCTCCCGGATCCACTGGACGTGGCGCCGGGCACGGACCATGCCCCGGGTCATGCGATCCGCGTCCTCCGCGAACCTGGCCACGTTGTCTCCTTCCGGATCACGCGATGCCCAACGTCCGCCGACGAGGGCCTGGCGGGACGGTAACGAGCACCGGGACCGGGCGACAAACCCGAGCGCCGGCGAAAATGTCGCATTTCCTGGTGTGACCACCCGGTCGCCGGGGATAGGAAGGAGCCTGTCCGACCGCCGACGCCCGACCTCCCGGATCACGCCGTGCGCCTCCAGGCCCTCTTCTCCCACCGCGATCGCCACCACGTGCACCTCGACGCCCTCCTCCACGCCGACGACGGCTCGGTGGTGCCCACGACCGTGTCGGGCGTGCGGGACGACTCCGGGGTGCTCGGCGTCATCATCCCGGCGACGCTCGACGCCTGGGCGGACGAACTCGCCCTCGTCGAGATCCGCGAGCGGCCGGGTGCCGTCGAGCTGCGCTCGGGCGACACCCGGGTCCACCTGCGGACCTCGGCCGCCCGCGCCTGAGCGCCGGCGACCGGGCGGTGGGGGCGGCCGACGAGCTCGTGGACGTGGTCGATGCCGACGACCGGGTCGTCGACACGGTGACTCGCGCCGAGATGCGTCGCCACGGGCTCCGGCACCGTGCCATCTACGTCGTGGTGCGCACGAGCGGCGGCGACGTCGTCGTCCACCGGCGGGCCGACTGGAAGGACGTCTACCCCGGCGCCTGGGACCTGTGCTTCGGCGGGGTCCTCGACGCCGGCGAGGAGTGGGATGCCGCCGCCCGGCGCGAGCTGGCCGAGGAGGCGGGCGTCGAGGCGGAGCCCGAGCTGGTGGCCGTCGACACCTACGACGACGCCGACACGGCGATCAACGCCCGGGTCTACGGCTGCGTGCACGACGGGCCGTACCCCTGCCCGGACGGGGAGGTGGTCGAGGTCCGCACGATCACCATCGCCGGGCTGGGCGCCTTCGTCGACGCCCACGAGCTCTGCCCCGACAGCGTGGCGCTCGTCCTCCCGCACCTGCGCTGAGCGACGCTCGCACGACGGGGTCCCGCCCCGCAGTGGTTGACTGCGAGTCGTGGTGACGACGCAGAGCGGACCGGGCGGCGGACTGACCGTCGACGAGCTGGCCGGGCTGGTGGCCGCCGGCGCGGTCGACACCGTCGTGTGCGCGTTCCCCGACCTCTACGGCCGGCTCATGGGCAAGCGGCTCGACGCCGGCTTCTTCCTCGACTCGGCCGCCACCGGCGGTACGCACGCCTGCGACTACCTCTTCACCGTCGACATGGAGATGGAGCCGATCGAGGGCTACGCCTTCGCCAACTGGGCCGGCGGGTACGGCGACGTCCACCTCGTCCCCGACCTCGCCACCCTGCGGTGGTGCTCCTGGCTCGACCGGACCGCGCTGGTGCTGTGCGACGCACACGACCAGGTCGCGCACGCACCGGTGGCGGTGGCCCCGCGCTCGATCCTCGCCGCGCAGGTGGCGAACGCCGCAGCCGACGGCTACCACGCCGTGGCCGCCAGCGAGCTCGAGTACTTCGCCTACCGCACCTCGTACCGCGACGTCGCCGCCGGGGCCGATCCCCGCCCGGCGGGGTGGTACGTCGAGGACTACCACCTGCTGCAGGCGAGCCGGAACGAGGACCTCAACGGGGCGTTCCGCCGCCACCTCGCCGCCTCGGGCATCCCGGTCGAGTCGACCAAGGGCGAGGCCGCCGTCGGGCAGCACGAGGTGAACATCCGCTACGCCGACGTCGATGTCATGGCCGACCGCCACGTGCTGTTGAAGCACGCGTGCAAGGAGATCGCCGACCGACTCGGGGCCGCCGTCACGTTCATGGCCAAGCCCCACGCCGACCAGCCCGGGTCGTCGAGCCACCTGCACCTGTCCCTGTGGCGCCAGGACGTCAACGTGTTCGGCGTCGACGCGGGCGACGACGTCTTCCGCCACTTCCTCGGGGGCTGGATGGCCCACGCCGCCGACCTGATGGTCTGCTACGCCCCCACGGTCAACAGCTACGCCCGGTTCCAGGCGCAGTCGTGGGCGCCGACGACGCTGGCGTGGTCGCCCGACAACCGCACGGCCGGCTTCCGGATCGTGGGGGAGGGCGTGGGTCGGCGGATCGAGTTCCGCGTGCCCGGCGCCGACGTCAACCCCTACCTCGCCTACGCCGCCGCCCTCGCCAGCGGTCTCGAGGGCGTCCGCCAGGGCATCGAGCCACCGCCGCCGGTCGACGGCGACGCCTACACGACCGCCGACCTGCCCCGGGTGCCGCGTTCGCTCGAGGAGGCCGCCGACCGGTTCGCGGCGTCGGCCTTCGCCCGGTCGGCGTTCGGCGACGACGTCGTGGACCACTACGCGCACTTCTTCCGCACCGAGGTCGACCAGTTCCGGGCCGCCGTCACCGACTGGGAACGGCACCGCTACTTCGAGCGCATCTGACCGGGCGCCCGCCCGTCGGGTCCGGCGCGACGTCGACCGTGGCGGCGGTATGGTGCGCGCGGAGCGAGGAGGGGGTGTGAGCGGAAGCCCCGTCATCATGGCCAAGTTGCTGCGACCAGAGGTCGTGGACCATGGCGCCGATGTCCGTGTCGCGGCCGAGGCCGCGCTCGCCGCGGGTTTGGAACGCGGCTTCGTGATCGTGGCGGCCCGTCCCGGGTTCGCCCGGCGCGACCTCGTCATCCGGTGGTGCGAGGCCAACCCCGACCGGGCCAGCGCCTGGCTCGAGCTCGACGGCCTCGACGACCCGATCCGGCTCTACCGGCACATCGCCGCCTCGCTGCGCGGGGTCGACCCGTCGATCGGGGCCACGGCCGACGCCATCGCCGCGGAGGGGGTCGACCGGGTCGTCGAGCACGGCATCCCCACGCTGGCCGCCGACGTCGACGCCTGGGGTCAGGAGGTCACGCTCGTGCTCGACGGCGTCGAACGGCTGCAGCCGGCGTCGCGGGAGGGCGTGCTCACCGCCGTGCGCTACCGGCCCCCCAACCTGCGGCTCGTCCTCATCACCCGTGACGACGCGTCGCTGATGGTGCGCGGTCGCCAGGCCACGGTCGCCCCGCCCCGGGTCACCGAGCGCGAGCTGCGGATGGGCCCGGTCGAGGCCGGTGCCGTGCTCGCCCACCACGGGGTCGACGCCTCACCCACCGAACTGCTCGCGCTCGTCGAGCGCACCGACGGATGGCCCTACGGGATCTGGACCGTCGCCCGGGCCAGTCAGGACGCCGGCCGTCTCGTCGATGTCGACGCGGCGGGCGCCGGGGTCGCCGCGTTCGTCCACGAGACGACGTGTCGGACCCTCGACCCCGACGTCCGCGCGTTCCTGGGCGACCTCGCCGTGATCGAGCCTGCGGACGTCGACCTGTGCGTCGAGGTCACCGGCCGCCTCGACGCCGGTCGCCTGGTCCGCCGCCTCCGCGAGCTCCACCTGGTCGACGACCGTGACCCGGGGCGCCTCCAGGTCGCGCCCGAGGTCCGCGATCACCTGCTCCAGGAGCGGCGGGGGACCGACGCGCTCGTGCTCGGCGAGCTGCAGCGCCTGGCCGCCGTCGCCCACCTCGAGCGGCACCGGGTGGCCGAGGCGCTGACCGTCCTCGCCCGCAGCGGGGACCTCGACACCATGGTCGGCTTCCTGCTGGCCCAGCACCGGCAGTGGTCGGCGGCGGGCCACGCGGCCAGCGTCCGCCGCCACGTCGGGGAGGCGCTGGCCCGCGACCCCTCGCGGGTCGAGCTCTACCTGGTCCGCGCCTGGGCCGAGGTCTTCGACGGTGCCACCGCCGAGGCCGGCGCCACCTGCGACCTCGCCACCACGCTCCCGATCCACGACGCGTCGACCGCCGCCCTGGTCCGCAGCGAGGTCGAGGTGCTCCGCGGCATCATCGCCCGCCGGGCCGGGCGCATGGACGACGCCCTCGTGCACGTGCTCGCCGGGGTCGACGCCGGCGCCGGCCTGCCCGCCGCCGGCCCCGGCGGCTACCTCGGGGTGATGCC
>JBHIXO010000237.1:0-6883 GCA_041984725.1 Acidimicrobiales bacterium | reverse complement strand
CCCCACGCCAGTGATCGGCCGGCTCGCAGGCCTCCGGCGCGTCCACCGGGGGCATGGTCAGCCATTGGCGGGAGATGTCGCTCGGGCGCGCGCCGAGCGCGGCGTTGACGGTCAGGATCTCCTTGTCGCCCACATGGCTGATCACCCGCGCCTGGGTGTTGTACTTGCCGGCGGCGGGAGTCCAGACGTCCAGGTCCACCACGCTGGGCGGCCGCGCATAGGACAGGTACTGCGCCGTCGCCCACACGACCGGACGCCCGGTCGTGCGCTCCATCGCCTCGATCGCGGCACCGAGCCCACACCCGCCGAACAGGAAGTTCCCCGGCGTGCTCACGCCGGGCGCGACCGGCAGGACCCAGCGATTCGGGTTGTGCGTCGACTCGAGGCCGAGGAACGACATGGCATCCACGGCGCGGAACCTACGAGTCGGGCGGCTCGGCGGCGAAACCCCGCGGGTCAGCAGGCCAGGCCGGCGTAGGCGGAGGCGTCGCCCGCCGTCGTGTCGACGACGAACGGCATCGAGCCCGCACGCTCGAGGTCGCCGTCGTCGTCGACCAGCCACCGGGTCGACGTGCCCTCGTAGGTCGTGCCGTCGACGCTCGAGCCCTCGTGCTGGACGAAGCCGCCGGGGAGGCACTCGATCCCGGAACTGGCACCCACGCTCGCCCCCACCGGGAACGCATTGGGCTGGCCGTCGACCTCGGGGCGGCGCACGGTGCACCCGTCGGCGACGACGAGGCTGACGACCTCGGTGGAGGCGCCCGCGGCCACGACCAGCCAGGCGTCGTCGTCACCGTCGTCGTCGACGTCGCCGACCCGGTCGACCCGCAGCGGCGCGAACGTGCCGATCGACGGGTCGTCGTAGACCTCGACCGAGCGGCCCCCGGCGCCGTAGTCGACGACGACCTCGACCGTGGTGTCGTCGACGAGGGTCAGGGCGATCTCGTCCTCGACGCCGTCGCCGTCGGCGTCGAGGGGCAATGGCACGTCCTGGACCACGCCGGTCGGGTCGGCGGCCGTCGGGCAGGGGCCGGCCGGGCCCGAGGTGGACGGGGTGGTGGTCGACGGGTCCGTCGTCGAGACCGGATCCGCGATCGTGGTCGTCGACCCCGCTCGCGGCTCGTCGTCGTCCGAGCAGCCCGCGGCGGCCGGCGACGCGGCGACGACCAGCGCGAGCACGACGGCGAAGGGCCTGGACCGCATGGCGCCGAGCGTGCCACCTATCGTCGCCCCATGACCGACACCCCGTGGCTCGGAGACGCCTGCTCCCTCGTCGACGCCTACCGCGCCGGCGAGCGCTCGCCCGTCGAGGACACCCGCGCCTGCCTGGAGGCGATCGAGGCGACGGCCCTGAACTGCTTCTCCTTCGTCGACGCCGACCACGCCCTCGCCGCGGCCGAGGCGGCCGACACCGCCCTGCCCTTCGGTGGCGTGCCGATGGGCGTCAAGGAACTCGACCACGTCGCAGGCTGGCCGAACACGGAGGCCTCGCTCGTCTTCCGCGACCGGCGCTGCGACCACGACGGCACGATGATCGAACGCCTCCGCGCCGCCGGGTCCGTGTTCGTCGGGATGTGCACGGCGTCGGAGTTCGGCGGGCTCAACGTGTCGACCACGAAGCTGAACGGCACCACCCACAACCCGTGGGAGGTGGGCCGGACGGCGGGCGGCTCGTCGGGCGGGTCGGCGTCGGCCGTGGCCGGCGGCCTCGTCCCGATCGCCACCGGCGGCGACGGCGGCGGGTCGATCCGCATCCCGGCCGGCTTCAACGGCAACGTCGGCATGAAGGGGACGGCGGGCCGGATCCCGCGCGGGCCGCGCACCGAGATCGCACCCCTGACCGTCGTGAAGGGCTGCCAGGCCCGCAGCGTCCGCGACGTGGCCCGCTGGTACGACGTCTGCGCCGGCTACGACACCCGCGACCCGTACTCGCTCCCGAGCCACGGCCGCTGGGAGGCCGAGCTCGGCACGCACGACCTCGCCGGGCTCCGGGTCGCGATCGTGCCCGACCTGGGCGCGGCCACCGTCCGGGCCGAGGTCGAGGCCAACGTGCGCGAGGCCGCCGAGGCGCTCGTCGGCGATCTCGGCCTGCGCGTCGTCAACGTCGACATCGATCTGCCCGGCCTCGGCTTCGAATGGGCGATGGCCAACCTGGCCCAGCTCGCCAACGACCTCGAGGGCCTCTGGCCCGACTGCAAGGACGACCTGAGCCGCGAGATGGCGCTCGGCCTCGAGATGGCGTTCGACTCCTACGACCTCGCCATGGCGGCCCGGGTCGAGGCCCGGCGGACGCAGCTCAACGAGGCCATGGCGGCCGTCTTCGACCAGGTCGACCTCGTCGTGTCGGCCACCAACCCCGACGTCGCGTACCCGGCCCACATCACCGCCAACACCCGGGTCGGCGACCAGAAGGTCGGCCTCGAGAACAACGGCCTGCTCACGATCCCCGCCAACATCTACGGCAACCCGGCGGTGTCCATCCCGGTGACCCCGGCGTTCGGGCTGCCGGTGGGCATGCAGGTCATGGCCCGCCACCACGAGGACGCCGCGCTCCTCGACCTCGCCCTGGCCGTCGAGCGGACGCTGCCCTGGCCGCTCGTGGCGCCGGGCGCGCCCGTCTGACCTCCGTTCCCCGACCACCGTCCGATCCCGACCCGGAGTCGCCATGGCCGACGTCACCGAGACCCAACTCCCCGGCGTGGGGGTGCGCTACGAGTTCACGAGCGACGAGGGCGACCTCGTCGGTGTGCTGCTGCACCACAGCGGCCGCCGCGAGATCGTCGTCTACGAGCGTGACGACCCCGATCGCGCCCGCCAGGTCGTCCAGCTGACCGAGAGCGACAGCCGAACGCTCAGCGAGCTCCTGGGCGCCACCCAGGTCGCCGAGTCGCTCGGCGCGGTCCGCCAGCCGATCGAGGGCCTCGCCCTCGAGTGGATCGAGGTCCACGCCGGCGCACCGATGTCCGGACGCTCGATCGGCGACGGCCAGCTCCGCACGCGGACCGGCGCCTCCGTCGTGGCCGTGATCCGCGGCAGCACGACCGAACCGGCACCGACCCCGGACTTCGTGCTGCAGCCGGGCGACGTCGCCGTGACCGTCGGGACCCCGGAGGGTCTCGAGAACCTGCGCCTCGAGCTCCACGGCTGAGCGTGTTCGCCGCCGCCGGCAGCGAGGTCGCGCTCGCGTTCATCGAGATCGGCGCCGTCGCGCTCGCGCTCGCGGTCCTCGCCCGCGTCGCGGCCCGGTTGGGCATCACCGCGATCCCCCTGTACCTGCTCGCCGGGCTCGCCGTCGGCGAGGGCGGTCTCGTCCCCCTCGACGTCTCCGAGGACTTCATCTCGCTGACCGCGCAGATCGGTGTCCTCCTCCTGCTGTTCTCGCTCGGCCTCGAGTACTCGTCCGAGGAGCTCGTCTCCGGACTGCGGACCGGGTGGGTGTCGGGCGTGGTCGACGCCGTCGCCAACTTCGCGCCCGGGCTGGCGCTCGGCCTGCTCCTCGGCTGGGACCCCACGGCCGCCGTCCTCCTCGGGGGCGTGACGTGGATCTCGTCGTCGGGCGTGGTCGCCAAGGTGCTGAACGACCTCGGCCGGCTCGGTAACCGCGAGACGCCGTCGATCCTCAACGTCCTGGTCATCGAGGACCTGGCCATGGCGGTCTACCTGCCCATCGTCGCCGCGCTCGTCGCCGGGCGCGCCGCGCTGGAGACGGTCGGGACCGTGGCCGCCGCCCTCGCCGCCGTCGCCGTCATCCTCGGCCTCGCCGTGCGCTACGGCGACAAGCTGTCGTCACTGCTCGCCCCGGGCACCGACGAGGCGCTGCTCCTCGCCGTGTTCGGCCTCACCCTCCTGGTCGGCGGCCTCGCCGAGCAACTCCAGGTGTCGAGCGCGATCGGCGCGTTCCTCGTCGGCCTCGCCCTGTCGGGCCCGGTGCACGAGCGGGCCAATCACCTGGTCGAGCCGCTGCGCGACCTGTTCGCCGCCACGTTCTTCCTCTTCTTCTCCTTCCAGATCGAGCCGACGACCCTGCTCGACGCCCTGCTCCCCGGCCTCGCGCTCGGCGTGGTGTCGGGCGCCACCAAGCTCTGGTCGGGCTCGTTGGCCGCTCACCGTGCCGGCGTCGGCCCCAAGGGCCGCGTCCGCGCCGGGACGGCGCTCATCGCCCGCGGTGAGTTCTCGATCGTGATCGCCTCGCTCGGCGCCACCCTCACCGACGGCGACGACCTCGGCGCCCTCGCGGCCGCGTATGTCCTGGTCACGGCCATCATCGGGCCGCTCGCCGCGAAGTACGCCGACCGGCTCCCCCTCGGTCGGCCCCGGGCCCCCGCCGCCGCCTGAGCCGAGGATCGGACCGCGTCCGGGGTTTCTGTCAGACCCCCTGCGGATACTGATCCCCATGGCAACCACGACCACCCCCCGCACCCCCCGCCGGCCCCGCCAGCCCCGGCTGGTGCCGGCCGCGCATCTCGACGCCGGCACCCGCGAGGCCGGCCGGCGCGGCGTCGCCAAGGCCCGCGCCGCCCTGGCCGACGCCGTGCAGCGCACCGCGGCCGATCGGCGGGCCCACGAGCACGCCGACCACCCCACCGCGGCCTGACCGCCGGTGTTCCCCCGGTCGCCGCCCGGCGCCGTCGCTACGATCCGCCCCGATGAACGTCGTGGGCTGGATCGTGGTCGGTCTGGTGGCGGGGGCCCTCGCCGGCCGGGTCACCGGCGTGCGGGGCAACGGCTGTCTCACCACGATGGTCGTCGGCATCGTCGGCGGCCTGCTCGGCGGGGCGCTGTTCTCGGCGGCGGGCGACGAGGGCATCGGCGACTTCGGGCTGCGGTCGATGCTCGTGGCCTTCGTCGGCGCCTGCGTCCTCCTGTTCGTCGTCAACGGCCTCACCGGGGCCGGCCGGCGCCGCTGAACGGCCATCCGACCATCACCGGCGCGATCTTGACCGCCCGGTCAAGATCCGGCGTAGAGTGGCCCACATGACCGAGGTTGTGATCATCGATGCCGTCCGCACGCCCGTCGGTCGACGGGGCGGCGGCCTGTCCACCATGCATCCGGGCGAACTGCTCGGGATCGCCCAGCAGGCGCTGATCGAGCGCACCGGCATCGACCCGGCCGAGGTCGGCCAGGTCGTCGGCGGGTGCGTCTCCCAGGTCGGCGAGCAGGCGTTCAACATCGCCCGCACGGCGTGGCTCGCCGCCGGGCTGCCCCAGTCCGTGGCCGCCACCACGATCGACACGCAGTGCGGGTCGTCCCAGCAGGCCACCAACCTCGCCACGGCGCTCGTCGCCGGCGGTGCGGTCGACGTCGCCGTCGCCTGTGGCGCCGAGGTCATGAGCCGCATCCCGATCGGCTCGTCGGGCCGCAAGGACTTCGGCCTCGGCATCCCCATCCCCAAGACCTACTTCGGCCGCTACGAGATGACCTCGCAGTTCGAGGGCGCCGAGCGCATCGCCGACAAGTGGGGCATCTCCCGCCAGGACTGCGACGAGTTCGGCCTCCGCTCCCAGCAGCTGGGCGCCCAGGCCTGGGCCGAGGACCGCTTCGCCACCCAGATCGTCCCCGTCACCGCGCCCGACGCCGACGACGAGGGCAAGCCGCTCGACACGACCCACACCGTCACGCGCGACGAGGGCCTGCGCGAGACCAGCCTCGAGAAGCTCGCCACGCTCAAGCCGGTGGCGCGCGAGAACGGCGTGCACACCGCCGGCTCGTCGTCGCAGATCTCCGACGGCGCCGCCGCCGTGCTGCTCATGACCGCCGACAAGGCCAAGGCCCTCGGCCTCACGCCCAAGGCGCGCATCGTCGACACCTGCAACGTCGGCGTCGACCCCGTCCTCATGCTCACCGGCCCCATCGACGCCACCAGCCACCTGCTGGCCCGCACCGGCATGACGATGGCCGACATCGGCGTGACCGAGATCAACGAGGCGTTCGCGTCGGTCGTGCTGTCGTGGGTCAAGGAGCACAACCCCGACATGGATACCGTGAACCCCAACGGTGGCGCCATCGCCCTCGGCCACCCGCTCGGCGGCACCGGCGCGGTCCTCATGACCAAGGCGCTCCACGAGCTCGAGCGCGCCGACAAGGAGAACGCGCTCATCACGATGTGCTGCGGTGGCGGTCTGGGCACCGGCACCATCATCCAGCGGGTCTGATGCGTCCGCCGTCCCGGTCCCCGATCCGGGGCGGCCGCACCATCCTCGCCATCGCGTGCGCGGCCGCGGTCTCGAGGGGGGCCGCCTGCGCGTCCGACGACATCACCGGCGCGCCGGCCGACGCCGACCTCGGCGTCGTGACGCACCTCGTCGACGGCGACACCCTCGACGTCGAGATCGGCGGCACCGAGGAGCGGGTCCGGCTCATCGGCGTCGACACGCCCGAGTCCGTCGCCCCCGAGCGTCCGGTCCAGTGCTATGGCGCCGAGGCGAGCGCCTTCCTCGAGTCGCTCGTCCCCGAGGGCACCGAGGTGCGGCTCGAACGCGACGTCGAACCCCGCGACCAGTTCGGCCGACTGCTCGCCTACGTGTACCGCGCCGACGACGACCTGCTCGTCAACCTCGAGCTCGTCGCCCAGGGCTACGCCGACGCCGTCACCTACGGCGACAACGAGGCCCTCTACCCCACGCTCGTCGCCGCCGAGGCCGAGGCCCGCGATGCCGGGCGCGGCCTGTGGGGTGTGTGCGCCGGCCCCGACGAGGACATTGCCCCACCCCCGGGCTGACCCTCCCCCGAACTTGCGGCCGTTTCGGCGAACCCTCCCCCAGAACGGCCGCACGTTTCGGGGCCGGTAGCGTGCCCCTCAGTGTCACTCTGGTCGTTGCCCGGGAGCTTGGCTCGTAGCGTGCCTGTCCTTCGTGGACCACACGGTTTCTGCCGGCTCCCGGG
>JBHIXO010000236.1:0-6931 GCA_041984725.1 Acidimicrobiales bacterium | reverse complement strand
GCGTTGGTACTGGGCGTTCCCGTCCGGGCGGAGGCGCTTGTCCCGCTCGCGCCGGTACTTCGCCTTCAGCGCGTCCTTGTCGATCTCGGGTGCGGGGCTCGGTGACACGGGAATCCTTTCGTATGTTCTCAGCCGGATTGGGTGTTTGCCTCGTTCAACAGTTCCCGGTGCGCCTGCCCCCGATCCGGCCGTCGAGCTCCTCGTGGAGCCCGGGCCCGGATCCCGAGCTGCGGGCCGAATTCAGCGGGCCACGACGATGGCGTCGATGCGGTGCTCGAGCCCGTCGCAGGTCCGCACGCCGTGCGCCGTGACCTTGGCGATCGGCCAGCTGATCAACGGGACCTGCCCGCTGCCGAGAACCCGGTAGAACGCGTCGCCGTGGAGCGGGGGGCGATCGTCGTGGGGCGACGGGGTGAACTGGCGGCGCAGCCAGCGATCGTGCAGGTGGCGGTGCCGGTGGAGCGAACCCGCCCGTCGCTCGAGGCGGACCTGCTCGTCGGCGAGCGCGCGGCGCACGAGGGCCGGGGCCGGCACGCCGGCGGTCGCCCTACGGACCTGTGCGGCGGCGCCGGCCAGCGCCCGGACCGTGCCGGCCCGGCCGGGCAGGCCGAGCCCGTCGGGCAGGACGAGGCGGGGCCGGTCCTCGAAGACCTTGATCCGGCAGCCGGCGTCGACCAGTGCCGGGACCAGGTCCACCATGGCCTGGTCGGTGCCGATGCACGCGGTGAGTCCCGAGCCGAGGAGCTCGGGGTCGGCCGCGGCCGCGTCGACCACGGGCCCCTCGAAATCCACGATGCCGGGCATCTCGCGCGCCGCGCGCACCGCGCGGATGGGTGACGGGGTGAGGGCCATGTCACACGACCGGCTGGGGGGTGAGCTGGTGGACCCAGGAGGGTGGCGCCTTCAGCATCCAGCGGGGATAGTGCTCGACGAGGCCGCTGACGGCGTCGGACAACAGGTGGTAGGGGTGGGAGCGATCGGCCACCATCTTCCCGAACTCCTTGAGGGCCAGGTAGGAGGGGTTGCGACGCACGATCGGCCGGCGGTCACCGAGCTTCTCGAAGCCGGCCATGGCCTCGAAGAGCTTCTCCTCGGACAGCCCCATGCCCACGACGCTGTCGCGAGCGTTGGCGAAGAGGGGCATGGCCGCGGGCAGGGACGTCAGCACGGCGGGCGACAGCAGGACGCGCGCCACGGTGCGGGCATGGACGTGGAGCGGGTCGCGGCCCAGCACCTCGAGCACGTGGTATCCCACGGCCAGGTGGCGCGACTCGTCGTTGTTCACCTTGTCGAACACCACCTGACAGAGCGGGTCGGGGACCTCCTCGGTGAGGAACTTGAGCAACGCTCCGTCGAGGGCGACCTCGAGCATGGGGATGGCCGACCCGAGCACCGGCAACGGGAGCGAGTCTGCGTAGCGATCCAGCCAGTCCATGGCGAGGCGGATGCTGATGTGGGGCTCGGGGGGCTTGTCGCCGTCCAGCATCCCCCACCGGCGCATGAGGGCGATCTCGGCGTTGGCGTGGCGCTGCTCCTCGGCGTGGAAGTACCGGTAGAGCTCGGCCAGCGTCGGGTCCTGCGCCCGCCGGGCCAGGGCGGCGAAGGCCCGAGCGCCGACCTGTTCGATCCAGGCCACGTCGGCCATGAAGGCCGCCAGCTTCGGGCGCTGCTCATCGGTGATGCGCTCGGCACCCGGCGCGTCCCAGTCGATGTCGGCCAAGGCCCACTGACGTTCCTGGACCCGGTCCAGCGTCCGCGAGAGATCGAGTGACATCGGGGAATCCTCCAGTTGCCGAGTCAGTGGAACACTGTAGCATTAGCGTATCATCGCTGCGGCCGTGTCACGGCCGCACCACCCGACCGTGGAGGTCCTCATGCCGACATCCGTCTCCAAGCCGCCCCGCACCACACCGTCCGACTTCGACCGGTCGGTGCAGACCCGCCGGATCGCCGTCGACCACGACGGTCCGCTGTCACGGCACTTCGTGGAGGGCGACATCCTCCAGAGCCACATCCTGGCCGTGCTGTCCGCCACCTTCCCCAAGGGCGAGCAGTTCTTCGTCGACTCCGTGCGCAACTTCCGGGACCAGATCACCGACGACGAGCTGCGCCGCCAGGTCGCCGGCTTCATCGGCCAGGAGACGATGCACGGGCGCGAGCACGACCGGTTCAACGAGGTGCTCGGCGAGCTCGGCTACCCGACCCGCTTCGTCGACAGCGCCACCGGTGCGGCGATGGGCCTGTTCCAGCGGTTCCTGCCCGAGTCGGTGCAGCTCGCCATCACCGCCGCCGCCGAGCACTTCACCTCCGTGCTGGCCGAGCAGATCCTCGAGGACGACTCCTTCGCCGACCAAGACCTGCCCGAGCACGTGAAGGACCTGTTCCGGTGGCACGCCCTCGAGGAGTGCGAGCACAAGGCGGTCGCCTACGACGTCTACGACCAGTGCGTGGGTAGCGAGGCCATCCGCCTGGGCACCATGCACGCGCTCACCGGCCTGCTCGGCGCGGTGGCCATCGGCAGCCTGCTCGGCAGCGTGATCACCGACCGCGCCGCCCGCAACCCGCTGCGCTTCGTCGGGAGTCTGCTCAACCTGCGCAACTCCCCCTTCGCCCGGCGCAAGATTGCCCTGCGGCTCGTCGAGTACAACCGTCCCGGCTTCCACCCCGACGACCGCGACACCGAAGAGCTCGTGGCTCGCTGGCGCGACGCCCTCTTCGGCGCCGACGGCGAGCTGAACGAGTTGCTGGTGGGCGCCCGGGCCAGCTGAGAACGGTGGGTGGGCCGGGAAGCGCTGCGCTCCCGGCCCACCCTCGACCGGCCGCCTCCGCCGGCGGCCGGATCAGGCCCCGGCCAGTGCCTCGCGCCGGCCGGAGGTGCCAGCGGCGGGCTCGCGCACCGGGGTCGCGTAGCGATAGTGCGTCAGGGGGAAGTGGCGGTTGTCCCACCACATCTCGGCGTAGAGCGAGGGCCGCAGCGGGCTGTCGCCCTGGAAGTTCACGTAGTAGGTGTTCGACGTGGCACAGGTCGGGCCGAACAGCGGGCTCTCGGCCTGTCGCTCCCGGCACCGACGCACGAAGCGGTCCTGGGGCCCCTTGCGGATCTCGGCCGACGTGGCGCTCCGGCGGTCGGCCTCGGCGATGACCCGAACGGCGTGGCGGGTCGTGGACTCGATCATCCAGAAGTACGAGCCGACCACGAAGCCGTAGGGGCCCACCACCGAGAACAGGTTGGGGAAGCCGCACACGCTCACGCCCTGGTAGGCGTGGAACCGGTTCTCGAGCCAGAACTTCCCGAGCTCGACGCCGTTGCGGCCGTGGATCGGGAACGGAACCGGCTCCTGCTCCCCCATCACGTGGAACCCGGTGGCGCAGATGAGCACGTCGGCCTTGTGCAGCACGCCGTCGTCGGTGCGCACGCCGGTGGGCGTGATGGCGCGGATGGGGGTGGTGATGAGGTCGACGTTGTCCTGGTTGAAGGTCTTCAGGTAGGTATTCGACATCGACGGGCGCTTGCAGCCGAAGCCGTAGTCCGGGATCAGCGCTTCGCGGGTCTCGGGATCGTCGACCTGGGACCGCATCCAGGCCCGCAGCGCCGTCTCGAGGCCGCTGCGCACCGGCTTCAGCCGCTGCTGGAACACGACGTTGGCCGTCACGTCGAAGAAGGCGGTGGCCGCGCCGCGCACCGCGTTGCGCACGGGCGGCACCGAGAGCACCGTCCGGGACAGCAGGCCGAGCTCGATGTCGGCCTTGGGCGCCACCCAGATGGGCGTGCGCTGGTACACGTCGAGGTGGGCGACGTCGGCGGCGATCTCCGGGATGGCCTGTAGGGCGCTGGCGCCGGTGCCGATGCAGGCGACCCGCTTGCCGGTGAGGTCGATGCTGTGGTCCCAGCGGGCGGTGTGCAGGATCGCGCCCTTGAACTTGTCGATGCCGTCGATGTCGGGGTACACGGGGCGCTCGAGGGCGCCGACGGCGTTGATGACGTAACGGGCGCTGATGTCGCGAGCCCCGTCGGCATCGACGATCGACAGGTGCCAGACATCCGCCGTCTCGTCGAAGGTCATCTCCTCCACCGTGGTGTGGAACCGCATCCGGCGCCGGAGGTCCCGGCGGTCCACCACGTCCTCGGCGTAGGCGAGGAGCTCCTCGCCCGGCGCGAACACCCGTGACCAGTCGGCCCGCTGCTCGTAGCTGAAGCTGTAGACCAGCGACGGGATGTCGACGGCGACCCCGGGGTAGCGGTTCGCCCGCCACGTGCCGCCGGGGCCATCCCACTTCTCGAGGATCACGTAGTCGTCGATGCCGGCCCGCTCCAGCTCGACGGCGGCGCCGATGCCCCCGAAGCCGGCGCCGATGATCACGACGTGGTGGTCGGGTTGTGTGGCGGCGCCTGACGCCGGGGACGAGTCGGTGATGGTCATGGGACCTCCTGGGTCACGATACGGTGCAACACCTCAATGCCACTGTATCGTCCCCTGCCCAGGCCAGACGGTCGAGCAACGACAGCGACCTCGGAGCCATCGGACGGTGCCCGGCCGGAGCCGAGGGAAGGGGACTCGGCACCGCGCGGCGAACAACGTCAGGGTGTCGGGGGAGATGCGGCGCCACAGGGAAGTCGATGATGAGGAGGCACCATGGATGCTGCGATCTCGCTGCGGAACGTGACGAAGAGCTTCGGATCGCACACGGTCTTGCAGGACATCTCCTTCGACATCCCCCGCGGCAAGGTGAGCGCCGTGATGGGCCCGTCCGGCACCGGCAAGTCGGTGCTGCTCAAGAACGTGATCGGCCTGCTGCGACCCGAGACATCGACGACTACGGCGTCATGACGGTCTGACCGCCGGCGCCGCCCTTTCCCCGCCCTGCGCCGGTCGTTGGGCGAAACAACGATGCGGTCGCGTTGCAACGTAACTCGCCCGTGAGTACCATCCTGCGACCACAGAAAACCATCCATCTTTGCACGACGCCGGCGGGAAACAACGAGATGTGTCGATCATCACAGCGAACTCGAGGGCCGGCGCAGCGCCCTCCGGCGGGGTTGCGATGAGCCGCGTCTCGAACCTGCTGGCCGACACCGGCAGCACCATCTCGCTCACCCTCGAGGGCGTCCGACACACCTGGGACGTCCGTCATTGGTGGCGAGAGTACGTCATGCAGTCGGCGTTCCTAGTCAGCGTGACGCTCACCCCGGTGGTGCTCATCGCCATCCCGCTGGGTGCCACCATCTCGCTGCAGATCGGTCAGCTCACCCGCCAGTTGGGAGCCGAGTCCTTCACCGGCGCCGCCATCATCGTCGGCATCATCCGCGAGGCGGCCCCCATCGCCGCCGCGCTGCTCATCGCCGGCGCCGGCGGGTCGGCCATGACCGCCGACATCGGCGCCCGCAACATCCGCGACGAACTGGCGGCCATGGAGGTCATGGCCATCAACCCGATCGGCCGGCTCGTGACCCCGCGCCTGTGGGCCGCCGCCTCCGTGGGCGTCCTGCTCGTGTCGATGGTCATCGTCGGCGGTGTGGGGGGCGGGTTCTTCTTCACCGTCATCGTCCAGGGCGTCTCCCCGGGCGCCTTCTTCAACGGGGCCACCGCCCTCGTGCGCATGTCCGACCTCGTCGTCGCCATGGGCAAGGCCGGGATCTTCGGCATCATCGCCGCCGCCATTGCCTGCCAACGAGGCATGAGCTGCGACCGCAGCCCGCTCGGCGTGGGCATCGCCGTCAAGCAGGCCGTGGTCGTCACGCTGCTCGCCGTGTTCACCGTCAACTACGTGATCACGTCGATGTACGTGATCCTCGTCCCTCAGCGGCTGTTCTGATGGTGGTCGCCGCACCGCTCCCTCGCCGGCGCCTGCGCCGCCTGGCCCGACGGGCCGAGACCGTCGAGGCCCGACTCGCCGGCCTGGGTGCGTTCGCGCTGTTCGCGACCACGGTGCTCTGGCACGCCGTCGTCGACGTCGTCGTGCGCCTGCGCTTCCGGCGGGTGGTGCTGCGCCACACCAGCGACATCGTCGCCGGCGCCGGCGCCGTCGTGGTGGGCGGAGGCATGGTGTTCGTGGTCGCGGCCATGGCGCTGGCGGTGGGTGCCACGGTCGGTGTGCAGGCCATCGCCGGGCTGTCCCAGGTAGGAGCCGAGTCCTACGTCGGCATCGTCGGCGCGCTGGCCAACACCCGGGAGATCACCCCGCTGATCGCCGGCGTCGCGCTGTCGGCCCAGGTCGGGGCATCGTTCACGGCCGAGATCGGGTCCATGCGGATCTCCGAGGAGATCGATGCGCTCGAGGTCATGTCGATCCCGTCCATCGTCTACCTGGTCTCCACCCGCATCGTCGCCCTGGTCATGGCCCTGGTGCCCCTCTACCTGGTGGCGATGTTCGCGTCGTTCCTCGGCACCCGGTTCGTGACCACCGAGCTGTTCGGCGCCTCACCGGGGCTCTACGACTACTACTTCCGGCTCTACCTGCCCACGATCGACGTGTTCTACAGCGCGATCAAGGTGGCGATCTTCGCGATCGAGGTCGGCCTCATCCACGGGTACTTCGGCTACTACGCCACCGGCGGGCCCGCCGGGGTCGGCCGGGCCGTCGGCGTGGCGATCCGCATCACGATCGTGGTGGTCATCACCACCAACCTCCTGCTGTCCTATGTCTTCTGGGGTACGACGACCACCGTGAGCCTGACCGGATGAACGCCGACCTGCCCCGCCGCCACCTGGCCCTCGCCGGCCTGGCCGCCATCGTGTTCAGCGCAGCGGTGGGCTTCGTGCTGCTCGCCTACGGGCGTGGCGAGTTCGACGACACCTACGAGCTCACCGCCGTGTTCCCCACGTCGAGCCAGGGCATGTTCACCGATGGCGGCACCGAGGTGAAGATGCGCGGCATCAACGTCGGCACCGTGCGGGGGATCGCGCTGCTGCCCGACGGGCGGGTGGAGGTG
>JBHIXO010000235.1:0-6950 GCA_041984725.1 Acidimicrobiales bacterium | reverse complement strand
CCCTCAGGACGAGAACACCGAGGCGTGGCTCGCGACCGTGCGGGCCCATCTCGCCCGGGCCGACGGCACCCCGGGCGGGTGACCTCCACCGCCGTCCGGAACACGATCGGCGGCGCCGTGCTGGCGCTCGCCGTCCTGGCGTCGTGCGGTTCGGAGGACGACGCCGCTCCCGGTGATGCGAGCGGGGTCGAGGGCGTCGAGGTGCCGGACGGCTTCGTCGTCGAGGAGGTCGTGACCGGGCTCGACCGGCCGTCGCAGATCGCGCTCGCGCCCGACGGCCGCCTGCTCGTCGCGCAACTCGCCGGCGGCGAGCGGGACGGCACCGGTCAGGTCGTCACAGTCGACCTCGACGTCGAGCGCCGCGGCGACGACCCGGTCGACGGCCCCCACGACGTGCTGCTCGACGACCTCGTCGTGCCGACCGGGGTGGCCGTGTTCGACGACGAGCTCTGGGTCATGGAGCAGCGGACGCTCTCCCGCGGGCCCCTCGACGGTGGCGACCGCGAGATCGTCACCGACGACCTGCCGTTCAACGGCCGTTCCGAGGGCACGCTGACGACCACGCCCGACGGCCGCCTGCTGTGGAACACGTCGGGCGACCGCGAGGGCGACGCCGCGGCGGACGGGTCAGGCCGGCTGTTCGCCATCGACGCCGCCGGTGGGGCCGAGTCGATCGCATCGGGCCTCAAGCACGCGTACGCGCACGTCGTCGGCCCCGACGGCACCCTCTGGGTGACCGAGATCGGCGACGGCACCTACGACGGCGCGCCGCCACCGGACGAACTGGTGGCCGTGACCGACGGCGACGACTTCGGATGGCCCCGGTGCATCGGCGACCGCACGCCGGTGGCCGAGTACGGCGGGACGGCGGCGCGCTGCGCGTCGACGCCGCGCTCCCACGCGCTCTTCCCGCCGCGGTCGACGCCGACGTCGGTCGCGATCGCCCCGTGGGACGACGAGGTGCTGCTCGTCGCGTTGTGGGTCGACGGCGCGGTCGTCGCCGTCCCGGTCGCGCCCGGCGACGAGCCCCACGACGGCGAACCCTTCCTCACCGGCATCGAGCACCCACAGCACCTGCTGGCCGACGGCGACCGGCTCCTGGTGGTCGACCACGACGGCGGTCGGGTGCTCGCCGTGCGCCGGGTGTGACTGTGCCGAACCGGGTCGAGGTGGACGGGGTCGAGGTGGTGGTCGCCCACGCCGAGCGGGCGACGCTGCGGGTCGGCGACGTCTTCGTCAAGGTCGACGGCGATCCGCGGCATCACGAGATCGAGGTCGCCGCCATGGCCGCGGCGCCGGTCCCGACGCCCGAGGTGCGCTGGCACCGACCGCCGGCGCTGGCCCTCGGCGCGCTGCCCGGGCGGGCGCTCGGTCGACTGGAGGAGCCCTCGGCGGCATCGCCGGCGGCGTGGCGGGCGGCGGGTGCCGCCGTCCGCCGGCTCCACGACTCGCAGCTGCCGTCGTGGTCGGGGACGACCCTCGACGCCCGCCGCGCGCGACTGGACTCGGAGTGCGACGCGCTCCTCGCCGGCGGCGTGCTCCCGACCGACGTCGTCGAGCGCAACCGGCGCCTCGCGGATCGGGCGCTCGTGCCCCGACCCGAGGTGTTCGCCCACGGCGACCTGCAACTGACGCACGTCTTCGTCGACGGCGACGAGGTGACCGGGATCATCGACTGGTCCGAGGCCGGCCGGGGCGACCCGCTGTTCGACCTCGCCACCCTGACCCTGGCCCACGAGGAGCATCTCGACGACGTGCTCGCCGGTTACGGCGGCGACGTCGACCGCGACGACATCCGAGCGTGGTGGGCGTGGCGCTGCCTGGTGGTCGTGCGCTGGCTGACCGACCACGGGTTCGGCGCCGTCGACGACCTCCCCGAGGTCGCCGTGCTCCGCCGCCTGCCCTGAGACCGTTCCGCTCGTCCTGCCAGAAGCAGGAACGGCGGGGTCAGGCGACGGCGTCGGCGATGACGCGGTCGACGAAGGCGAGCTTGTCGATGACGGCGGGCGAGAGCACGAACGGGTACAGGTCGTCGGCGCCCATCGACCGGTTGATCGCGTTGAGCGTGTAGGTCAGCGGGAACCAGTCGTCGAGCAGGTCGCGGAACGTTCCGCCGGCCTCGTCCTCGGCCACCGCCGCGACCGGCGACGACCACCAGCCCGGACCCGACCCCTTCGGGCCGGCGACGGTCACGCCGTAGGCCGCCGCGGTCTCGAGCGTGTCGCGGATGTGGAGCACGTGGGCGAAGGTCTCGGCCCAGTCCTCCCACGGATGGGCGGTGGCGTACGTGCTGACGAAGCGGTCCTGCCAGTCGGCCGGGGGCTCGGACGCGTAGTGCGCCTCGAGGGCGTCGGCGTAGTCGGCGCGGTCGTCGCCGAACACGGCGCGGCACGCGTCGTGGCGGCCGGCGCGGTCGATCAGCGTCATCCAGAAGTAGTGGCCGACCTCGTGGCGCAGATGGCCGAGGACCGTCCGGTAGGGCTCGCCGAGTCGCTCGCGCTCGCCGACGCGGTGGGCGTCGTCGGACTCGGCCAGGTCGAGCGTGACCACGCCGTCGGCGTGCCCCGTCGTGACCGGCCCGTGGGCCGAGGAGAGCAGGTCGAACGCGAGGTCGTCGAACGCGAGCCCGAGCCCGAGCACCTGGAAGAGCAGGTGGCGCTTGGCCCGCTCGACGTCGGCCCACGCGGCGAGGCCCTCGGCGTCGTCGTCGGCGGGACGGGTGCGCGTGGTCGCACACGAGATGCACCGCTCGCCCGCGACGGGCGCCGTCCAGTTGCAGGCGGCGACCGTGGCGTCGGCACAGCGGGGACGGTCGGGCCCGACCGCGACCATGGCGCGGCGGTCGGGGTCGACGGCGACCTCCGTGGCGCACGACGTGCACCGGGAGTTGGCGAAGAAGAGCAACTGCTCACAGCTGGGGCACCGGAAGCTCTGCATCGACCGAACGCTACGGCCGTGCCGGCCGGGTCCCTCCCGGCGCGCCTCTCACGACGGGTCCGCGGGCTGAGAGGAGACGCACAACCGATCGGGCCGGCGGCGGCGTCGCTGGTCCACGACGTGTCACAGGCGGGCAACTGCCGGGCAACAGCGGGCGGCGATGGTGACGGCATGCCCACCGCAGCCCCGCGTCCCCGCCTCGTCGTCGTCGGCCACGGCATGGTCGGCCACAAGCTGCTGGAGGAGCTCGTGGCCCGGGGCGGCCACGAGGCCTGGTCGATCACCGTGTTCGGCGAGGAACCGGTCGGCGCCTACGACCGCGTCCACCTGTCGGCGGTGTTCGACGGGGCCGAACCCGAGGAGCTCGGCCTGGTCGCGCCGGGCTTCGCCGACGCCCACGGCGTCACCATCGTTGCGGGCGACGAGGTCGTCGCCGTCGACCGCGACGCCCGCACCGTCACCACCTCCGGGGGGCGGGTCGAGCCCTACGACCACCTCGTGCTCGCCACGGGCTCGGCCCCGTTCGTGCCGCCGATCCCGGGCCACGACCGGCCCGGGACGTTCGTCTACCGGACGCTCGACGACCTCGCCGCCATCCGGGCCCACGCCGAGCAACCGTGGGTCCGCAGCGGCGTGGTCGTCGGCGGCGGCCTGCTCGGCCTCGAGGCGGCCAACGCCCTGCGCCTCCTCGGTCTCGAGACCCACGTCGTCGAGATGGCGCCCCGGCTCATGCCCGTCCAGCTCGACGACACGACCTCCGGGGTCCTGCGCCGCCGCATCGAGGAGCTGGGGATCACCGTCCACACCGACGTCCGCACGACCGCCCTCACCGGCACCGACCACCCTCACGAGCATGGTTCTGGGCCCACGATCGGAGCGCAGGCGCTCCGATCGTGGGCCCAGAACGAAGGGGTGGGGTCAGGTGGGGTGGGGCCCGGTGGGGTGGGGCCCGGTGGGGTGGGGTCCGTGTGCACGCTCGAGCGGGAGGACGGCGACCCCGTCCCCGCCGACATCGTCGTGTTCTCGGCCGGCATCCGGCCCCGCGACGGCCTCGCCCGGGACTGCGGGTTGACCGTCGGCGAGCGGGGCGGCGTGGTGGTCGACGACCACCTGCTCACCAGCGACCCGGCCATCAGCGCCATCGGCGAGGTCGCCGCCGTGCCCGGCCCGGACGGGTCGACCCGATGCCTCGGCCTCGTCGCCCCCGGCTACGACATGGCCCGCGTCGTCGCCGGCCGCCTGACCCCGGAGCCCGCCGACGGCGCCGAGCGCCGCTTCACCACCCCCGACCTGTCGACCAAGCTCAAGCTGCTCGGCGTCGACGTCGCCAGCTTCGGCGACGCCTTCGCGTCGGGCGACGTCCTGACCTGGGTCGACGCCGGCGCCGGCATCGCCAAGCGTCTCGTCCGGTGCCCCGAAACCGGCCGCCTGCTCGGCGGGATGCTGGTGGGCGACGCCGCCGACTACCAGCAGTTGCGGATGATGGCGCTCGGCGAGATCGACACGCCCGACGACCTGTCGTCGTGGGTCGCGCCCCAGTCGGGACCCCGCGAGACCGGGACGCTCCCCGACGGCGCGGGTGTGTGCTCGTGCGAGAACGTCGACGCCGGCGCCCTGCGTTCGGCCATCGCCGGCGGCGCCCGCACGGTCGACGACCTCAAGGCGTGCACGGCCGCCGGCACCGGCTGCGCCGGTTGCGTCCCGATGGTCACCGGCCTGCTGAAGGACGAGCTCCGGGCCATGGGGGAGGAGGTGAGCGACGCGCTGTGCGACCACTTCGCCATGAGCCGTCAGGCGCTGTTCGACCTCATCCGCATCCACGGCCACACGACCTGGCGGGCCGTGCTCGACGCCCACGGCACCGGCGGCGGCTGCGAGGTCTGCCGGCCGACCGTGGCGTCGATCCTCGCGAGCCGGTCGAACGGGTACGTGCTCGACCCCGGCCAGGGCGAGACCCAGGACACCAACGACCACTCGCTCGCCAACATGCAGAAGAACGGCACGTACTCGGTCGTGCCCCGCGTGCCCGGCGGGGAGATCACCCCCCGTCAACTCATCGCGCTCGGCGAGATCGCCGAGGAGTTCGACCTCTACACCAAGATCACGGGCGGCCAGCGCATCGACCTGTTCGGCGCCCGCCTCGAGCAGCTCCCCGCCATCTGGCAGCGGGTCATCGACGCCGGCGGGGAGTCGGGTCACGCCTACGGCAAGGCCGTCCGCACGGTGAAGAGCTGCGTCGGCGAGACCTGGTGTCGCTACGGCGTGCAGGACTCGGTGTCGATGGCCATCACGATCGAGGAGCGCTACCGCGGCCTGCGGGCACCCCACAAGCTGAAGTTCGCCGTGAGCGGGTGCACCCGGGAGTGCGCCGAGGCCCAGTCCAAGGACGTGGGCGTGATCGCCACCGAGCGGGGGTGGAACCTCTACGTCGCCGGCAACGGCGGCAAGACCCCCCGGCACGCGACCCTGCTCGCCACCGACCTCGACGACGCCACGCTCGTGCTCGCGATCGACCGCTTCCTCGCCTACTACATCCGCACCGCCGACCGTCTCCAGCGCACCTCGGTGTGGTTCGAGGGCCTCGCCGCCGAGCTCGGCGGGGTGGAGGCGGCGCTCGACCACGTCCGGGCCGTCGTGTTCGACGACGCCCTGGGCGTGGCCGGCGAGCTCGACGCCGAGATCGCCCGGCACGTCGACACCTACGAGTGCGAGTGGGCGGCGACCCTCGCCGACCCCGCCCGGCTGGCCCGGTTCCAGACCTTCGTCAACGCCCCCGACGCCGCCGACCCCGAGATCGTCATGGTCACCGAGCGGGGCCAGCCCCGCCCGGCCCGACCCGAGGAGCTCGTCGGGGTCGTCGCCGGCGCCGACACCCTCGTGGAGATCCGATGACCGTCACCGAGCCCCGGCCCGCGAACTCCCGAACCGCTGCCCCCGGACCGGTCGCGGTCTGCCACGTCGACCAACTCGACGTCGAGCGGGGCGTCGCCGCCCTCGTCGCCGGCCGCCAGGTCGCCCTGTTCCGCCTCGACGACGGCACCGTCCACGCCGTCGACAACCGCGACCCCGCCACCGGCGCCAACGTCCTGGCGCGGGGCCTGCTCGGCACCGTGCCGGGCGAGTCCGGCGACGAGTGGTACGTCGCCTCGCCGTTGCACAAGCACCGCTACCTGCTCGCCGACGGCCGCTGCACCACCGACCCGGCGCTCTCGATCGGGGTCCACGGGGTCGCCGTGGTCGACGGTGAGATCCGCGTCACACTCGCGTCATCTTCGTAGTGCGGAAACGGTCCGGAAACAGGATCCCGCGACCATCGTCCCCGTGCCCAGGAAGGCTCCCGGACCGCTCACCGGTTTCACGATCGGGGTGACCGCGTTCCGGCGCGCCGACGAACAGATCGAGCTGCTCGAACGCAAGGGCGCCACCGTCGTCCACGCGCCGACCATCCGCACGCACCCGCTCGTCGCCGACGCCGCGCTGGCCGACGCCACCCGCGCCGTGGTGGACGAACCGCCCGACTACACGCTGCTCACGACCGGCATCGGGGTCCGCGCCTGGTTCGAGGCCGCCGAGTCGCTCGGCCTCGCCGACGCCCTGCTCGCCGCGCTCCGCACCTCGCGGGTGATCGCCCGCGGCCCGAAGGCCCACGGGGCCGCGGTGACCAACGGGCTCGAGGTCGACTGGCAGACGCCCGACGGCTGGGCGGCCGAGATGGTCGACCACCTCGCGGAGATCGGCGTCGCTGGCAAGCGCGTCGTCGTGCAGCTCGACGGTGCGTCCGGCGAGCCGCTGGCCGAGGCCGTGCGCCGGACCGGTGCCGAGGCCGTCGCCGTCCCCGTCTACGAGTGGACGATGCCCGCCGACACGGCCCGGGCCGAGCGCATGATCGAGAGCCTCGTCGACCGCGCCCCGCTCGCCCGGCGCTCGGCGCTGGCGCGCTGGCTCGCCCGCCTCGAAGGCCCGCAGACCATCGGCCGCGGCGCCGGCTTCTGGACGCTTTTCGTCCTCGCCGT
>JBHIXO010000234.1:0-6950 GCA_041984725.1 Acidimicrobiales bacterium | reverse complement strand
AGGGCCGAGGCGACGGCGGCACCGTCGACGGCGCCGAGGAGGTCGACCGAGAGGTCGTACATCGCGGTGGACGACCCCTCGGGCGACTCGTACCGGTAGACGAGGGCCGCGGCGGGACGCCCGGCGCGGTCGCCGACGTAGGCGAAGACGTTGGCGGACTCGGCGTCGACCCGGAGCCGGTGGGCGAACCCGTCCCACATGAGGTCGTCCTGGCGGTACCAGCCGTCCCAGTGCGGCGTCAGGGCCTGGGCACACGCCCGGATCGCCGGGTCGTCGAACTCGACGCGCCGCCAGTCGAGGTCGTCGTGCCCGCGGGGGAGCGCGTCGAGCGGGAGGGCACGCCGGGTCCAGCGTCCGGCGACCTCGAAGCCGACGCTGCGGTAGAGGGTGGCCGTCGTCGGGTAGAGGCCGGCGATCGTCTCGCCCCGCTCGACCATGCGGCGCAGGCTCTCCTCGAGCATCGCCCGGGCCGCGCCCCGGCCACGGGCCTCCGGTGCGACCACCACGCCGGACACGCCGGCGCACGGTAGGAGCGCGCCACCGAAGGCCATCTCGAACGGGAGCGCGACGACCGCCCCGACCATGCGGTCGCCTTCGTAGGCGCACACCACCCGGTCGGCGGGCAGACCGGGCGAGTCGGGGTCGAACGGACGGCGGTGGTCGAACGCCTGCCGGCGCAGTTCGTGGCGCTGCGCCTCGTCACCGGTGCGGATCGACTCGATCGTGAGGCCCACGCGTCGCACGGTAGGTCGGTGACGCGGACCGAACGTCACGAGTTGCCGGTGGGGGACGGGAGCGGGCTCGGCGGTAGCGTGTCGCCGGTGAACCTGCCCCGCGTGCTCGCGGTCGCGCCCGGGTCACCCGCAGACCGCGCCGGCCTCGTCCCCGGGGACGAGATCCTGGCGCTCGACGGGGTGCGCCCGCGCGACGTCATCGAGTGGCGCCTCCTGGTCGACGAGCCGGAGGTGTCCCTCGACGTGCGTCGTGGCGCCCTCGAGCAGGCGGTCGTCGTGACCAAGGCGCCGGGGGAGCCCCTCGGCGCCGACGTCGACGCGGCGATCTTCGACGAGGTGCAGACCTGCGACAACCACTGCGAGTTCTGCTTCATCTACCAACTGCCACCCGGCATGCGCCGCAGCCTCTACCTCAAGGACGACGACTACCGCCTGTCGTTCCTCTACGGGAACTTCACGACGCTCACCCGCTTCACCGAACTCGACCTCGAACGCGTGCTCACCGAGGGCCTGAGCCCGCTCTACGTCAGCATCCACGCCACCGACCCCGAGGTGCGGGCCGACATGCTGCGCAACCGTCGGGGCGCGACCAGCCTGCGCTGGCTGCGGGCGCTGCTCGACCACGACGTGACCGTCCACGGTCAGATCGTCGTGTGCCCGGGCCTCAACGACGGCGCGGTGCTGGCCGACACGCTGGCCGGGGTGCTCGACGAGTACCCGGAGCTCGCCAGCCTCGCCGTCGTGCCGCTCGGGATCAGCGACCACTCGAACGAGCCTCGCATGCGGTTCCACACCGTCGCCGAGGCCGCCACCGTCGTCGACCTGGTCGAGGACTGGCAGGACGTCTACCGGACCGTGCTCGGTCACCGCCTCGTGTTCGCGGCCGACGAGTACTACCTGCTCGCCGGGCGCCCGTTCCCCGCCGCCGAGACCTACGAGGGCTTCGCCATGCACGAGGACGGCATCGGCATGGCCCGGACCTTCGAGGCCGAGTTCTCCGGCGTGGCCGACACCCCGACCGCGCCCGCTGCCGGCTTCTTCGCGTGGGTCGACGGCGCCCCGGCCGACGGCTACCGCGCCCCGCGCACGACCGGCACGGCCTGCGGCTCGGGCGCGGCCGGGGACGCAGCGCCGGCGACGTCCGTGCAGCTCGGCCCCCGGCGCGACGCGCCCGTGGCCATCCTCACGGCGCCGTACGGTGCCCGCGTGCTCCGACCGCTGCTCGACGGCCTCGATCGCGACGACGTGCGCGTGTGCGAGGTCGAGAACCGCTTCTTCGGCGGCAACATCGCGGTCACGGGCCTGATGGTCGGCGAGGACGTCGCCCGCGTGCTCGACGCCGAGCCGCCGGGGCACCGCTACCTGCTCCCCGACGTCTGCCTCTCGCGGGACCAGTTCCTCGACGGCATGACCGTGGCCGACCTGCCCCGGCCCGTCGAGATCGTCCCGACGGACGGCCTCTCGTTGCGGGCGGCCCTGCGTTGACCCCCGGCACGCGCCTCCACCGGGTCGCGGTCGTCGGCCGGCCCAACGTCGGGAAGTCGACGCTGGTGAACCGGCTCGCGGGCCGGCGCACCGCGATCGTCGAGGAGCGGCCCGGCGTCACCCGCGACGCCAAGGTCGTCGAGGTCGAGTGGGCCGGGCGGACCTTCGAGGTCGTCGACACCGGCGGCTGGATGCCCGGCGGCACCGAGCTCGACGCCAAGGTGTCGCGCCGGGCCGAGGACGCCATGGACGCGGCCGACGCCGTCCTGTTCGTCGTCGACGGCACGACCGGTGTCACCGAGGAGGATGCGCTCGCCGCCGCGGTCCTGCGCCGCAAGGGCAAGCCCGTGCGCGTCGTCGTCAACAAGATCGACGACTCCCGGCGCGAACACCTCATCTGGGAGTTCCTCGACCTGGGGCTGGGCGACCCGATCGCCCTGAGCGCCCTGCACGGCAACGGCTCGGCCGACCTACTCGACGAGCTCGTGGCCGGACTCCCCGAACCGGGCGACGAGGCCCCGGCCGATGGTGCGCTCGACGACGACGCCATCGCCGTGGCGATCGTGGGCCGCCCGAACGTGGGGAAGTCGACGCTCTTCAACCGGTTGACGGGCGGCGAGCACTCGATCGTCCACGACATGCCGGGCACCACCCGCGACACGGTCGACACGGTCGTCGAGACCCCCGAGGGCATCATCCGCTTCGTCGACACCGCGGGCATGCGGCGGCGCAGCAAGGTCGACGACGGCACCGAGTACTACTCCGTCGTCCGGGCCCTCCAGGCCGTCGACAACGCCGACATCGCCATCCTCGTCATCGACGCGACCGAAGGCGTCACCGCCCAGGACCAGCGCCTCGCCGAACGGGTCGACCTCGCCGGCTGTCCCGTGATCGTGCTGCTCAACAAGTGGGAGGTCGCCGACGAGGAGGCCAAGGCCGCCGCCGACCGCCAGGTCGGCCAGCGCCTCCACTTCGTCGGCGAGGCGCCGGTGCTGAAGGTGTCGGCGCTCACGGGGAAGGGCGTCCAGCGCCTCCACCCCGCCCTGGCGGCGGCGATCGAGGCCTACGAGACCCGGATCCCCACGCGCGACGTGAACGACGTGCTCCGGCGGGCCCAACAGGCCCAGCCCGCGCCCCACGGGGCCCGCGTGCTGTACGCCCTCCAGGGCGCCACGAACCCGCCGACGTTCACCGTCTTCGCCAACCGCGAACTGCCCAAGACCTACGTGCGGTACCTCGAGCGCAGCCTGCGCGAGGCCTTCGACCTCGGCGCGACGCCGTTGAAGCTGCGCGTGCGTCGCAGGGACTGAGATGCCATGACAGTGATCGAGGATGGACGGATCCTCACCGGGCTGACACGCGTCCACCACGGACGCGTCGGGCGCCCTCGGTAGTCTCGGCGGCCCATGGAGCAACCGATCCTCGCGATCGTCGCCGTCGCGGCGGTGATCGCCACCGTGGTGTGGGGACGTTCCACGCTGCGCTTCCAGCAGAGCTGGCAGCGCTTCCAGGTCGAGCACGGCCCCGCGTCCGACCAGGCCGTCCTGGCCGGGGCTCAGTTCCGCAAGGAGCTCCACGCGGCGATCCTGTACGGCGTCATCGCCCTCGCCGCCGGGATCGCGAGCGTCATCGACACGCCCGAGGCCCTGTCGCTGTTCGGGCTGGTCGTGGTGCCGGTCGGCATGTCGCTCTACTACAACCGCGACTTCCGCAAGGTCGCCCGCATCGCCGAGGACCGCAACGAGCTCGAGCGCAAGGCCCAGGAGGTCCTCTCCCAGGAGGAGCTGGCCCCCAAGAAGTGGGCGGCCCGCCTCGCCCCCGACGAGCTGCCCGACTTCCCCGGGTTCGAGCTCGGCCGGGTCTACGAGCCGGGCTCCGGCATGATGGCCGGCGACTTCTACGACGTGTTCCGCGTGTCGCCGTCGCGCATCGCAGCGGTGATCGGCGACGTGACCGGCCACGGCATCGAGGCCTCGATCACCGCGTTCCAGGCCAAGTACCTGCTGCGGGTGTTCCTGCGCCAGTACCGCGACCCCGCCCAGGCGCTCGAGGAACTGAACGCGCAGATGTCGGCGCTCGAGCGCGTCGAGGAGTTCATCTCGCTCTGCGTGGTCGTGTTCGACACCGACTCCGGGACCCTGCGGGTGTGTTCGGCGGGCCATCCGGCCGGGTGGCTGTGGCACAACAAGGAGGTCCGTCCGCTCCGGGCGACGGGACCGTTGCTGATGCTGGCGCCCGACTCGCACTACCACTCGAAGGAGGTCGACATGGAGAGCGGCGATCTCGTGCTGCTCTACACCGACGGCCTCGCCGAGGCCCGGGCCGGCGACCAGTTCTTCGGCGAGGAGCGCGTCGCCAACACGCTGCGCCGCGACCCCGGCGTCCCGCCCGACGTGCTGTGCAAGACCCTGCTCGAGGCGGCCAAGGACTTCGCCACCGAGCCGGTCACCGACGACACCGCGATCCTCGCCATCCGTCGGGCCTGACCGAACCGCGGGCGGCGTGCGATCGTCGCGACGTCCGCTCAGGGGGCAAGATCGGGGATGTGCAGGAGCAGCCCGAACCCCTCGCCGGCGTCGTCGCGGCCACCGAGCGGGCGCTCGCCGGCAATCTCGAGCGGGTCGGGCCGAAGCTCGAGGCCCAGGGGAAGCTGTTCGTGCGCGACCGGCTCGCCCTGCTCCTCGACGAGGGCTCGTTCCTCGAGGACTCGCTCCTGGCGAACGTCAGCCCCACGCTCGACGGCACCGACGACCTCCCGGCCGACGGCGTGGTGACCGGCACGGGCACCATCGACGGCCGCCGCGTGTGCGTCGTCGCCAACGACCCCACGGTGAAGGCGGGCTCGTGGGGCGCCCGGACGGTCGAGAAGATGATCCGGACGAGCGAGTACGCCCTCGCCCACGACCTGCCGATCTTCTGGCTGGTCGACTCGGCCGGCGCCCGTATCACCGACCAGGTGCAGCTCTTCCCGGGGCGTCGGGGTGCGGGTCGGATCTTCGCCAACCAGATCCGTCTCTCCGGTCGCGTGCCCCAGATCTGCTGCCTGTTCGGTCCGTCGGCGGCCGGCGGCGCATACATCCCGAGCTTCTGCGACGTCGTGTTCATGGTCGAGGGGAACGCGTCCATGTACCTCGGCTCGCCCCGCATGGCCGAGAAGGTGATCGGCGAGCAGACGACCCTCGAGGAGATGGGTGGCGCGCGTATGCACGCCACCGTGTCGGGGTGCGGCGACGCGCTCGCCGTCGACGACGAGGATGCCCTCGACCAGGCGCGGGCGTGGTTCACGTACTTCCCGTCGAACTGGCGCGAGCAACCTCCCCGCTACGAGGCGGTGGCCCCCGCGCATGCACTCGCCGACGACGTGGTCCCCGCCGACGAGTCGGTGGCGTTCGACATGCACGCCTTCGTCGACGGCCTCGTCGACTCCGAGTCGTTCTTCGAGTACAAGCCGTTGTTCGCCCGCGAGCTCATCTGCGGGCTCGGTCTCGTCGAGGGTCGGCCGGTCGGCGTGGTCGCCAACAACCCCTCGCACCTCGGCGGCGTGCTGTTCGTCGACTCGGCCGACAAGGCCTCGCGGTTCGTGTGGCTCTGCGACGCCTTCAACATCCCGCTCGTGTTCCTCGCCGACGTGCCCGGGTTCATGATCGGCACCAAGGTCGAGGCCCAGGGCATCATCCGCCACGGCGCCAAGATGGTCACCGCCATCACCGAGGCGACGGTCCCCAAGCTGTGCGTCGTGGTTCGCAAGGCGTACGGCGCCGGGCTCTACGCCATGTGCGGGCCGGCGTTCGATCCTGACGCGACGATCGCGCTGCCCACCGCGAAGATCGCGGTCATGGGCCCCGACGCCGCCGTCAACGCGGTGTTCGCCAACAAGATCGCCGCCATCGACGACGAGGCCGAGCGCGACGCCTTCGTCGCCGAGCAGGTGCGCATCTACGAGGAGGACGTCGACCTGCTCCGCCTCGCGTCCGAGCTCGTCGTCGACGCGGTCGTCCCGCCGTCGGCACTGCGGGCCGAGATCGTCCGCCGCCTCGCCGCCGCCGGCACCCGGCGACGCGAGCTGACCGAACGCCGCCACGGCGTGCCCCCGGTGTAGTCGTGTCCTGGGACCTCCCCGAGTCCATCTCCATCCGCGACGTCGGGCCCCGCGACGGGCTGCAGCCCGAGCTGCCCGTCACCGTGGCCGACCGGCTGGCCCTCGTCGCTGCGCTCGTCGACGCCGGTGTCCACGACGTCGAGGCGGCCGCCTTCGTGTCACCCCGGGCCGTGCCCGCCATGGCCGGGGCCGGCGACCTGTTCGATGGCGTGGGCGAAGGTGGGGCCGAGGTTCAGGGCCTTGCGAGGGCCAGCCTCGCGCGGGTCGGAGGCGACCACGCGCAGCCACATGCTGGTGCCGACCAGGCCGACCACGACGAGGACCGACGCGCCGGACTCCCCGAGCGCCGGGCTGCCGGTGGCGACCGCCACCTCGCGAAGCGCAAGTGCGGCGACGAGGCCCACGATGAGCCCGTCCAGCACCACCCGTGGGCCGTGCCCAGGACGGATGCGCCGCACGAACACGGCGCCGGCGAGCAGGAGCAGCAGGGATGCACCAGCCTGGAGGACCTCCCCGATCGGGTGGTCCGGCAGGGCGGCGCGGGTGAGGTTGCTGGCCGCGTAGGTGCCACAGCTCACCGTCAGGATCCAGAAGGCGCCGTGGGCGCGGGTCAGGCGGGCGGTGATGTCGCG
>JBHIXO010000233.1:0-6973 GCA_041984725.1 Acidimicrobiales bacterium | reverse complement strand
AGCCCCGCCAATGACGACGACACGCGCCGCGATTACGCCGCGATCATGTCGCGCCTGCAGCGCGGACAGGCCGGCGGCCTGCCGATCGGCGCGATCGCAGCCAGCGTCGCCTGGGTCATCGCCGGTCCGCTGCTCGCCTCGGCCGTGGCCCTGCCGATCCTCGGCAAGCTCGGCGACCTCTACGGGCACCGCCGGGTCTTCCTGACCGGGTTCGCCACGTCGACGGTCGTCACCACGTTCACGACGCTGGCGTGGGACCCCTACTCCCTGATCGCGCTGCGCGGGCTCGCCGTCGTCGTCGGCGCCGCCACCATCCCGGCGTCGATGGCGCTCATCAACTCGGTCCACGCGCCGACCGAGCGGGCCAAGGCGATGGGGTGGTGGTCGCTGGTCGCCGCCGGCTCGCCCGCCATCGGCCTCGTCATCGGCGGCCCGCTGATCGACGCCGTGGGCTGGCGCCCGATGTTCGGGATCCAGGCCGTGCTGTCGATCGTGCCGGTCCTCGCTGCGTTCCTCGTGCTCCGCGAGACGACCCGCCGGACCGACGTCGGCTTCGACATCCCCGGCTCGCTGACCCTCGCGCTCGGCGCGGGCGGGATCATGCTCGCCGTCAACCAGGTCCCCGACCGTGGTGCCGACCCGCTCGTGCTCGGTGCCGCCGGCATCGGCGTGGTCGGGGTCGCCGCGTTCTGCTGGGTCGAGTCCCGGGTGGCCTTCCCGCTCCTCCCGTTGTCGATGTTCCGCCGCCCCAACTTCACCCCGGCCATGCTCGGGTCGCTGTTCTCCGGTGCCGGCTACATGGGCGGGTTCGTGCTCGCCCCGCTCCTGCTGCAGTCGACGTTCGGCTACTCGGTGTCGTTCACCTCGTTGCTGATGCTGCTGCGGCCCGCGTCGTTCTCGGCCACCTCGCCGGTCGGCGGGTCGCTCGCCGGCAGGATCGGCGAGCGCAGCGTGGCGGTCTTCGGCACCATCGCCATCGCGCTCGCCCTCGTCGCCATCGGCATCGGCACCGACCGAGGCATCGTCGCACTGGTGCTCGGCGGCCTGGTCCTGCAGGGCATCGGCAACGGCACGTCGCAGCCGACGCTCACCGCCACGCTGTCCAACTCGGTCGAGGAGACCGACCTCGGTGTCGCCGCGGCCGCCCAGCGGATGATGTTCCAGGTCGGTGCGGCGTTCGGCATCGCCGTGATGACGTCGATCTACGGCGGTACCGAGGTCGCCTCCGACTTCCTCGCCGCCTACGTCGTCGGCGCGATCCTGGCCTGCATGGCGGTCCTGGCTGCGTGGCGCATCCGCTCGACGCCCCGCGACACCGCACCGGCCGCCGACGCGCCGCCGCTCGGGCAACCCGCCACCGCCCGCTGACCCGCGACCGGCCCGGGCACGTCGGCTCCGGTCGGAGTCGAAGCGCGCTGTGGGCGCGCGTCGGCTCCGATGGGAGTTGAAGCGCGCTGTGGGCGCGCGTCGGCTCCGGTCGGAGTCGAAGCGCGCCTGGGGCCGCCACCGCCCGCTGACGGGTCAGGCCCGCAGGGTCCGGCCCGGGCGGGCGCCGGTGTGGAGGCCGTCGTCGCCCACGACCCGGACGCCGGCGACCCAGACGCCCCGGATGCCGGCCGGTCGCTGCTTGGGGTCGTCGTAGGTGCCCCGGTCGACGATGGTCTCGGGGTCGAAGAGCACCAGGTCGGCGTGGGCGCCCGGCCGGATCACGCCCCGGTCGGTGAGCCCGAACACGGCGGCCGATCGGCCGGTCATGCGGTGGACCGCCTCCTCGAGCGTGAGGACCCCGAGATCGCGGGCGTAGTGCCCGAGCACGCGAGCGAACGTGCCGTAGAGGCGGGGGTGGGGTTGGCCCTCGATCGAGGGGATGCCGTCGGAGCCGATCATGATCCCGGGGTGGGCCATCACGGTGCGGACGTCGGTCTCGTCCATCACGTGGAGCACGACGGTGGCGGCGGGCTCGGCGTCGAGCACGCGGGCGGCCGCCTCGGACGGATCGACACCGAAGACCGCGGCGAGCTGCCGGAGCGAGCGACCGTGCCACTCGGGGTGGTCGGCGGTCGAGGCGATCACCGTGCGGTCGGGGTCGGCGCCACCGATCCGGTTGCCGTCGACGACCGCCGACAACACCGTCGACCCGGCGGTGTAGGGGTACTGGTCGGCGGCGACGGTGGGCCCGGCGGCGTCGATGCGGGCCAGGGCCTCGGTGACCCGACCGAAGTTCTGGGGGCCGGTCGCCTTGAGGTGCGAGATCACCACGGGTACGCCGGCCCGTCGCCCGATCTCGATCGCCTCGTCGACGGCGTCGAGCAGTCCGTCGGCCTCGTCGCGGATGTGGCTGGTGTAGCGGCCACCGTGGTCGGCGACCACCTCGGCGAGGGCCACGAGCTCGTCGAGGCCGGCGGCCCGACCCGGCGGGTAGATGAGGCCACTCGACAGGCCGAGGCACCCCGCGGCCATGCCCTCGGCGACGGCCGTCTGCATGGCGTCGAGCTCGGCGGGGGACGCGGCCCGCTCGTCCATGCCCATCGCGCCGGCCCGGACGGTGCCGTGCCCGACCAGTGCCGCGACGTTGACCGACGGGGCGGCCTCGTCGACGCGAGCGAGGTAGCCGGCGTAGCCGTCCCACGGGTCGAGGTGCATCGTCGGGTGGAACGCCCGTCCCATGGCGTGGCCCCACCGGTGGGGTGCCGCGCCCATGCCGCAGTTGCCGACGACGCACGTCGTGACGCCGCCCTCGGCCTTGAAGTGCATGTCGGGGTGGAGCAGGACGGCGAAGTCGTCGTGGGTGTGGGTGTCGATGAACCCGGGCGCGAGCACCAGCCCTCGCCCGTCGACCTCGACCGGGTCGCCGGCACCGGGCCCGGGCCCGTCTCCCGCCCCG
This sequence comes from Acidimicrobiales bacterium, assembly GCA_041984725.1. GTDB lineage: Bacteria > Actinomycetota > Acidimicrobiia > Acidimicrobiales > Salinilacustritrichaceae > Salinilacustrithrix. The sequence goes on along the minus strand of JBHIXO010000233.1, from coordinate 4,089 downwards.
GTCGCGTCGAGGGCGTCGAACGCGACGATGCGATCGCCGTCGACCGCGACGTCGGCGACGACGCCGGGCGCACCGGTGCCGTCGATCACGGTCGCACCGCGGACGACGAAGCCGCTCACGGCGCCACGATCACCGCGCCGGCCGCTCGGAGCTCGCCGGTGAAGGCGTCGCCCTCGCCGGCGCGGTCGGAGGCCAGGAGGACGGTGCCGCCGGGCTCGACGGTCGCGGGCGTGTCGGTGAAGGCGACCCACACGATGCGCACGTCGTCGCCGTGCGTGCGTCGGAACCCGAGCACGCCGTCGGGCGCGTCGAGCAGGTCGAGCCGACCGAGCTGCAGGGCGGGCGACGACCGCCGCTCGGCGAGCAGGGCCCGGAACAGCGCCAGCACCGACAGCGGGTCGGCGGTCTGGCGGGCGACGGACCGTTCGGCGGCGAGGGGCGCGAACGGCAGCCACGCGGGGTCGCCCCAACCGTGGCCGGCGGCGTCGGTCCACGGGATCGGCGCCCGGCAGCCGTCGCGCCCACCCGGGTCGACGACGCGGTCCGCGGGCACCTCGGCGTCCTCGAGGCCGAGTTCCTCGCCCTGGTAGAGGAACGGCGTCCCCCGCAGGGTGAGCAGCAGCACGGCCGCCGCTCGGGCGCGGTCCTCGCGGCCGCCGAACCGGGTCCGGGCGCGAACGACGTCGTGGTTCGACAGGACCCACGACGGCCAGCGGGGCCCGTCGTGGGCGTAGGCCGCCTCGGTCCCCGCGATCAACGTGCGCCAGGCGTCGGCGTCCCACGGCGCCCAGACCGAGGCGAAGTTGACGGCGCAGTGCACGCCGTCGCCGTCGCCCTGGTAACTCGACTGGACGTCGAGGTCGCCGGTGACGATCTCGCCGACGACGAACCGTTCGGCGCCGCCGGGGTTGGCGTTGGTGTCGACCGTGCGACGGATCTCGCGGATGAGGGGCATCGCCGTCTCGTGGTGGGTGAGCACGACGTGGGGCAGGCCGAGCAGACGGTCGGGGACGTCGGTCGGCTCGGGGTCCTTGCCGATCGCGTTCAGCACGTCCATCCGGAACCCGTCGACGCCGCGCTCGAGCCAGAACCGGAGCACGTCGTGCTGCGCGTCGACGAGGTCGGGGTTCGCCCAGTTCACGTCGGGCTGCTCGGGCAGGAACAGGTGCAGGTAGTACTGCCCCGTGGCCTCGTCCCACTCCCACGCCGACGCCTCGGTGAACGACGCGGTCCAGTTCGTCGGGGGGCCGCCGCCGGGTGCGGGGTCGGCCCAGACGAACCAGTCGCGTCGGGCCGCGTCGCGCGCCGAACGGGCCTCCACGAACCAGGGGTGGTCCGAGCTCACGTGGTTCGGGACGAAGTCGACGATGATCCGCAGCCCGCGCTCGTGGGCCGCGGCGATGACGGCATCGATGTCGTCGAGGGTGCCGAAGACCGGGTCGACGGCACAGTGGTCGCTGATGTCGTAGCCGAAGTCGCGCATCGGTGACTCGTAGAACGGCGACAGCCAGATGGCGTCGACGCCGAGGTCGGCGACGTGGTCGAGGTGGGTGGCGATGCCGCGGAGATCGCCCACGCCGTCACCGTCGGCGTCGGCGAAGGACCGCGGATAGATCTGGTAGAAGACGCCCGACTTCCACCACGGTGCCCCGGCGTCGCTCACGGTCGGGAACCTAACCGGCCCGGCACTGCGCCACCGGCGGCACCCGGGTGGGCCACACTCGTGGCGTGGAAGCCGGCACCGACGTCCCGTCACCGGCCGCGCCCCCACGCATCCACCGACCGGCGTGGCGGGCCCGGCTCGTGCGTGGCTTCGTCGCCCTGGTGCTCGTCGCCCAGGCCGTCCTCGCCCTGCGCAGCTACTCCGATCCGCACAACTTCTTCGGGTTCCAGCCGTTCAACGAGTCGTCGGAGTGGCGGGCCGAGATCGTCCGGGTCACCGCCGACGGCCGCCGCATCCCCATCGACGACCCGTGGCCCGGCGGCGCCGCCGGCGACGTCTACGAGTGGGACGACATGGTCGACTGGGGCGTGCTGCAGCGGCCCGACGCCCGCAAGCACGCGTACTCCGGCCTCGACGCCAGCCTCGACTTCCTCGCCGAGTCGCTCGACTGGGTCGCCGACCACACCCCGGCCGACACCGAGACCCTCTACCTCGAGGCCGTGGTCGAGGGCTGGCGGAACACCCGCGGACCCGAGGCGCGCGTCCTCCGCAGCGCCGTGCGCGAGGAGGCGGGATGACCGCCGTCACCGCGCCCGCGGGCGCACCCCCCTCGGCGACCTCGTTCCTCGACGACGTGTTCGACCGACCGGGCTCGGTCCGGGCGCTCGCCGTCCTGCGCGTCGCTCTCGGCCTTGTGGTGATCGGGCACCTCGGCCCGTTCCTCGCGGACACGCTCCGGGGCAAGACCTACGACGACCGCTTCTTCGAGCCGTGGTGGGGCTTCGTGCCCGAGGTCCCGGGGACCGTGCAGGTGCTCGTCCTGTGGGTGGGTGCGGTCGCGGCAGTCGGCCTCTCGCTCGGGTGGCACACCCGCCTGGTGGGGCCGGTCACGTGGGCGTGCGTCGCCGCCAACTTCTTCCTCTCCCAGACGCACTTCCGCCACAACCGGGCATTCCTCCTGTACCTGCTCGGCGCGGTCGTGCTCGCCGACAGCGGGCGCGTCCTGTCGCTCGACGCGCGCCGGGCCCGCGCCCGCGGTCGGGTGGTCGACGACCGGGCCACGCTGTGGCCGCTGTGGCTCATCCGGGCGCTGGCTGCGTCGGTGTACTTCGCGTCGGGGTTCTCGAAGCTGATCGACACCGACTGGGTCGGCGGACTCGTGCTGTGGGACCGCGCCAACCGCTACCTCCACCACGTCCACGACAGCGTCCTGCCCGGGCCGGTGGCCGACGCCGTCGTCGACGTCGTGTCCCAGCGTTGGTTCCACGCGCTCACGTCCCCGCTCGCCGTCGCCATGGAACTCTTCATCGCGATCGGGATCTGGTTCGGACGGACGCGACTGGCGGCGGTGTGGACCGCGGCGTTCTTCCACCTGTCGATCGAGGTCTCGGCGTCGGTCGAGGTCTTCAGTGCTGCCGCCATCGTCGCGCTCGTCATCTGGGCGACGCCGAGCACCCGCGACCGCGCGGTCCGGGTGCCGACCGAACGCGACGCAGCCCGCATCCGGTGGCTCGACTGGCTGGCCCGCTTCGACGTACGCGTCGACCCGGCGGTCCCGTCGGGCTCGTGGCACGTGACCGACCGCGACGGTCGCGAACGGACCGGCGCCGATGCCCGGTGGCTCGTCCTGTCGCGGCTACCCGCCCTGTTCTTCGTCGTCGCCCCGCTGCGGCTGCTCCCGGCGTGGAGGCGCTCGTGAACGAAACCGTCCCCCACCGAACTCCCCAGCCCGTGGCACGTCGGGTCCGACTGTCGTTGCTGACCTGGGTGGTCGGCCTCGGCATCTTCCGCATCACCCTGTGGGCGCCCGAGGTCTGTCCGGACCTGACGGCGGCGCAGGCCCGGTTCAGCGCCCGCGCCGCGGCCGACTGGATCGTCGAGAACCAGGAGGAGTCCGGCCGCTACCTCTACGACTTCCACCGCAACCGCGAGGACTCGAGCGACGACTACAACCTCGTCCGCCACGCCGGCGTGACGATGAGCCTGTACCAACTCGTCCGCGCCGGGGAGGTCGGCTACCAGGACGCGGCCGATCTCGGGCTCGCGTGGATGCTCGAGCGGCTGCGCGACACCACCGGACCCTCCGGTGACGGGGTGGCCTTCACCACGTCGTCGAGTGCGAAGTTGGGCGCGGCGTCGCTCCTGGCGGTGTCCCTCGCCCAGCGCCGCATCGCGACCGGCGACCCCCGGTACGACGACCTGATGGTGCGGGTCGGTCACTTCATGACCGACCAGCAGCGGCCCGACGGGTCGATGCTCAACTTCTACGACACCGACGCCGGCCGCCCCGTGCCCGACCTGACGTCGGTGTTCGCGACCGGTGAGGCGCTCTGGGCGCTGGCGCTGCTCCACGAGGCGTTCCCCGCCGAGGGCTTCGACCGACCCGCGTGGCGGACGCTCGACTACCTCGCGCTCGAGCGCGACCT
>JBHIXO010000232.1:0-6981 GCA_041984725.1 Acidimicrobiales bacterium | reverse complement strand
GCGTCCTCGATCGAGGCACCGGAGGCCAGGGCGGCCTCGGTGGCGGTCGCCCGCACGGGACGGTTGTCCATGTTGACGAGGCCGACGCCCGGGGCGCCGTCGCGCAGGACGGCGGCGACGCCGACGATGGCCCAGTCCTGGGCCCGGCGGTTGAACTTCTGGAACGACCAGCCGGCGCCGGTCACCTTGGGCACGCGGATCTCGGTGAGGAGCTCGGTCTCGCCGAGCGCGGTCTCGAGGAAGCCGAGGAAGAAGTCGTCGGCGGCGACCTCGCGGGTGCCCTCGGGGCCCTGGATCACGAGCGTCGCACCGAGCGCGAGCAGGACGGCGGGCAGGTCGCTGGCCGGGTCGCCGTGGGCGATCGAACCGCCGATCGTGCCCCGGTGGCGGACCTGGGGGTCGCCGACGTGGGAGGTGGCGTGGGCGAGGATCGGGACGTCGGCGTGGAGCAGGTCGCTGGTCTCGACGTCGCGGTGGCGGGTGAGCGCGCCGATCGCGACGTGGTCACCGCCGTCGCGGATGTACTTCAGGTCGTCGACCCGGCCGACGTCGACGAGCACGGCGGGCGTGGCCAACCGCAGCTTCATCAGCGGGACGAGCGAGTGGCCGCCGGCGAGAATCTTGGCGTCGTCGCCGTGCTCGGCGAGCGAGGCGAGCGCCTCCTCGGCCGACCCGGCCCGGACGTAGTCGAAGGCGGCGGGGATCACGAGGCGCTCCCGATGGTGACGCCCGTACCGCCTTGGCCGGTGGCGGCCGCGGCGAGCACCGCCTGGACGATGTTGTGGTACCCGGTGCAGCGGCACAGGTTGCCCTCGAGACCCTCGCGCACGTCGGCCTCGGTGGGCTCGGGGATCTCGTCGAGCAGGGAGGTCGCCGCCATCACCATGCCCGGCGTGCAGTACCCGCACTGGAGGCCGTGGTGCTCCTGGAACGCCCGCTGCATCGGGTGCAGTTCGTCGGCGGACGGGGCGAGCCCCTCGATGGTGCGCACCACCCCACCGTCGGCCTGGACGGCCAGGACGGTGCACGACTTCACGGCCTCGCCGTCGAGGTGGAGCGTGCATGCTCCGCACGACGACGTGTCACAACCGATGTTCGTGCCCGTGAGCCCGACGACGTCGCGCACGAACTGCACGAGCAGCGTGCGCGGCTCGACGTCGTGGCGTTCCTCGGTGCCGTTCACCGTGACGCTGATCTCCATCGACACCCCCGTTGGCCGGACGACGGCGCCGTTCCTAGCACGCCGCCCGCACGCCCGGTGGCGAACCCTCCGCACGATCCGTGCGCCGAGCCGGAACCACCGGAACTCGGGCGCACGCTGGGCGCGAGATACATCGAAGTTACCCGAGGAAACACTGGGCCGTTCGGCCCATTCCCCCTACGATCGACCGTACGAGCGACGCGTTCGGCGCGAAGCGGACCGCCGTCGGCCGAACCCGGAAAGGCGACCCATGGCCCTGTTCAACCGCAAGCGTGCACCCGACGCCCCGGTCGTGGAGGCCCCCAAGCCCCCGCCCCCCATCACCATCGGCACGCCGGGCCGCTGCCCGGTGTGCGACGGCTTCGGGTTCATCGACGTGATCGACGTCGTGCACAACTTCCAGGAGCAGCACTGCAAGGAGTGCAACCACGTCTGGGAGTACCACTTCGACGCCGAGGGCCACGTCATCGACCTGACCGAGCACGCCGACGCGCCCGACCCCCTCGCGGGCATCGAGACCGACGCCTGACTGACGGCAACGCTCAGCGAGCGTCCTCGATCGCCCGCCACACCCGCTCGGGCGTGCAGGGCATGTCGACGTGGCGGATGCCGAGCGGGGCGAGCGCGTCGCACACCGCCGACTGCACGGCCGGGGTGGAACCGATCGTGCCCGACTCCCCGATGCCCTTCGCGCCGAGCGGGTTGAGGGGTGACGGCGTCTCCATCGCCACCAGCTCGAAGCTGGGCAGTTCGGCGGCTGACACCATCGTGTAGTCGGCGAGGTTGGCCGTCTGCGGGTTGCCGTCTGCGTCGTACTCGATCGATTCGTAGATGGCCTGGGCGACGCCCTGCGCGATCCCGCCGTGGCGCTGACCCTCGACGAGCAGCGGGTTCAGGATCGTGCCGGCGTCGTCGCACGTGACGATTCGTCGGAGCCGGACCAGGCCGGTCTCGGTGTCGACCTCGACGACGGCGACGTGGGCACCGAAGGGGAACGTCGGGCTGTCGGCCTGGAAGTCGGTCTCGGCGGCGAGGCCCTCGTCGCCGGCGGCGGCCGCGACCTCGGCCCACGTCTTCGTGATGGCGGGTGCGCCGGCGACGTGGAACACCCCGCCCGCCCGGTCGAGCTCGATGTCGGCCGGGTCGGCCTCGAGCAGCTCGGCGGCGAGGTCGCGGGCCCGGTCGAGGACGGCGATGGCGGCTCCGTGGACGGCCGACCCGCCCAGCTGCAGCGACCGTGAACCCATCGTCCCCTGACCGCGGGCGACCTGGTCGGTGTCGCCGTGGCGGACCGTGACGCGTTCGAACGGGATGCCGAGGCGGTCGGTCACCAGCATGGCGAAGGCGGTGTGGTGGCCCTGGCCGTGGGCCGAGGAGCCGGTGTACACGGTCGCCGAACCGTCGGCCTCGACGACGACGCGGCCGAACTCCTGGCCGGCGGTGGGCCCCGCGGTGACCTCGACGTAGACGCAGACGCCGATGCCGAGCTGCACCGGGTCGCCGGCCGCCCGGCGCTCGGCCTGCTCGGCCCGCAGCGCCTCGTAGCCCGCGGCCTCGAGCGCGAGGTCGAGCGAGCGGGCGTAGTCGCCGACGTCGTACACCGCGCCGGTGGGGGTGGTGTACGGGAACGCGTCGGCGGGCACGAGGTTACGCCGGCGGACCTCGGCCGGGTCGAGGCCGATCTCGGCGGCGAACAGGTCCATCGCCCGCTCGACGGCCGCGGTGGCCTCGGGCCGGCCGGCGCCGCGGTACGCGACCGTCGGCGTCGTGTTGGTCAGCACGGACGCGATGTGCGCGTCGACGTGGGCGATGTCGTAGACGCCCGACGTCATCATGCGGGTGAAGAACGGCAGGAACGCGCCGAGCATCGGGTAGGCACCGGCGTCGCCGACGACGTCGAGGCGGTAGGCCTTCACTCGGCCGTCGCGGTCGCCACCGATGCGGATCTTCTGCTTCTGGGCCCGGCCGTGACCCATGCCGACCATGTTCTCGGACCGGGTCTCGGTCCAGCGCACCGGGCGGCCCGTGCGCCGGGCGAGCTCGCCGAGCACGAGGTCCTCGGGATAGGCCCCGATCTTGGGACCGAAGCCGCCGCCGACGTCGGGCGCGACCACGCGCACCTGGGCGGGATCCAGGCCGTAGACGCGGGCGACGCCGTCGCGCACCCCGTGGGCGTGCTGGGTCGACGTGAACAGCACCAGTCGGTCGCCGTCCCAGGCCGCGGCGGACGAGCGGACCTCGAGCGGGCAGCCCGCCACGCGCTGGTTCACGAGTTCGGCCTCGACGACGACCTCGCAGGCGTCGAACGGGGCGTCGTCGCCACCGCCGGGCATCTGCAGCGAGATGTTCGTCCCCGACTCCTCGAACAGGAGGGTCTCGCCGGCGAGCGCGTCGTCGATGCCGACGACGGCGGGCAGGAAGTCGATGTCGGCCCAGACCAGTTCGGCGGCGTCGGCGGCGGCCGCCGCGGTCTCGGCCACCACGGCCACGATCGGCTCGCCGACGAAGCGCACCTTGTCGCGAGCGAGGATCGGGCGGCTGTGCGCGGCGTTGAGGAGCCCGGGCACGGCGGGGGGCAGGTCGGCGAGGTCGAGGTCGGCGGCCGTGAACACGCCGACCACCCCGGGAGCGGCCTTGGCGTCGTCGACGTCGATCGACGCGATCGTGCCGTGGGCGACCATCGACCGCACGTAGACGACGTGCAGCGCGCCCGCCAGCAGCGGGTCGTCGAGGTCGGCGGTGTAGGAGCCCCCGACCGTCAGGAACTTCGGGTCCTCCGTACGCAGGACACGGTTGCCGAGGATGCTCACTGTTCCCCTCCGAGGAGCGCGGGTCTCGTCGGCGGGGAACCTAGTCGTGCCTTCGGCATCATCCGTGCGGTCGTGCGGCTACTCCGGCGCGCGCGTCACCCGGTTGCTGGCCGCCTTCGGCGACGCAGCCTGGTTCCGGGGACGGCGGTCCTCGCTGCGCTGCGGCGGCCGTCCCCGGCGACCGCGAGATCGTTCGTCACGATCCTTCGGATCGCAGGCTTGCTCGTCCCTCACGATCCTGCGGATCGTCCGGTCGCTCCTTCCATCGCGCTCCCGTCCGCGCGCGCACCGACGGATTGCGACGAAGGAGCCATCCGTCGAGTGCCCGGCCATGGCCCGCAGCGCAGCGAGGACCGCCATGGCCGGAACGGGTGAGTGAACGCCGAAGGCGTCCCTCCACCCGAGTCACCCGACCACGCCACCCCTGCGCACCCACTCGCAGCAGGCGCCGAAGGCGGACGCCGAAGGCGGAGGCGGGCTTCAGCCCCGCCCGAAGATCCAGGACGGCGGGAACCTCAGATCGGGGAGCGGGGCCGGGAGGACGGCGTAGGCCTCCTCGCCGGGCAGCACGAGCCCGAACTGGGAGCGGGCGATCCGCTCGATCTCGGCGTCCTCGTCGAGCAGGTCGACCCGGGCCTCGAGCTCGGCCCGCTGGGCGCGCAGCCCGTCGAGTTCGGTGCGGGTCTCGTCGAGCGCGGCGCGCTGGTCGAGCCAGGTCCGCGTCGGGAACACGTAGACGGCGAGGGCGACGATCGTGGCCACGGCGAGCGCGGCGAGGAGCAGGGGGCGCGCCCAGCGGGCCATCCCGTGCCACGGCACGGGCAGCCGGCGGACCGTCGCCGGGACGTTCACCCGGCGGCCCCGCGGGGCTCGACGCCCGGGGTCAGCGCCGACCAGCCGCGGTACGCGGCGGCCTCGCCCAGCTCGGCCTCGATGCGCAGGAGCTGGTTGTACTTGGCCACGCGGTCGGAGCGAGCGGGCGCGCCGGTCTTGATCTGGCCGCAGTTCGTGGCGACGGCGAGGTCGGCGATGGTGACGTCCTCGGTCTCGCCGGAGCGGTGCGACATGACCGACGTGTAGCCCCGACGCGTGGCGAGCCCGACGGTGTCGAGGGTCTCGGTGAGCGTGCCGATCTGGTTGACCTTGACGAGGATCGAGTTGGCCGTCGCCGACGCGATGCCGCGCTCGAGGCGCACCGAGTTGGTCACGAAGAGGTCGTCGCCGACGAGCTGGCACCGGCCGCCGAGCGCGTCGGTGAGGGTGCGCCAGGTGTCCCAGTCCTCCTCGTCGAGGCCGTCCTCGATCGAGACGATCGGGTACTTGTCGACCAGCGACGTGAGGTACTCGACCATGCCCTCGCCCGACAGCGACCGACCCTCGCTCTCCAGGTGGTACTCGCCGTCGCGGTAGATCTCGGTGTTGGCGGCGTCGATGGCGATGGCGATGTCGTCGCCCGGGGTCCGGCCGGCGGCTTCGATGGCCTCGACCAGCAGCTGTACCGCCTCCTCGTTGGAGCCGAGGTCGGGCGCGAAGCCGCCCTCGTCGCCGACGGCGGTCGACAGGCCGCGGGCGTGCAGCAGCGACTTGAGGGCGTGGTAGGTCTCGGCGCCCCAGCGCACGGCCTCGGAGAAGCTCGATGCGCCGAGCGGCATGATCATGAACTCCTGGAGGTCCACGCTGTTGTCGGCGTGGGCACCACCGTTGAGGACGTTCATCATGGGCGCCGGCAGGACGTGGGCGTTGGCGCCGCCGACGTAGCGGTACAGCGGCAGGCCGCACTCGTCGGCCGCGGCGTGGGCGACGGCGAGGCTGACGCCGAGCAGGGCGTTCGCGCCGAGGCGACCCTTGTTCTCGGTGCCGTCGAGGGCGAGCATCGTCTGGTCGACGAGCCGCTGGTCGGCACCGTCGACGCCGAGCAACGCTTCGGCGATCTCGCCGTCGACGTTGGCGACGGCGTCGAGCACACCCTTGCCGCCGAACCGGTCGCCGCCGTCGCGCAGCTCGACGGCCTCGAACTGGCCCGTCGAGGCCCCCGAGGGAACGATCGCCCGGCCCATCGCCCCGGAGGCGAGGACGACCTCGACCTCGACGGTGGGATTGCCACGGGAGTCGAGGACCTCGCGGCCCTCCAGGTGCACGATGCTCGTCATTGGTGCGTCTCGGTCACTGCTCGTCGTCGGGGGACTGCGGCACGTTACCGTCCACTCCCCCGGTGCTCGGGACACCCGCCGAACCGCCAGATCCGGACCGTGACCGGCCACCGTCGGTGGCCAGCTCCATCCGGAATGGGACCCCTCGTAGACTTGACTCCAGTGCCCTCGCTCGACGTGTTGACCGACCTGCTCGACGGGGCCACGAGCGCGGTCGCCGTCGAGGTGCGTTCCGGGGATCTCGACGCGGCGATGGCCGCGTTGCGTCACGCCGCCGGCACGATCCCCGCCGCCGTCCGCGAGGGCGTGGAGACCCCCCGGATCTCCGCGGTCGCTCCGCTGCCCGACGGCGCGCTCCTCCGCCTCGACGACCTCCCCGACGACGTGCTGTCCCGGCGCCGCATCGCGGCTGCGATCGCCGACGCCGCGGAGGAGTTCCTCCCCCACGGGCTCGGCGACGGTGGCGCCCTGCGCACGGTCGGCGTCGACGGCCTCGCCGACCTCGACACCTGCCGGCGCGCCGCGGTCCTGCGGATCTTCCCGCCGCCGGCCGAGGCGCACGGCCGGCTCAGCCCGCAGTGGCTCGACCTGGCCGCCGACTGGGTCTTCGGCGACCAGCCACCCGATGGACTGGTGCGCCTACGCATCCTCGGCGTCGAGGTCCAGGTGCCGGCCAAGGACGCCGCCGGCCTGCTGCACGGCTGTGCCGCGGCCCGGGCGTGGTGCGACGTCGTCACCGGCTCGACCCGGCAGCGGATCCGCACCGCCTCCATCTCGTTCGGCATCGCGCCCCACGTCGCCGTCGGTGGCGGCGGTCCGT
>JBHIXO010000231.1:0-7010 GCA_041984725.1 Acidimicrobiales bacterium | reverse complement strand
CACGATTTGGTGCCAAGCGCGCGCGAGGTGCGCGCCCGGCCGACTCGCGCCACAGGCGGACGCGGACTGCCGCCAGATCAGCCAGGGCTCGCACCGAGAGCCAGAGGACCCCGAAGGAGCCCCGGCTGGTCGACGCGCGTCGCAGCAACTCGGTGTAGACGTGCGTGATCTCGTCGCCATATGCACGCCGGAAGTCGTGCGGGAGGAAGACGAGCGCTCGGGCGTATAGCCATGCCGAACCCCGGGCGCACAGGCGTGTGAACGAAGCGCGGCTCATCGTTCGCTCCGGGCGGGCACCGGACAATCGACTCGTTCGAGTCGCCGCCGAGCCCGATCGAGCTGGCGCTCGAGGAGCTCGACTTCGTCGCGCAACAGCGCATGACCGGCTTCGGTGAGGTCGAAGTAGCGTCGTCTGGCGTCGGTGGCGCCGGCCGGCGACGTCACGCGGGCGATCCAGCCCGATCGTTCGGCATCGATGCGGAGCGCGTCGACGACCCCGCCCAGCTCGACTGGCGGCCCGGGGCGCGCGTCCTCGTCGTGCCCGGGGACCGTGACGCCAACGTCGAGCTGCACGACCGCATCCACGCCGAGGTCGCCCGCGCCGTCGAGGCGTGACGCGGCGGCGCGGGCAGGTGTATGTTTGGTGTATGGCACGCACCAACATCGACATCGACGATGAGGCGTGTGCGGTGGTGATGCGGCGCTATCACCTCTCCTCGAAGCGTGATGCCGTCAACTACGCACTCCGGCTGGTCGCATCGGAGGCGCTCGACGTCGACGACGCGCGTGCGCTCCGTGGCTCGGGGTGGGAGGGTGACCTCGACGAGGTGCGCGGCGCCCGCGTCCCGTGATCCTCGTCGACACGTCGGCGTGGATCGAGTTCCTGCGAGACACCGGCTCCGACACCTGCGACGAGGTGGACCGTCTGCTGGCGACGTCGATCGCGACGTGCGACCCGGTGCGCATGGAGGTGCTGGCCGGCGCGCGGCACGACGCACATCTGCGTCAGCTGCGTGGCCTGGTCGCCCGGGCCACCGTGCTGCCGACGGGCCCCGGCGACTACGAGTCGGCGGCAGCCCTCTACCGGCGCTGCCGTCGGCGCGGGGAGACGGTGCGCAAGCTCGTCGACTGCCTGATCGCTGCGGTCGCGATCAGGGAGCGGGTTCCGGTGCTCCACCACGATGTGGACTTCGACGTGCTCGCCCGGCACACCGCGCTCGTCGTGCACTCGCCTGGGTGAGCCGCGACGTCCGTCAGGGCTGGACGACGGCGGACAGCACGGCCCGGAACTTCGCGTCGGTCTCGGCGAGCTCCGCGTCGGGGTCCGAGTCGGCGACCACGCCGACGCCGGCGAACAGGCGCGCCGTCGGGCCGTCGACGATCGCCGACCGGATGCCGACGGCGAACGTCCCGTTGCCCCGGGCGTCGACCCAGCCGACGGGGCCGGCGTAGGTGGCACGGTCCATGCCCTCGTGGGCGGTGAGGTGGGCGACGGCCGGCTCCACCGGCCAGCCGGCGACTGCCGGTGTCGGGTGCAGCGCGGCGACGAGCTCCAGGACCGAGGCGGCGGGCGACGACAACCGGCCCTCGACGAGCGAGGCGAGGTGCTGCACGTTGGCGACCGCGACGATCGACGGCTCGGGTTCGGAGTCGACGTAGGAGCAGAACGGCAGCAACGTCTCCCAGACCATGTCGATCGTGATCTGGTGCTCGGCGCGGTCCTTGGCCGACGCCAGCAGCGCGGCCGCCAGCCGGGCGTCGGCCGTGGGGTCGCCGCCCCGGGGGGCCGTGCCCGCCATCGGGTGCGCCCGCACCATGTCGCCGCTGCGGGCCACCAGCAGTTCGGGCGACGCGCCGACCATCGGGCCCACGGCGAACGTGAAGCAGCCGGGGAAGGCCCGCCGGAGGCGGTGGAGCAGGGCGAGGCGGGGGAGAGGAGCGTCGGCGGTCACCCGGACCTCGCGGGCGAGGACGACCTTCTCGAACGCGCCGTCGGCGATGGCCTTGGTGGCGTCGGAGACGAGGGTCTTCCAGGCCTCGGGGTCCTGGACGGCCTCGACCGAGAAGGCGGTGGCCCGCTCCCGGGCCGGGTCGGCGACGGTCGGCGGGAGGTCGTGGTCGCCGAGGCGCGTGATCCAGCGGGTGCCGTCGGCCGCCCGCCGCACGATCACCTCGGGGACGACGAACTCGCCGGGCGTGCGCCGGTCGAAGGGGAGGGCGGCGAACGCCACCGGGCCGGCGCCCGGCGTGTCGGGCGCGTCGCTCTCGATGGCGGCGAGGGCGTCGAGGACGCCCGCTGCGCTGCCGCTCGCGAGGCCGTCGACCGGGATGCGCAGCGCCTCGCCCCGACCCGCTACGCCGTCGGCGCCACGCTCGAAGACCCAGCCGTCGGCACCGGCGACGTCGAAGAGGTCGACGTCGGCGTCGAGCGGTTCGGTCCGGGCGCGCAGCGTCATCGCGAGGTGGTCTCCGGCGCCCGGGTCGCCGTGTAGAGCTGGCTGATGCCGCCCGACAGGAGCCGGCGCTCGGCGTGGCGGAAGCCGGCGGCGCCGATCATGGCGAGCAGGTCGTCGGGCTCGGGGAGGTAGGCGACCGAGCGGGGCAGGTAGCGGTAGGCGGCCTTGCTGTCGTCCGATCCGCCCGACAGCAGCCCGCCGAGCACCGGGACGACCTTCCCGAAGTAGAGGGCGTGGCCCCAGCGCATGACGGGGTTGGGTGGCTCGGCGACGTCGAGCAGGCTGATGCGGCCGCCCGGGCGCAGGATGCGGGCCAGTTCGGCGAGGACGGGGGGCAGCCCGACGAAGTTGCGGAGGGCGAAGCCGCACGTGACGCCGTCGACCGATCCGTCGGGGAACGGGAGGACGAGGCCGTCGGCGTGGACGAGCGGCGCGGTGGTGCGGGCGGCGGCGAGCATCCCGAACGACAGGTCGGCGCCGATCGGTCGGAGCCCGGCGTCGGTGAGGTCGCGGCACATGTCGCCGGTGCCACACGCCAGGTCGACCACGACCGAGCGGGTCGGCAGGTCGAGCTCGCGGATCGCCCGCCGCCGCCAACCGACGTCCATGCGGAAGGTCATGACCCGGTTCACGAGGTCGTAGCGCGGGGCGATGGTGTCGAACATCGCCCGGACGGCACGGGCCTTCTCGTCACCCTCGGGGAGTCGGTCGGTGCGGGGCAGGGACGTCGCCACGCCCCAACGATACGGACCCCACACCCGCTTCTGGCGGGACCACCGAAACGCTTCTGGCAGGACAGGCGGAACACCGGCCGGGACCCGTCGCCGCTACGGTCCGGGCCGCCACCGACCGCGAGGAGCGAGCGTGACCGTGTCCCTGGGCGCCCACATCGGGCAGCAGAACCTGGCGATGGACGACCTGCGGGCGCTGTGGCGCCGCTGCGACGAGACCCTCGACTGGATCTCGGCGTGGGACCACCTCTACGAGGCCCCGCCCGAGGGCGGCACCGTCGACCACTTCGAGACGGTGGCGACCCTGGCCGCGCTGGCGTGCGAGACGTCGCGGGCCCGCCTCGGCTGCCTCGTCTTCTACGTCGGCTACCGCAACCCGGGGGTGCTGGCGAAGGCGGCCTCGACGCTCGACCACCTCAGCCACGGCCGGTTCGAACTGGGGCTCGGCGCCGGGTGGCACGCGCCCGAGGCCCGTGCCTTCGGCTACGACTTCCCGCCCGACGCCCGGCGCCTCGACATGCTCGAGGAGGCGGTGCCGCTGATCCGCAGCCTGCTGACCGAGGAGCGCACGACGCACTCGGGGGAGTGGTTCCGCACCGAGAACGCGTCGAACCTGCCCGCGCCGGTGCAGGAGCGCCTGCCGATCTGGATCGGGGGCACCGGCGAGAAGCGCACGCTGCGGATCACCGCCCGCCACGCCGACGGTTGGAACGCGGCGTACGTACCGCCCGACGAGTTCCGCCGTCTCAACGGGGTGCTCGACGACTGGTGTGACAAGGAGGGGCGGGAACCGTCCGCCATCCGCCGGGCGATCAACCTCCAGTTCATGCTCGCGGTCGACGAGGCCACGGCGGCCGCGGTGCGGGCGCGGACCGAGGCGCAGTGGGGTGGGATGGCGTCGCGGGTGATGGACGGCGGCCTCGTCGGCACCCCCGACCAGGCGGTCGAGCGGATCGCCGAGTACGTCGACGCCGGCGCCGACGCCGTGAACGTCGCCCTGCGCGCCCCGTGGCCGCCGGAGTCGCTCGACGCCTTCCTCGACGACGTCGTGCCCCGGGTCCGCGCGGCGGGCTGAGGGCGGCGCCCTCGTACGCTCGACGGCGATGCACGCGCGTCCCCACTTCCACGTCGCCGGGATCCCGGTCCGGGTCGAGCCGCTGTTCTGGCTCGCCACCGTGTTCCTCGCCTACGGGCTGGGGGACGCCCGCCTCATCATCATGTGGGTCGCGGTCGTGTTCGTGTCGATCCTGGTGCACGAACTCGGGCACGCCGTCGCGCTGCGGGCGTTCGGGCAGTCGTCCAGCATCGTGCTGCACGGGTTCGGTGGGCTGACGTTCTCGCAGCGGCGCCTCGACCGGGTCCGCAGCATCGCCGTCTCGCTGGCCGGCCCGTTCGCCGCGCTGGCACTCCTCGGCATCCCGGCGCTGCTGCTCCGCGACAGCGGGTACGGCCAGGAGCTGCAGGTCGACTACCGGTTCAGCGGTCAGGTCTTCGGGCTGTGGCCGGTCATCTTCTTCGCCGTCTACGTGAACATCTGGTGGTCGATCGCCAACCTCCTCCCGATCCGGCCCCTCGACGGCGGCAACGTGGTCACCGAGCTGATCGGCCTCCAGCCCGCCCGACTGCTGTCCGGCATCGTGGGCGCGGCGGCGGCCGTGTGGGCCTACACCCACTCCGACGGGTTCCGGTACGCCGCCTTCTTCGCCGGGTTCCTCGCCGTGGTCAACCTGTCGGAGTGGACGAAGGCGCGCCGGGGTGAGCGGGCGCCGTCGGCGTTCGACGTCGAGGGCCCGTCGCCGAAGGGTGGCGGCGGTCAGCGTCCCGGCCAGGAACGGCCCGGCGGACCGACCCCGTCGTCGCGTCGGTCGCCGAGCCGCGACGGATGGCCCACCGGGCCGCCGTCCACCTCATCTCGGGGCGACGCGACGGTGGCGCACCTGGGTGGCGGGGTCGACCCGTCGTCGGCGGCGTCGATGGCCTGGAACCTGCTGCGCAGCGGCGACGTCGCCGGCGCCCGCCGCGTCGTCGCCCGAGCGACGGGACCGGTCGACCCGTTCGTCACCGGCACCCTGTCGCTGGCCGAGGGCGATGGCGTCGATGCGCTGGTCGCCGCCTACCTGGCAGCGCCGGGTGGTCCGTCGAACCTGGTGCCCGCGGCCGTGGCCGCCGACTCGGGACAGGTCGAGTCGCTCGCCCGCCAGCTCGTGGGTGCCGGCACCGCCGGGGTCGACGCCGCGACCGGACTCCAGACGCACCTGCACTACGCCGAGCGCTTCGGGGCCGCGGCGGTCGTCGGGGCACTGGTCTACGAGGCCACGCCCACCGGTCGCGCCCAGGTCGCGTTCGACGTCGCGTGCTCCACCGCCCGCGCCGGCGACGCCGAGCGGTCGCTCCGCTGGGTGGAGCGTGCCGTCGAGGCCGGCTTCCGCGCCCCGGGCCTGCTCGACAACGAGCCCGATCTCGCTCCCGTGCGCGCGCTCCCGGGCTGGGCCGACGTCCGCAACCGGCTCTGACCCCCTCGGTTCTGGCAGGACCAGCGGAACACCCCGAACACCGGCTCCGTTCCGCTCGTCCTGCCAGTTCCAGAGGTGTCGAAGTTCTGGCAGGACCAGGGGAACTCGTCGGGTCCCGCGGTGTTCCGTTCGTCCTGCCAGTTTCGGGATCGGTCAGGCGCCGAGGGCCTGGTCCTTCGCCCAGCGGTAGTCGGCCTTGCCGGCCGGTGAGCGCACGACCCGGTCGACGAACACCCACGCCTTGGGCAGCTTGTAGCGGGCGACGTGCTCGGCGGCCTCGGTGCGCAGCGCGTCCTCGTCGGCGGCGGCACCGTCGCGCAGCGCCACGATGGCGACGACCTCGTTGCCCCACTGCTCCGAGGGCCGGCCGGCGACGACGACGTCGGCGACGTCGGGATGGTGCGCGATCGCCTGCTCGACCTCCTCGGCGAAGATCTTCTCGCCGCCGGAGTTGATCGTCACCGAGTCGCGCCCGAACAGCTCGATCTCGTTCTCGGCAGTGAGCCGGGCACGGTCGCCCGGCACGGCGTACCGGGTGCCCTCGATCACCGGGAACGTCCGGGCGGTCTTGTCGGCGTCGCCGAGGTAGCCGAGCGGCACCCGACCCCGCTGCGCGAGCCACCCGTCGCCGTCGTGACCGGCGGCGAGCACGGACGTGAAGTCGGCGGACACCACGGCGGCGCTCGGGCCGGGCGTGAACCGTCCGGTCGTGGCCTTGGCGCCGGCGGCCGACACGTGGCTCATCTGCGACCCGGTCTCCGACGCCCCGACCGCGTCGAGGATCATCGTCGTGGGCAGCTGGGCGAGGAAGCGGTCCTTCAGCGTGGAGTTGAGGGCAGCACCGCCGGAGACGATCGCCAGCAGCGACGAGCCGTCGTGCCCGCCGCGCTCGAGTTCGTCGACCAGGGGGCGCCCGAACGCGTCGCCGACGATGAGCAGGACGTTGACCTTCTCGCGGTCGATCAGCTGCCAGATCTCGTCGGCGTCGAGGCGTTCGACGGTGTCCTGCATGACGATGGTCGAGCCGCCGTTGAAGCCGCTGAAGGCCACCCACTGGGAGGCGCCGTGCATGAGCGGTGGGGCGGGCAGCACCTTGGCGCCCGCACCGGCGGCGGCTGCGGCGCCGATGTCGTCGAGCGACGCGAACTCCTCGCCCGTCGCCTGGCTGCGCCCGCCCATGGCGCCCACGAAGATGTCGGCCTGGCGCCAGAGCACGCCCTTGGGCATGCCGGTGGTGCCGCCGGTGTAGAGGATGTAGAGGTCGTCGGGGGAGCGCTGGACGTCGGGCGGGGTCGCCGCCGCGCCGGCGA
>JBHIXO010000230.1:0-7106 GCA_041984725.1 Acidimicrobiales bacterium | reverse complement strand
GTCCTCCACTCTCGCCGATCAGCGCCCGTGCTGGTGTTCGGGCGATCGTACCGCGGTGTTAACCGGACCCCGCGGAGCACACACGCGACGACACCCAGCGCACACGGCGGAGCACCTCGCAGACGACCGGGCCGGGGCCCGGCGCACGGTAGGATCACGTCGTTGTGATTCGCGCCGGGGCGAGCGCGATCCGGCCACGGATCTGCCCGGGCCCCGAGCCCGTGCGCAGCCCCCGGACCCGCCGACGAAGCCCCGTCCGAGCCACCCGCAGCCGACCGCACAGGAGCGCGCCCGTGTCCGATCAGAGCAATCCGCCGCCCCCCACGGACGACGACACGGCCGAGGCCGACGAGCCCTTCGAGATCGAGCCCATCGAGATCCAGGACGAGATGGAGAACTCGTTCATGGACTACGCGATGTCGGTCATCATGCAGCGGGCCCTGCCCGATGCCCGCGACGGGCTCAAGCCCGTCCACCGCCGGATCCTGTGGGGCATGGAGGACATCGGCGCCCGCCCCGACCGCAGCCACCTGAAGTGCGCGCGCGTCACCGGCCACGTGATGGGCCACTTCCACCCCCACGGCGACGGCGCCATCTACGACGCCCTCGTCCGCATGGCCCAGCCGTTCTCCCTGCGCCACCCGCTCATCGACTTCCACGGCAACTACGGCTCCCCGGACTTCGGGCCGGCGGCGGCGCGCTACACC
Source organism: Acidimicrobiales bacterium (assembly GCA_041984725.1). Lineage (GTDB taxonomy): Bacteria > Actinomycetota > Acidimicrobiia > Acidimicrobiales > Salinilacustritrichaceae > Salinilacustrithrix. Next base: position 6,399 of record JBHIXO010000230.1, on the reverse strand, counting down.
GAGTGCCGCCTCGACCAGCTCGCCATGCGCCTGCTCGACGGCATCGGCGAGGAGACCGTCGACTTCAACGACACGTACTCGGGCGAGTTCACCGAGCCGTCCGTCCTGCCCGCCCGGTTCCCCAACCTGCTGGTCAACGGGTCCGAGGGCATCGCCGTGGGCATGGCCACCAACATCCCGCCCCACAACCTCGGCGAGGTGATCGACGCCACCGTCCACCTCCTCGACCACCCCGAGGCCACCGTCCAGGACCTCATGCAGTTCGTGACCGGCCCTGACTTCCCCACCGGCGGGCTGCTCATGGGCCGCCAGGGGATCATCGACGCCTACACGATGGGCAAGGGCAGCGTGAAGCTCCGGGCCCGGGCCGAGATCGTCGAGGGCAAGCAGCGCGACCAGATCATCGTCTCCGAGATGCCCTACCAGACCTCGATCTCGGGCACGGCCGCGAAGATCAAGGAGCTGGTCAACGACAAGGTCGTCGAGGGCATCGCCGACGTCAACGACGCCTCGGCCAAGGGCCAGACCAAGCTCGTCATCACCCTCAAGCGCGACGCGCCCGCCCTCGTCGTGCTCAACAACCTCTACAAGCACACGCCGCTGCAGACGAGCTACGCGATCAACATGGTCGCCCTGGTCGACGGCGTGCCCCGCACGCTGAACCTGCTCGACGCGCTGCAGGCCTACGTCGCCCACCAGATCGAGGTCGTCACCCGCCGCTCCGAGTACCGGCTGCGCAAGGCCCAGGAGGCCCTGCACATCCAGGAGGGCCTGTTCAAGGCCCTCAACGTGATCGACGAGGTCATCGCCACCATCCGGGCGTCGGAGAACCGGGCCGACGCCCGCGAGCGCCTCATGGCCGAGCCGTTCGAGTTCTCCGAGACCCAGGCCGAGCACATCCTCGACATGACCCTCGGCCGGCTCACCCGCCTGGCCCGCATCGAGATCGAGGAGAAGATCGCCGAGCTGCGCGAGACGATCGCCGAGCTCGAGGCGATCCTGGCCGACGACGCCAAGCTCCGTCAGGTCATCAAGGACGAGCTCGCCCAGATCCGCGAGGACTTCGCCACCGACCGCCGCTCCGAGATCACCCTCGACCCCGGCGAGATCGACATCGAGGACCTCATCGACGACGAGGAGCTCGTCGTCACCCTGTCGCACCGCGGCTACATCAAGACCGTCGACGCCGACGCCTTCCGCCGCCAGGGTCGCGGCGGCCGCGGCGTGGCCGGCGCCAAGCTGCGCGACGAGGACTTCGTCACCAAGATCCTCACCACGACGGCCCACGCCTACCTGCTGTTCTTCTCGAACCAGGGCAAGGTGTACCGCCTCAAGGCGCACGAGATCCCGAAGAAGGACCGCACCGCCCGCGGCACCGCGATCGTCAACCTGCTGCAGCTGCAGCCCGACGAGACGATCCAGGCGATCATCGACACCCGCGACTACGAGACCCAGCCGTTCCTGTTCTTCGCGACCAAGCAGGGCCAGGTCAAGAAGACGCGGTTCTCCGAGTACGACTCGTCCCGCCGCGACGGACTGATCGCCATAAACCTGCGCGACGGCGACGAGCTCGTGAAGGTCATCCCCACCGACGGGCGGTCCGACATCTTCATGGTCGCCAAGTCGGGCATGACCATCCGGTTCTCCGAGGACGACGTCCGCCCGATGGGGCGGGCCGCCGCCGGCGTCCGGGGCATGAAGCTCAAGTCCGACGCCGACGGCGTCGTGTCCTGCGACATCGCCCGCGACGACACCGCCATCCTGATCGTCACCGACGCCGGCTACGGCAAGCGGACCCAGCTCGAGCACTTCAACAGCCAGGGCCGCGGCGGCCAGGGCGTGCGCGGCATGAAGCTCACCGCCAAGAAGGGTGAGGTGGTCGCCGCGTTCATGGTCGGGATCGACGACGAGATCTTCGTCATCTCCTCCAACGGCACGACCATCCGCATGGAGGTGCGCAGCATCTCGTCCCAGGGCCGCGACGCCACCGGCGTCAAGGTCATGGACGTCGGCGACGACGAGCGGGTCGCCGCCGTGGCCCCGGTGCTCTTCACCGAGGACGACGAGTAACCTCGACCCGGGCCCCGGGCCCGACTTCCCCCAGCACAGCTCCTCCCGGAGGGAAGTCATGCCGCACCGTCCTGCCCGCGACTCGGGCCAGACCACGCCCGTCATCGCCGCCGTGCTCGCGTTCGCCGGCCTGCTCCTGGTCCCGACCGCCCTGCTCGTCGAGGCCGCCGTCGACCGGGCCCGCGCCCGATCTGCGGCCGACGCCGCCGCCCTGGCCGGGGCGCTCGCCGACCCGGTCGTGGCCGAGGCCGACGCCCGCGAGATCGCCGAGGCCAACGGGGCCGAGCTCGTCGCGTTCGGCGTCGACGGCGCCGAGATCACCGTCACCGTGGTGGTCGACACCCGTCGGGCGACCGCCACCGCCGAGCGCGAGCTGGTGTTCCGCCCGGCGCCCGTGCCCTGAGCACCCTGCCTCGTGAGCCCCGGGCCGGTCAGCCGGTTGCCGTCAGCGCGGGTGGCGCTTGTCGTCGTACATGCGCTCGTCGGCGGCCGTCGCGGCCGCCTCGAGCGTGGGGAACTCGGGCACCGAGGCGATCCCGACCGACACGGGGATGTCCGCGTCGGCGAACGCGGCGCGGAGCCGGTCGAGCATCGTCGGCTGCGAGGTCGGCCCGGTCTCGGGCCACACCACGGCGAACTCGTCCCCGCCGAGTCGGTATGCCGTGTCGGCGCCGCGGAGCACGCTGTCGAGGATGGTTGCCGCTCGACGGAGCACCTCGTCGCCCGCCGCATGGCCCCGGCTGTCGTTCACCCGCTTGAGGCCGTCGAGGTCGAGCATGGCGATGGTGGCCGGGTGGCCGTAGCGGCGGCACCGGGCGTCCTCGGACTGCATGGTCGTCCGCCATGCCCGCCGGTTCAGCAGGCCGGTGAGCGGATCGGTGCGGCTGGCCGACTGGGCCGCCTCGACCCGGCGCTCGAGCCGGCTGCGCTGGAGGTCGAGCGCGATCGTCGTCGAGAGCGTCAGCGCCACGGTCTGCACGGCGCCGCGCAGGGTGTCACCCACCCCCGGGTCGGCGTGGGGCGCGGGCTGGATCCCGCACAGCGTCCCGAACAGGCCGTCGTGAGCGGTGACGAGTGGCGCCGCGAGGTAGGTGCCGATCTGGAGACACGAACCGATCGGCGCGTCGGCGTAGACGTGCGGCACGCCGGTGGTGTCGGCCACGAAGCGGGGGCGGTCTTCGCCGACCATGCGGGCGCAGAAGCTGTCCTCCCATCGCAGCACGTCGCCCCGCCGGAGGTCGTAGTGGGGGTCGTGGACGGCGAGGATGATCCAGTCGTCGCCGCTGCGGCGGGTCACGACCCAGGTGTCGATGCCGGTCCACCCGGCGAGGTCGCCCACGACGCGGTCGGCGACGGCGAGGAAGTCGGCCGAGCCGACGAGGTCGCAGCCGGGTGGGACGACGACGGCGCCGTTCGTGGCGGCGACCGCGGCCTCGACGGCCGCGGCCACGGCCCGGATGTCGGTCGACCGGTCGACCCAGCCGATGCCGGGCGGGAACGCGGCCGGCTGCACCGTGGTCGAGCGCACCACGATCGGCACCCCGGTCGCGGCCCGCAGCACGTCGAGGGTGCGGTCCAGGTCGTGGCCATCACGCAGGTCGAGGACGACCGCGTCGACGGGGGCCACCGCGATCTCTAGCAGGTCGAGCGACTCGTACAGCGACCGGGCGCACAGCACCTCGGCGCCCGACCCCTCGAGCTCGTCGCGGACCGCGATCCGGTCACGGTCGTCGTCGACCATGACCAGGACGGTGTGCGCGTCGGAGACGCGAGGGTTGGCAGGGGCGTGCATGAAGTCCTCTCCGCCTCGACGCATCGGGTCCGACCCCTGTGCGCGGTGTGCGAGGCGCTCCCAGTGAACCCGAGCGGACCCCCCGAAAGCGAGGTTGTCCGGACGAATGACGCGGGTGGGCGGTGACGTCAACCCCGCCCGGCCGGACTAGATGTCGACGAACTTCACGTCCTTTGCGTTGGCGACGATGAATTCCTTGCGCGCCGCCACGTCGTCGCCCATGAGCGTCGACATGATCTCGTCGGCGATGGCGGCCTGCTCGACGGTGACCCGGAGCAGGGTGCGCGACAGCGGGTTCATCGTCGTCTCCTCGAGCTCGTCGGCGTCCATCTCGCCGAGGCCCTTGAGGCGCTGGAAGTCCTTCTTGTGGTTCGGGTGCTCGCCGAGGAACCCGGCCCGGGCCGCCTCGTCCTTCAGGTAGATCTTCGACTTGCCCACCTGGGTCGAGTACAGCGGCGGCTGGGCGATGTAGACGCAGCCGGCCTCGACGAGGGGCTTCATCTGGCGGAAGAAGAACGTGAGCAGCAGCGTGCGGATGTGGGAGCCGTCGACGTCGGCGTCGCACATGGCGATGACCTTGTCGTACCGACGCTTCTCGACGTCGAACTCCTCGCCCACCCCGGCGCCGATGGCCGAGATCAGCGCCTGGACCTCGGTGTTCTTGAGCATCTTGTCGATGCGGGCCCGCTCGACGTTGAGGATCTTGCCGCGGATGGGCAGGATCGCCTGGGTGCGCGGGTCGCGTGCCGACACGGCCGACCCGCCGGCGGAGTCGCCCTCGACGATGAACAACTCGCGCTCGCCGCGGTCCTTGGCCGAGCAGTCCTTGAGCTTGTCGGGCATGCCCGCCCCGTCGAGCAGGGTCTTGGAGCGGATCTGGTTGCGGGCGACCTTGGCCGCCTCGCGGGCCTCGGCGGCCGAGTACGCCTTGCGGATGACCTTGTTGGCCTCGGTCGGGTTCTCCTCGAGCCAGGCGCCGAGCTGGTCGTTGGTGACCTTGGTGACCAGGGTCCGCATCGAGGTGTTGCCGAGCTTGGCCTTCGTCTGGCCCTCGAACTGGGGCTCCTGGAGCCGGACCGAGATGACGGCGGTGAGCCCTTCACGGACGTCGTCGCCGGTGAGCTGCAGGTCCTTCTTGGACTTCGCCGGCGGGTGCTCCTTGGCGTACTTGTTGATCTGGGAGGTCAGGGCGGTCTTGAAGCCCTCCTCGTGGGTGCCGCCCTCGTTGGTGGCGATGCCGTTGGCGAAGGAGTGGATGCCGTCTCGGTTGTAGCCGGTGTTCCACTGGAACGCGACCTCGACCTCCTGGGTCTCGTCCTCGCCCTCGAAGTAGCCGACCTTCGACCAGAGCGCCTCCTTCGTCTTGTTGATGTGCTTGACGAAGTCGACGATGCCGCCGCTGTACTTGAAGGAGACGCGCTCGCCGTCGTGGTGCTGGTCGGCGGTGTCCGGCCGCTGGTCCTGGAAGCGGATCTCGAGGCCCTTGTTGAGGAACGCCATCATCTGGATGCGTTCCTTGATCGTCTGGGCCCGGAACTCGATCGACTCGAAGATCGTCGGGTCCGGCCAGAAGGTGACCGAGGTACCGGTGCGGCCCCGGGGGGCCTCGCCGGTGACGGTGAGCGGGCCCTGGGGCTGGCCGCCGTCGGCGAAGGTCATCTCGTGGCGCTGGCCGTCGCGGTCGACGACGACCTCGACCCGGCTCGACAGGGCGTTGACGACCGACACGCCGACGCCGTGCAGGCCGCCGGACACCTTGTAGCCCTCGCCGTCGAACTTGCCGCCGCCGTGGAGCTTGGTGAGCGCGATCTCGACACCGGACATCTTCTGCTGCTTGTTGATGTCGGTGGGGATGCCCCGGCCGTCGTCGATCACGCGGCACCCGCCGTCGGGCAGGATCGTGATGTCGATACGGGTGCAGTGGCCGGCCATCGCCTCGTCGACCGAGTTGTCGACGACCTCCCACACGCAGTGGTGGAGACCGGTGATGCCGGTCGACCCGATGTACATGCCGGGCCGCTTGCGGACAGCCTCGAGACCCTCGAGGACCCGCATGTTGTCAGCGCCGTAGGACGAGGGCTCAGCAACCACGGAAGCTCCTTCGGGTCGGGGGGACGACCGGGAGCGCCGAGCGGCCCGATCGGCGGGTCGCGATGTGGCTGACCTGGGCTTTCGCGCCCGGTCGTGCCTGCTGCCCACGAGAAATCACAACGGTGCGATTGTAGTGGTTCCCGGGGCGTGCGCCGCGTCTCACCGCCCCCGTCGGGTCCGCCGCACGCGCACGTCGATCCCGGTCACGCGCTTCACCGGCGCGTCCAGCCAGTCGAAGGCCTCCTCCATGATCCGCGAGGACAGCTCGGCGCCCACGCCGCAGGTCGGGAAGCCTTCTTCCAGCGTCACCACGCGATTGGTCTTCCTGACCGACCTGACGATGGTCGCGGTGTCGATGGGCCGGATCGACCGCAGGTCGACGATCTCCGCGTCGATGCCTTCCTCGGCGAGCATTTCCGCCGCCTTCAGCGCCTTCTCGATAATGA
>JBHIXO010000229.1:0-7127 GCA_041984725.1 Acidimicrobiales bacterium | reverse complement strand
TCGAGCAACGTCCCGCCGCCGACCGTCTCGCCACGCCCGGCGTCGCGCAGGACGTAGCGATCGCCGGTCACGAGCGGCAGCGTCGTCGGCAGGTGCAGACGGACCAGTCCCTCCTCCCCCGGGTCGATCGGACGGTCGCCGAGCACGCGCACCCGCACGGCGTACTCCCCGGAGCCGAGGTAGGCCAGGTACGCGCCCCGGCGTGAGACGGGATGCTCCAGCGACGCCAGCACGCGCAGGGACGCGTCGACCGTCGTGACCGCGTGCCACTGCCCCGCCCGCACGAGGGCATCGCCCCGCGCCACGGCATCGTGGCCGACCCCGACCAGGTTGAGGGCCGCCCGGTTCCCGGGCTCCAGCCGATCGACCGTCTCGTGGAGCCGCTGGATGCCGCGCACCCGCACCTCGGCCCCCGAGGGCGAGACGACGAGGTTGTCGTCGACTGCGACCACGCCACCGGTGAGCGTGCCGGTGACGACGGTGCCGGCACCGGCGGGGGCGAAGCTGCGGTCGATCCAGAGCCGGGGCCGGTCGCGGTCCTGGCTCGTGGGCGTGGCGGCGAGGAGGTCGTCGATGGCGCGGCGCAGGTCGTCCATCCCGTGACCGGTGGGCGCGTCGACCTCCACGATCGGTGCGCCGGCGAGGAACGTCCCCGCCACCGCCTCCTCGACCTCGAGGCGGGCGAGTTCGCGCAGGTCGTCGTCGACGATCCCGACCTTGGTCAGCACCAGCAGCCCGTGGCGGACGCCGAGCACGTCGAGGATCCGGAGGTGCTCCTCGGACTGGGGCTTCCACCCCTCGCTCGCCGCCACCACGAAGAGGCAGGCGTCGACGGCGCCGACCCCGGCGAGCATGTTCTTGAGGAAGCGCACGTGTCCGGGGACGTCGACCACGGCGAAGCGGCGCCCCGATGGCAGGTCGCCACCGGCGAACCCGAGGTCGATGGTGAGGCCCCGCGCCTTCTCCTCGGCGAGTCGGTCGGGGTCGGTGCCGGTGAGGTGGAGGACGAGCGTGGACTTGCCGTGGTCCACGTGCCCGGCGGTGGCGAGCACGTGCACGGCTACGGACCTTCGGGCGAGCCGTCGACGATCGTGCGCAGCGCGTCGGCGACCAGGCCGTCGTCGTCGGGCTCGACCGTGCGCAGGTCGAGCACGGTGCGGCCGTCGACGACGCGAGCGATCACGGGGACAGCCCGGGAGCGGAGCGCGTCGGCGTGGTCGCCGTCGAGGCCGACCCCGACCGACGGGATCTCGACGCCGGGCAGCGTGCCGCCGCCGGGGACCGACGCGCACGCCGTCCGTTCGAGCGGCGACCCGACCGTGTCGACCAGTGCGCCGGCGCGGGCGTGCAGGTCGTCGACCGACGCGGTCGCCATCCGCCAGAACGGCAGGTCGCCGGCCGTGCGATCGAGGTAGGCCAGCGCCACGTCCTGGAGCGCGGCGAGCACGTGGCCACCGGGGCGGAACGCCCGGTACAGCGGGTGGGCTGCGCACCGGCGGACGAGATCGGCCCGTCCGGCGATGACCCCGGCCTGGGGCCCGCCGAGGAGTTTGTCGCCGGAGAACAGGACGAGGTCGGCGCCCTCGGCCAGGGTCTGGCGGGCGGCGGGCTCACCGGCGAGCCACGCCGGCGGACCGTCGTCCAGCCAGGGGCAGGCCGCGTCGAGCAGGCCGCTCCCGAGGTCGACGATCACGTCGGGTCCGAGCCCGGCCAGCGCCCGCACCGACGTGTCCTCGGTGAACCCGCTGATCGTGTAGTTCGAGCGGTGGACCTTGAGCAGCAGGGCGACGTCGGCGCCGGCCTCCTCGACCGCGGCCCGGTAGTCGGCGGCCCGGGTCCGGTTGGTGGTGCCGACCTCGACGAGGCGGGCGCCCGACTGCGCCATCACGTCGGGGACCCGGAAGCCGCCGCCGATCTCGACGAGCTCACCGCGACTCACCGCCACCGCCCGGCCCTGGGCGAGCGCGGCGAGCGTGAGCAGGACGGCGGCGGCGCAGTTGTTGACCACGACGGCCGCCTCGGCGTCGACCGCCCGGGCGAGCAGCCGGCCGGCGTGGACCGTGCGGCTCCCCCGGCGGCCGGCGGCGAGGTCGAACTCGAGGTTGGTGGCCCGACCCGGCGTCGACGTCGGCAGCGGCGCCCGACCGAGGTTCGTGTGGAGCAGGACGCCGGTGGCGTTGACGACGGGCCGGAGCAGCGCATCGCGCGTCGCCTCCGCCCGGTCCCGGACCGAGTCGGGGTCGCCGGCGGCGATCGCGTCGCGCGCCGCGTCGACCAGGAGCGGGTGCGGCAGTCCGACGTCGTCGACCGAGCGGGCCAGGCGGTCGACGGACGGCGGACGCATCGCCCGAGTCTGGCAGCGACCCTCAGGCCGTGCGGCGCACCGCCTCCCCCGCCGAGGGGTCGCCGTTCCCCACCCGTGGCACGTCGGTGATGACGTGGTCGACGAGGCCGTACTCGACGGCCGCGTCGCCCCGCAGGATGTAGTCGCGGTCGATGTCGGCCAGGATCCGGTCGCGGTCCTTGCCCGTCGCCGCGGCGAGGATGTCGACCATCCGGCTGCGCATCTCGACCCACTCCCGGGTCCAGATCTCGATGTCGGCCGACTGGCCCTGCAACCCGCCGTGGGGCTGGTGGATCAGGATGCGGGCGTTCGGCAGCGTGTAGCGCTTCCCGGGCGCACCGGCGGCGAGCAGCACGGCGGCGGCCGAGGCCGCCTGCCCGATGCAGATCGTCGAGACGTCGGCGCGCAGGAAGCGCATCGTGTCGTGGATGGCGAACAGCCCGTTCATGTCGCCACCGGGCGAGTTCACGTAGAGGCGCACGTCGGCCTTCGGGTTGGTGGCGTCGAGGTGCAGCAGCTGGGCGATGACCAGGTTCGCGACCTGATCGTCGATGGCCGTGCCGAGGAAGACGATCCGCTCCTCCAGCAGACGGCTGTAGATGTCGAACGCCCGCTCCCCTCGCTGGGTGGCCTGGACGACGGTGGGGACGAGCATGCGGACCTCCGAGAAGCGCAACCGAATGATTGCGCTTCACGCTACGGCCGGCGACGAGCATCCGCAACCGATAGGTTGCACACATGGCCGATGACCTCTCGCTCGACGAATTCTCGATCGCAGACCCCTCGGGCTCCCGCTCCGACGAGACCGCCGTGCGCCGGTCGGTCGACCTCGACCTCCCGGCCGACGAGGCGTGGCACCTGGTCCGTGACGACGACGAGCGCAGCGCGTGGTTCGGCGGCCCGTCGCGCATCGACCCCGTGCCCGGTGGCGCCGGCCGGTTCACGGACCCCGACGGGACCGAGCGGCACGCCGCCATCGAGACCGTCGAGCCCGGACGGCGGCTCGCCTGGACCTGGTGGCCGGCCGACGACGACGCCGACACGTCGCGGGTGGAGATCGACCTCGCACCCATCCCCGGGGGCACCCGCGTCACGGTCGTCGAGGTGCCGGTGACGCCCGCCGCCCGCCCGGCGACGGGGACGGCGTTCGCCCTCGCGGCCTGAGCGCCTCCGTGGCCGAGTCCACCGGACGCCCCGCCGTGGGCGACGTCCTCGGCGCGCTCGCCGACGACACCCGCCGCCGCGTCTTCGAGTCGGTCGCGGCGCGCGGCCCGCTCACCGCGACCGAGCTCGCCGACGAGATCCCGGTGTCGCGCCAGGCGATCAGCAAGCACCTCGACCGGCTGGCCGCGGCCGGGCTGGTCGCGTCCACCCGGGTCGGGCGGGAGACCCGGTGGTCGGCCACCCCCGAACCGCTCGCCGACGCCCGCCGCTGGATGGCATCGGTCGGCGAGGCCTGGGACCGCCGGCTCGGCGCGCTCGCCGAGCGCAGCCGCCGCCCGTAGCGGGTCGCCGTCGGCTCGGGCGTCCCGGCCCGCCCTGTGCGCGGCCGGTCGCTGCTGCGAGACTGGTCGACCGTGGGTCTGACCCGACGACTCCGCGCCTCGTTCACGCTGGCGGTCGCCTTCGTGATCGTCGCGCTCGTGACCCCGGTGACCGCCGCCGGCGTCCTGCTGGCGACGCAGCTCTTCGTCCCGCTCCCCGCGACGATCCCGGAGCCGCCCGAGCTCGAGGCGATCCGGTTCAGCCAGGTCTACGACCGCGACGGCAACCTGATCCACACCTACAAGTCGTTCGACCAGAGCATCCCCGTCGAGCCCGGCGACATCCCCGAGGTGCTCGAGAAGGCGGTGATCGCCGCCGAGGACCGCAACTTCTACTCCCACTCGGGCGTCGACATCCGGGGCACGATCCGGGCCCTCGTCACCGACGTGCGCGAGGGCGAGCTCGCCCAGGGCGGCTCGACGATCACCCAGCAGCTCGCCCGGAACGCATACGGCGTGGGCAAGGAACGCACCATCTCCCGCAAGATCCGCGAGGCCGTCCTCGCCGCGCAGCTCGACCGCGCGCTGTCGAAGGACCGGATCATGTACGAGTACCTGTCGATCGCCTACTTCGGCGAGGGCGCGTACGGCATCGGCGCGGCGGCCCAGGTGTACTTCGACAAGCCGGTGAACAACCTCTCGCTGTCCGAGTCGGCCCTGCTCGCCGGGGTCATCCCGGCGCCCTCGGTGTTCAACCCCCGCGTCGACCCCGGCACCGCCGAGATCCGGCGGCGCAGTGTCCTCGACATCATGCTCGAGCTCGAACTCATCACCTTCGACGAGTGGAACGTCGCCAAGGACGAGGTCGTGTGGCTCGAGGCGAACGGGCCGGCGCCCGGGCCGCACACGCTCGTGCGGGCCCGCAGCACCGAGGCGGCGAAGTACCCGTACTTCATCCAGTACCTGACCCAGTTCCTGGCCGCCGAGCTCGGCGGCGAGGAGCTGCTCTACACCGGCGGGCTCCAGATCTTCACCACGCTCGACCAGCGGGCCCAGTTCGCGGCGGGCACGACGATGTTCGAGACGCTCGTCGACATCGACCAGCGCACGAGCACGAACCCCGACGGGTCCGAGACCGTGCACACCATGCAGATGGCCATCACGGCGGTCGAGCCCTCCACCGGCTTCATCCAGGCCATGGTCGGCGGTCGCGACTTCAACTTCGACCAGACCAACATCGCCGTGAAGGGGGCGGGCAGCATCGGCCGCCAGCCCGGGTCGTCGTTCAAGCCGATCGTCCTCGCCGCCGCGTTCGAGCAGGGCATCAAGCCATCCGCCATCTACTCCGGCGGGCCGTACCGGAAGGGCGAGTACACGCCGCAGAACTACGGCGGCTCGGTCTACGGGAACATGAGCCTGCGCGAGGCGACGCAGCGGTCGGTCAACACCGTCTTCGTCCGCCTCATGGAGGACGTGGGCCCCTACGAGGTCGTCGACCTCGCCAACGACCTCGGCCTCGAGGTCCGCGACATCGACCCCGCCTTCGACGGCTCGGGCCTCTCGATCGCGCTCGGCAGCCGCGAGGTGGCCCCGCTCGGCATGGCGTCGGCCTACGGCACCTTCGCGAACGACGGTGTCCGGGTCACCCCGACGCCGGTGATCCGGGTCTTCGCCCCGCCGGTCGAGGAGGGCGCCGAGCCCGAGATGCTGCTCGACTTCTCCGAGCCCGCGGGCGAGCAGGTCCTGCGCGAGTCGACCGCCGACAACGTCACCGACGTGCTCGAGGGGGTCCTCACCTCCGGCACGGCGAGAGGTCGCGGCATCGGTCGCCCGGCGGCCGGCAAGACGGGCACCACGCAGGACAACAAGGACGCGTGGTTCGTCGGCTACACCCCGACGCTCTCCACTGCGGTCTTCATGGGCTGGGACCCGCCGCCCCCCACCGGCCAGGTCTTCCGCGTGAAGGGTCGGGCCATGACGGGCGGATCGTTCCCCGCGGCGGCGTGGCAGCAGTTCATGCTCGCCGCGCTCGACGGCGTCGAGGTCACCGACTTCGGCGAACCCGCCCCCATCCGCGAGATCGTCGACGAGGAGATCCGCCGCGAACGCCGAGGCTTCGGGCCGGGCGCGGGCAACTCGGTCGGTGGCACGTCGGCGGGCGGGCCGTACGTCCTCGACCCCGTCGCCCCCGACCCGCCGCAGCCGACGACGACCACCACGACGACGTCGACCACGACCACGACCTCGACGCTGCCGACGACCACGACCACCACGCGGCCCAGCATCTTCGGCCGGACGACGGGCGACGACCCCGACCCCTGACGGGCGGACCCGGGTCCGCGTTGGGTCAGCCGGTGAGGTCGGTGGGGCAGCTCACGACCTGGGCGCACGCCTCGCGGATCGGGATGCCGAAGAAGACCGAGTCGGCCGCGAAGCCGAACGGTGCGTAGCTGCGCGACGCGATGGCGACGAGCTCGCCGTCGGCGTTGAACATCGGACCGCCCTGGAAGTGCGTGCCGATCTGGGCGTCGTGCTGGATCGCGTTCGAGGCCACGTCGACCACCTGGCCGCGGACCGCCGCGCCCCGGCCGTTGCCGAGTCCCGTGACGCCGAAGATGCGGTCGCCCGCCCGGACCGAGGCCGGGTCGGCCAGGGTCACCGCCGGCAGGTTCGGGGCCTCCTCGGCGAGCAGCAGGGCGAGGTCGCGCTGCTCGTCCCAGCCGTTGAGCGTGGTGCCGAGCACCTGGCCGTCGCGGCGCACCTCGATCCCGGGGCCGGGCGACACCGTCGCGGCCCGGATCGTCGTGTACGAGGTCAACAGGTACGACCGCTCGCTGTCGGAGAACAGGACGAACGCCGTCCCCACCGACGGGGCGCCGTTCTCGTCGAGCGTCGACACGAAGTAGACGGACTCGCCCACCCCGGCGAGCAGTTCGTCGACGGTCTGCCCCGACCCGGCCAGCTGTTCGAGCTCGCCCAGGATCTGCTCGATCTCGGCGATGGCGCTGTCGGTCTCCTGCTCGACGATCTGGCGGGCGGCCTCGACGTCGTCGGCGATGGACGACTCGACGTCGGCGAGCCGCTCCCGGGTGTCGTCGAGCTCGAAGCGGCTCACGACGATCTTGTCGCCGGGGCGCTTCTGCGCGAGGGCGCCCTGATCGCTGTCGCCGCCGCCCTGGCCGCCCGCCGCAGGCCCTCGCTGCGGCTCGCGGCGGCCGGCCACGTCGCGCTCGACGACCACGGTGCGGGGCAGAAGCATGCCGATCCCGGCCAGAAGCGCCACGATGACGACGATTGCG
>JBHIXO010000228.1:0-7133 GCA_041984725.1 Acidimicrobiales bacterium | reverse complement strand
TCTCGAAGTCGGTGTGGATGACGCCGGCGGCCTCGGGCGCCTTGGCGCCGGCCCGGAACGTCCAGGCCCGGCTCTCCTTCTCGCCCGTGGTGAAGTACGTGCGCAGGCCCATCAGCTGGTAGGCGGCGTGGAGGAAGCGGGGCAGTGCGCCCTCGCCGAGCCCGAGGCCCTCGAGCATCTCGACGCGCTCCTCCTCGGTGTCGAGGGTGGCCGCCTCGGCCTCGAGCTGGACGCACATGCCGATGACCTCGGCGAACCCCGCCATCTCCTCCTCCACCGGGGCGACCGCCGCGGCGATGTCGTCGAGCTGGTCGTCGCCGACGTTGACGATGGCGATGACGGGCCGGTTGGTGAGCAGGAAGTGCGGGCGCAGCTCGGCGCGGTGGGCCGGCTTCATGTCCGACCGGTAGATCGGCGTGCCGTTGCCGAGGACCGCGACCGCCTCCTCGAGCACGTCGATCTCGGCCTGGATCGACTTGTCGCCCTTGAGCATGCGGCGCTTCTTGTCGAGCTGCTTCTCGACGGTCTCGAGGTCGGCGAGGGTGAGCTCGATCTCGACGATGCGCAGGTGCTCGAGCGGGTCGGACGGGCCGGGGACGTCACCGTCCTCGAAGGCCCGGAGGACGAACACGACGGCGTCGACCTCGCGGATGTGGGCGAGGAACTGGTTGCCGAGGCCCTCGCCCTTCGACGCGCCCTCGACCAGGCCGCCGATGTCGACGAACTGCACCGACGCCGGGATGACGTTCTTCGACGCACTCATCTCGGCGAGCTGGGGCAGCCGGTGGTCGGGCACCTTCGCCACGCCGACGTTGGGATCGGTGGTGGCGAACGCGTAGGGGGCGGCGAGGGCACCGCCGCCGGAGAGGGCGTTGTAGAGCGAGGACTTGCCCGCGTTGGGGAGACCGACGAATCCGAAGCGTTCCATGCGGGGGGCGAGGGTATCGCCGGTCGGTACCGTGGCCCGCATGGTGTGGAGGCACGTCCGCGGTGCGGCGAAGGACCCGCTCGCCGGGGTCGACCCGGCCGCCGTCGGACCCCGTCACCGGGCCGACGTCGCGCAGGCGCTCGACACCGCCGGCCGGTTCACGGCCATCGTCGAGCGCACGCCGTCGGGCCCGATCCGCGACCGGCTCGACGCGCTCCTCCCCGAGGTCCGGGGCGCCGTTCACGCCGTGTTCGACGCCGCCCGCCGCACCGACCGCAAGGCGGCCACGCTCGACGACCTCGACCCCGACGACGTCACGCGCCGCCTGAAGGAGGCCCGCCGCGCCCTCGCCCGGGCCGAGGACGACGGCCGCCCCACCGACGTGCTGCGCCGGACCGCCGAGTCGCTCGACCGCCAGCTCGGCTCGGTGCACGCCGTCTGGGACGCGGCGGAACGCGCCCGCGGCGAACTGCACGAGCTCAGCCTGCGACTCGGCGAGGTGGTCGCGCTGGCGGGTGCGGTGGCGTCCGACGTCCCCGACCAGGCCCGCACGAGCCTCGACGGCGTGGCCGACGACCTCCGAGCCCTCCGCGCCGCGCTCGACGAGCTCGGCGGCACCTGACCCCCGGCTCCTGGCAGGACGAGCGGAACACCCGCTCGCGGCGCTCAGCCGGCGCGGGAGGCCGGGGCGGGCACGTCGGCGTCGGCCCAGATGTCGTTGCAACGCTCGCAGACGTCCTCGGGCACGATCCCGGCCCGCATGAGCAGCGCGAACGCCTTGCACCCCAGGCACAGGCCGAACGCCGCTTCGAGGAACGCCGCGGTCACGAGCATGCCGAGCACGACCTGGGCGGCGAACCACTGGTCGACGACGACCAGGACGAGCGCGGTCAGCGAGAACGCGGCGCCGATGCCCTGGGCGAAGCGCTTGGGCGGGCCGGGCACGAGCCGCGGGCGCAGGTCGAGCGCCGGGGTGACCACGCGGGTGACGAGCTGACCCAGCGGGCTCAGCGTCGGACCGGTCAGGACCCGGGCCACGAACCCGTACGCCAGCACGGGCACGAGCCAGCGCTGGTCGACGACGATGGCGGCCGTGGCCAGCAGCACGACGCCGGTGGCGACGAGGCGGGCGGACACCTCGTTCACGGGGTCGGGGAACGAGAACAGCGAGGAGCGGGGGGATGCGTCCATGACCCTCGGTGCAACACGGCGTCGCAGCGGCCTGTTCCCCCGCCTCCGGCAGGACGAGCGGAACGGCGGAACTGCGGCGCGCCGCATCAGTCGAAGTCGAAGACCTCTTCGAGCAGCTCGGCGAACGCGCTCTTGCGCTTCTTCTTCTTCGACTTCGGCCGGGGCTCGTCCCGGTCGTCCCACCGCTCGTAGCGCGGGTCGGACGGGCGCCGGTCGAAGGTCTCGGGGGCCGGCCGGCGCTGCACCGCGGGCTCGGGCGAGCGCGCCTCGGCGAGGTCGAGGAGGCGCTCCATCTCCCCGCGGTCGAGCCACATCCCGCGACACCGACCGCAGTGATCGACCTCGATCCCGTCGCGGATGTGGGGAACGAGCTCCTCGTCGAGGCAGACCGGGCAGCGCACGGCCGGGAGGCTACCGACCGGGCTTGTTCGCACGGATCGCCCGGTCGTGACCTCCTCTGCGGCCCGGGCGATAGCGTCGGTTCGTGACCGACTGCGAGCACGACCACGGGGCCCTCGATCCCGTCGACGTCCTCGACCGCATCGTCTACCTGCTCGACCGGCGGCTCGAGGAGGGGCGCCGGGTGCAGGCCTACGCGAAGGCCCGTGACCTCGTGGCCGACCTCGATCACGACGAGCTGCACGCCCGCCACCGCGAGGGGACGCTCACCGAGTTGCCGGGGATCGGCAAGTCGACCGGCACGGTCATCGCCCAGGCGCTCGACGGCACCGTGCCGAAGAAGCTGCGCGACCTCGAGTCGACGAACCCGATCGACGTCGGCGAGGGCGCCGAGCTCCGTGCCGCCCTCAAGGGCGACTGCCACCTCCATTCCGAGTGGTCCGACGGCGGCGCGCCGATCGACCGGATGGCGGCGGCGGCCCAGGCGCTCGGCCACGAGTACATGGTCCTGACCGACCACTCCCCGCGTCTCACCGTGGCCCACGGGCTCGACGCCGACCGCCTCCGCGCCCAGCTCGACGTGATCGACGAGCTCAACGCCGACTACCGGCGCCGGGGGGTCGACTTCCGCATCCTGTCGGGCATCGAGGTCGACATCCTCGCCGACGGGAGCCTCGACCAGGACGAGGAGCTGCTCGACCGGCTCGACGTCGTCGTCGCCAGCGTCCACTCGAAGCTCTCGATGGACGAGAAGGACATGACGCGCCGCATGGTCATGGCCGTGGCGAACCCCCACGTCGACATCCTCGGCCACTGCACCGGCCAGAAGGTCCCGGGACGGATGCGTCCGATCGGCCAGAGCGACTTCCCCGGCCGCGTCGGCTCGCAGTTCGACGCCGACATGGTGTTCGCGGCGTGCGAGCGCTTCGACGTGGCGGTCGAGATCAACTGCCGCCCCGAGCGCCAGGACCCACCCGACCACCTGCTCGAGCTCGCGCTGGAGTGGGGGTGCAAGATCAGCATCGACACCGACGCGCACGCGCCCGGCCAGCTCGAATGGCAGCCCTTCGGCTGCGACAAGGCCGCCCGCCACGGCATCGAGCCCGACCGGATCGTGAACTCGTGGGACGCCGGCACGCTCGTCGAGTGGGCGGGCGCGCACGCCGGCTGAGCGCCACGCCGCACCGGATCGACACCCGGAGACGACGCGGGCCCGGGCGGCTCGTCGCCACCCGGGCCCGGGGTGTCGGTGCGGACCTCGAGGTGCCCGTCAGGCGGTGGCCCGCGGCCCCTTGTTGCTCATCGCCGTCGCCGTCGAGGACGCCTTGCCGGTGCCGTTGACGGCCGACGTGGTCTCGGCGAAGACGAGCACGGCGTGGGCCGCGGCGTCACCCAACTCGTCGAGGGCGTCGAGCGACACGTTGTCGAAGGTGTCGCACGCCGCGTGGTAGCAGGGGTCGTACGCCTCGCCGGCGACGCCGCCGTAGATCGCGGCCTCCTCGGGGGTCTTGATGCCCTCGGCGCCGCTGAACAGTCCACCGGCCGGGATCCCGGCGGCGATGAACGGCCCGTAGTCGGACCGGCCGTCGAAGGCCGTCGGCTCGGTCTGGAGACCCTGTGCGGCGAAGTGGTCGAGGAAGACCTGCTCGATCGTGCCGCTGCCGTTGGGGCCGGCGGCACCAAAGGCCGAACCGTCGCCGTCGTAGACGAAGCGCACGTAGTTCGGCGAGCCGAGCATGTCGAAGTTGAGGTTCAGGGCGATCGACTTGCGCTCCCGCTTGGACAGCTGGGCGACGTAGTGCTCGGCGCCGAGCAGGCCCGACTCCTCGGCACCCCAGAACGCGAACCGCACCTTGTTGCGCGGGTCGGTCCCGCGCTCGGCGAGCTCCTCGGCGATCTCGAGCAGGACGGCAACGCCCGACCCGTTGTCGTTGATGCCGGGACCCTCGGGGACGGAGTCGAGGTGGCCACCCGCCACGACCACGCGGTCGTCACGGCCGCCCGGGGTCTCGGCCAGCACGTTGGCGCTCTCCCGCAACTCGAGCGCGGTGTCGGCCGAGTAGCTCACGGTCGCGCCGGGCTCGGACAGGGCGACGCCGACGTCGAAGCTGGCACTGAACGACGTGATGTCGACGCCGGGCAGCGGGGCGCCCAGCGTGCCGAAGAACACGTCGGTGCGGTCGGCGCCGCCGTCGCCCTGGTTGAACACGATGACGGCGGCGGCGCCGGCGTCGGAGGCGTTCACCGTCTTCTGGGCGAACGAGCAGGCACCGCGCTGGACGAGCGCGACGTCGCCCGCCGGGAAGCCCGCGAAGTCGGCGGCCTCGCAGCCGCTCGTGGAGAGGGCGGGATCGGCGAGCGAGAGATCGACCGGCGTGACCGGGAGGTCGGTGCCCGAACCGTCGACCGTGTACGTCATCGTCGCGAAGTCCCCGTCGGGGAACGCGGAATTGGCATCGACGTAGCTGACGTCGGGGTCGACGTCGGTCCGCACCAGCGTCGGCACGGCCTCGTCGTAGAACAACTCGTACTCGAAGGGCTGCACGGTGACCTCGTAGCCCAGTGGCTCGAGCGTGTCGGCGACGTAGTCCACCGACGCCTCGTATCCGGGGCTCGATGCCTCACGGTGGCCGCCGTTGGCGTCGGCGATCGCCTGCAGCGCGGCCTGGTGCTCGCGGATGCCGTCGACCGTGACCGCGTCCAGGAACGCGCTCGTGTCGGGGGTGACGGCGGCCGAGACCGTGGGGCCGGTCAGGGCGACGGTGGCGGCCAGCAGGCTGCCGGCTCCGATCGCCAGGGGAATCCTCCGGGACATGATCGTCTCCTCGTTCGTCGGGAACCCGCCGCGGATCCCGACCGTAGCCCTCCCGATCGTCCGCTTTCTCCGATTCGTCCGACCGGTGGCGATTCGGCCGGGCGTCGACGTTCTGCGTTGACAGTTGACCGCCCGCTCGGCATGCTGGTCGGCGATGAACCGCGATCTGGGTCTGCTCCTTCTCACCTAGGCGAGCGCCACATACCGCGCTCGCCCGACCTCCTGTGCCTCCCGGCCAGGAGGTTTCTTGCTTTTCCGACCACCTTCCGCCCCGAGCAGATCCCAGCGCAGACCCCAGCACCCGAGAGGAACACCGACATGGCACCCCGCAACGGCAAGCCCGGCCACATGCCCTTCGAGAAGTACCGGCCGTTCCTCCCGCTCGAGCCGCAGTGGGGCCTCGCCGACCGCACCTGGCCCGACCAGCGCATCACTGCCGCCCCCCGCTGGTGCTCGGTCGACCTGCGCGACGGCAACCAGGCGCTGATCGACCCGATGGACATCGCCCGCAAGCGGAAGATGTTCGACACGGTCGTGGCGATGGGGTTCCAGGAGATCGAGATCGGCTTCCCGTCGGCGAGCCAGCCCGACTTCGACTTCTGCCGCCACCTCATCGAGGAGGGCCTGATCCCCGACGACGTGTGGATCCAGGTCCTGACCCAGTGCCGCCCCGAGCTGATCGAGCGCACCTACGAGGCCATCGCGGGCGCTCCCCGGGCGATCGTCCACTTCTACAACTCGACGTCCGTCACCCAACGGCGCGTCGTGTTCGGCATGGACAAGGCCGGCATCACCGACATCGCCGTGAACGCGGCGAAGCTCTGCCGCAAGCTCGAGGACCGCACGCCGGGCACGCACGTCCGCTACGAGTACTCACCCGAGAGCTTCACGGGCACCGAGACCGACTACGCGGTCGAGGTCTGCGACGCCGTCCGCCAGGCCGTCGACCCGGGCACCGACGACAAGCTGATCATGAACCTGCCGGCGACGGTGGAGATGTACACGCCGAACATCTACGGCGACGTCATCGAGTACTTCCACCGCAACATCCCCCATCGCGACCAGGTGGTGCTGAGCCTGCATCCGCACAACGACCGCGGGTGCGCCGTCGCCGCCGCCGAGTTCGGCGTGATGGCGGGGGCCGACCGGGTCGAGGGCACGCTCTTCGGCAACGGCGAGCGGACGGGCAACGTCGACGTCGTGACCCTGGCGATGAACCTCTTCGTCCAGGGCGTCGACCCCGAGCTCGACATCTCCGACATCGACGCCGTCCGGCGCACGGCCGAGTACTGCAACCGGCTCGAGGTCCACCCCCGCCACCCGTACGCGGGCGACCTCGTCTACACGGCGTTCTCGGGCAGCCACCAGGACGCCATCAAGAAGGGCCTGGCCGCCATCGAGGCCGAGTCCGACGGCGCCGGGTACGAGACGTGGGATGTCCCGTACCTGCCGATCGACCCCAAGCACGTCGGCCGCACGTACGAGGCCGTCATCCGGGTCAACAGCCAGTCGGGCAAGGGTGGCGTGGCGTACGTGATGAAGGAGGAGCACGGGTTCGACCTCCCACGTCGGCTCCAGATCGAGTTCTCGAAGACGATCCAGGGAGTGACCGAGAACACCGGCACCGAGATCACGCCCGGCGAGATGTGGGCGCAGTTCGAGGGCGAGTATCTCGGGATCGGTCGGCTCCGCCTCGAGAGCTACGAGCTCCACACCACCAGCGAGGCCGCCCAGATCACCGCGCAGGTGATCGTCGACGGCGAGCACCACACGATCGTCGGTCGTGGCAACGGGCCCGTC
>JBHIXO010000227.1:0-7158 GCA_041984725.1 Acidimicrobiales bacterium | reverse complement strand
ACCTCACCCTCGAGGCCGACGAGCCCGGCACCTACGTCGGCCAGTGCACCGAGTTCTGCGGCCTGTCGCACGCCTACATGCGCATGAACGTCGTCGCCCTGCCCCAGGACGAGTACGACGCCTGGGTCGAGAACCAGCTCCGCGAGGCCGCCGAGCCCGAGACCGCCGAAGAGCAGGCCGGCCTCGAGGTCTTCCAGGTCCAGTGCGCCAGCTGCCACCTCATCGAGGGCGTCAACGACGACACCTACGAGGGCGCCGCCCAGGTCTCGGGCGCCGCCCCCAACCTCACGCACTTCGCCACCCGGGGCACCTACGCCGGCTCGATCTTCCAGCTGTGGGCCGACCAGGACGGCGACGACGTGATCGAGGCCGACGAGATCGGCCAGGAGCTGCTGCGGAACCAGCTGGAGGCGTGGCTGCGCAACGCCCCCGCCGAGAAGGCGCTCGCGCCCGACCAGAACCGCGGCATGCCCAACCTCAACCTGTCCGAAGCCGACATCGATTCGCTGGTCGCCTACCTGATCAGCCTCGACTGAGGGACCGAGCACCATGGCCATCGTCGAACGACCCAGCACCGAGACCGAGCCGCTCGCGCTCGAGTCCGGTGACCGCCACGTCACGGCCGACGACGCCCTCGGCGTCTTCCAGCGCCCCACCGAGAAGGGCGGCTGGCGCGACTGGCTGTTCACCGTCGATCACAAGAAGATCGGCATCATGTACGGCGCGGCCGCGCTGTTCTTCTTCGTGATCGGTGGCATCGAGGCCCTGATCATCCGGACGCAGCTCGCGGCGCCCGACCAGGAGATCATCTCCGCCGACCTCTACAACCAGCTGTTCACGATGCACGGCGTGACCATGGTGTTCTTCGTGGTCATCCCCATCGGGGCGGCGTTCATGAACTACCTCATGCCGCTCCAGATCGGCGCCCGCGACGTCGCGTTCCCGCGGCTCAACGCGTTGTCGTTCTGGCTGTTCCTGTTCGGTGGCCTGTTCTTCAACTCGTCGTGGTTCCTCGGCGGCGGCGCCGACGGCGGCTGGTTCGCCTACGCCCCGAACACCTCGGTCGTCTTCAGCCCGAGCCACGGCATGGACTTCTACGCCATCGGGCTCCAGATCGCCGGCATCGCGTCCCTGGTCGGCTCGGTCAACCTGATCGTGACCGTGCTGAACATGCGGGCCCCGGGCATGACCCTCATGAAGATGCCCGTCTTCACGTGGATGGCACTGGTCGTGCAGTTCCTGCTGCTGTTCGCCCTGCCGGTCATCTCGGTCGCGCTGTTCCTGCTGACCTTCGACCGGATCTTCGACGCCAACTTCTTCGACGTCGCCGCCGGTGCCGACCCGCTGTTGTGGGAGCACCTGTTCTGGATCTTCGGTCACCCCGAGGTGTACATCCTCATCCTCCCGGCCTTCGGCATCGTCTCCGAGATCCTCCCGGTGTTCTCCCGCAAGCCGATCTTCGGCTACGAGTTCATCGTCTTCTCCGGCGCCGCCATCGGCTTCATGGGCTGGGGCGTGTGGGCCCACCACATGTTCGCCTCGGGCCTCGGCCCCATCTCGGTGGCGGCCTTCTCGGTGTCGACGATGTTCATCGCCGTCCCGACCGGCGTGAAGATCCTGAACTGGATCGCCACGATGTGGGGCGGCAAGTTGCGCTTCGACACACCGATGCTGTTCTCGATCGGCCTCGTCACGATGTTCACCATCGGCGGCCTCTCGGGCGTGTCGCACTCGATCGCCCCGGCCGACACCCAGCAGACCGACACGTACTACATCGTCGCCCACTTCCACTACGTGCTCTTCGGCGGCGCCCTGTTCGGCTTCATGGGCGGCTTCTACTTCTGGTGGCCCAAGGTCTTCGGCCACCACCTCCGTGAGGGCCTCGGCAAGTTCAACTTCTGGTTCATGCTCGTCGGCTTCAACCTGACGTTCGGCCCGCAGCACATCCTCGGCCTCCAGGGCATGCCGCGCCGGACCCACAGCTACTTCGACGGCTACGGCTTCAACTTCTGGAACATGGTCTCGACGGTCGGCGCCTTCATGATCGCCGTGTCGGTGCTGGCCTTCTTCGTGAACATCGGTCTGTCGTACCGCGACACCAAGAAGCCGGGGTGGAAGGCGCCGGGTCCCGATCCCTGGGACGCTCGTTCGCTCGAGTGGATGACCGCCTCGCCGGTCCCGAACCACAACTTCGACCACACGCCCGTCGTCACGCACCGCGACGAGTTCTGGCACCGCAAGTACGGCGAGACCGACGACCACCGCGTCGTCAAGATCGCCGACGCCGAGGACGTGGCCCAGACCGGCTACCGCCACGACGTGCACCTGCCCGCCCCGTCCTACTGGCCGATCGTGCTGTGCGCCGGCTTCCCGCTCATCGGGTACGGCCTGATCTACAACCTCGGGTTCGCCTTCGTCGGCGGCGCCGTCGTCCTCGCCGCCCTGTACGGCCTGGCCATGGAGCCCGCCGACGACCCCGACGCCCCGGGCCACGGTGACCACGGCGACGACCACCACGACGAGCCGGCTGCGGTCGGCGCGGGCGAAGGGAGCGAGTCGTGACCGACACCGCACCGGCCACCACCGCCGACGACGCCGCGGTGGGTCCCGCCCCCGACGAGCTCGACGGCGTCGATCTCGAGCACTGGGGCTTCGGCACCAACAACGCCACCGGGCTCACCAACGAGAAGCTCGGCATGTGGCTGTTCCTCGGCTCCGACTGCCTGCTCTTCGGCGCCCTGATCTCCACCTACCTGCTGCTGCGCCACCGCGGCACCGGCCTCGGCCCCGAGGACGTGTTCGACATCCCGTTCACGTCGGTGTCGAGCTTCGTGCTGCTGATGTCGTCGATGTCGATGGTGTTCGCCGTGTCGGCGATCTCCCGCGGTGACCACCCCAAGACCCGGCTCTGGCTGCTGGTCACCGCCCTGCTCGGCGGCACCTTCATCGCCGGCCAGGTCTACGAGTTCACGTCCTTCTACCGCGAGGGCCTGGGCTACACGACGAACCTGTTCGGTTCGGCCTTCTACAGCCTCACCGGCTTCCACGGCGTCCACGTCAGCGTCGGCATCGTGATGCTGATGTCGCTGTTCGTGATGTCGCTGACCGGCCGGCTCCCCCAGGAGCGGGCCGAGACGGTCGAGATCGTCGGCCTGTACTGGCACTTCGTCGACATCGTGTGGGTGCTCATCTTCACGATCGTCTACCTGATCCCCTGACGCCGAGGAGCGCAGCGATGGCCACCGCCACCGACACCCACGCCGCCGACGTCGACCACGACGACGACCACGAGCACCACCCGAGCGACGCCCAGTACTGGAAGGTCGGCATCGCCCTCGGCATCATCACGCTCGCCGAGGTCGGGACCTACTTCATCACCGACGACCCCTACAGCCACGACCTCGCCGCCGTGCTGATCGGCAGCCTCATCACGATGATGGTGCTGAAGTTCGTCGTGATCGGTGCGTACTTCATGCACCTGAAGTTCGACAACAAGCTGTTCCGGAACGTGTTCATCACCGGGATCGTCCTGGCCGTCGCCGTCTACATCGCGGTCATGACCGCCTTCCAGTTCTGGAGCGACGATTACGAGGGCGCCGCCGCGGCCCTGGCCAGCCTCCCCCGCTGACGTTCTGGCAGGACGAGCGGAACACCCCGGGCCCGGTTCTGGGCCCATGATCTGAGCGCGGACGCTCATCATTCGGACCCGGTTCGGCTCAACCCCGGGTGTCCGGACGTCGCCGTCGGATCACGATGCGGTCCGGATCATCGGGCCACGGGCATCCCGGTGAGTGCACCACGATCGCCCGCCCGGTGCGCGCCGCTCGGCGGACGGTCTCGACGGTCTCGACGACCGACGCCCGATCCGTGAACAGGTCGTCCTCCCAGACGACCGCGACCCCGAAGCCCGCGGCGACGAGCGCGTCGTAGCGTCGGGTGTCCGCCGCCCGGTCCGACGGCAGGGAGTGGAACGCCACACTGTTGGTCTCGACGACCACGGGCAGCGTGGGGTCGCGATGGTCGACACGGCCGATCGGGCGTTCGCCACCGACCGGACACTGGCGCTCGAAGCGAGGGAGACCTCCCGCCTCGAGCACGTGCTCGAGCCGGTCCTCGAGTCGACTGTCGGTGGGGCTGGACCCCGGCGGCCGTTCATCGGCGACCGCCCGCATGACGGTCGTTCCAGCCCGGCCACGCGTGCCGAGGCGGTCGACCGATGCCTGGAGCGCCTCCCAGGTCACCAGACGGGCACGGTGGGCGTCGTCGAGGAGCTGGCCGATCCGACGGACCCCGATGTCGAACCAGTGCTCGCCGGCGAAGCGGCTCGCCTCCGACCAGATGGCCCGGAGCACCGTGACCGACCGCACCCCGCGCACGACCTGGATGTCCGACTCGTCGAGGTCCCGCACCCGATGGATCCTGGCGAGGGAGGAGGTGTCGTGGCGGCGCTGCCGGCAGCGGGCGACTTCGATCCGGGCCAGCGAGGACCCGCGCATGCCGGCCCAGGCCAGGGCCGAGTCGGCGTGGAGCGCCGCGCCCCCGCCGGCGTCGAGGACGGCGGCGTGGACCCGCTGTTCGTCCGTTCCCGAGGTGCCGTCGAGCAGCAGGACCCGGCGCGAGGCTGCCACCCATCGGCCGTTGGTCCGCGCCCGCTGCCACTGCCACCCCGCGCAACCCAACGCCGAGACCTGGTCGATGCCCACCGCCCCCGCCTGGGTGGCTGCGATGGATCGGTAGATGTCTTCCCAATGCATTTCGACATCTTCGACACGACCACTGACAAGAACTCGAACCGTCTCGTTCCGGGCCCATGATCGGAGTGTCAGTGCTGAGATCCTGGGCCCAGAACCAGGAGGGGGTGCGAACCGGGTGCGCGTGGCGAGCACCTGCGCTCAGATCATGGGCCCAGAACGGGTCGGGGTCAGTCGACGAACGCGACGTCGGCGCCCACGGCGATCGTGCCGCCGACCTCCACCGACCCGTAGCAACCCAGGCACGCGAACGTGCCCAACGGGTTCGTGAGCCGGTTGACGTCGGCGATGGCCGGGAGCACGCCGGGCTCGCGGGGCAGGTCGCCCTGGGCGACGGTCGTCATCACACAACGGGGCGCAGGCTCGCCGACCCGGATGCGGACGTCGCCGACGGCCAGGAGTCGCCCGGTCCAGTCGTTCTCCGGGAAGCCGGCGATGCCCGGGGTGTCGACCACGATGCTTGGGCGGAAGCGGCGGACGTCGACGGTGACGTCGGGTGCGGCCGCGGCGAGCGCGGTCAGCGATGCCGACGTCAGCAGGTGGAGGACGCCGAGGTCGACGAAGGTGGTGCCCTCGCCGGTGATGTTGGTCGGGAAGTCGAGCTCGCCGGCGAGCGTGATGCCCTCGATCTCGGGCCAGTCGGACTCGTAGGTGCCCTGCTGGGGGCCGGTGGCCTCCTCGACCGAGACCGAGCGGCCGAACAGCGCCTCGAGGGCGATGGGGAGCCCGGCGTCGTGGATGCCGTACTCCTCGCCGGACGGCAGCGCGACCCGGACGTCGTCGCCGGTGCCCGTGGCCGCGCAGTCGAGCATCGCCCGCCACAGGCGAGGGCGCTTGGCTGACACGAGCTTGCCGGTCTCGGTGTCGCGCAGTGCCCAGGTGCGATCGCCGGCGACGCCCTGCTCGTCCAGGTCGACGGCGTCGAGCACGTCGCCCTGCATCGACTTCACGGGGTAGCGGTGGAGGCTGGCCACGGTGCCGATCGTCATGGCGTCCCACCGTTGCACATCGCGCCGGCCCCGCGGCGCGCTTCTCCCGGGCCAGGCGACTGGGGGTGGCGCGGGGGTCGGCCGTAGGCTCGGTCGCCGATGGTCGTCGCAGAGCAGTTCTGGCGCTGGCAGCCGCACCCCGAGGTCTGGATCCTCGTGCTCGGCCTCGTCGGCCTGTGGACCTACGCCATCCGTTCGCTCGGGCCCCGCGTCGTGCCGGCCGGTGAAGCGGTCGTGACCCGGTCGCAGAAGCGCTGGTTCGCGCTGGGCATCGTCCTGTTGTGGGTCGCCGCCGACTGGCCGATGCACGACATCGCCGAGGAGTACCTCTACTCGGTCCACATGTTCCAGCACATGGTGCTGACGTTCTTCGTGCCCCCGGTGATGCTGCTGGCCACGCCCGAGTGGCTGGCCCGTCTGGTCATCGGCGACGGCTGGGCCGGTCGGTGGTTCCTCAAGCTCGCCCGCCCCGTGCCCGCGGCGGTCGTGTTCAACGCCATCCAGCTGGCGACGCACTGGTCGGTGATCGTCAACGCGAGCGTCGAGAACGGCCTGCTGCACTACGCCCTCCACACCCTGGTCGTCGTGACGTCGCTGGCGGTGTGGATGCCGGTCGTCTCGCCGCTGCCCGAGTACCGCGTGTCGGTCCCCGCCCAGTGCATCCACCTGTTCCTGACCTCGATCGTGCCGACCGTCCCCGCCGCGTGGCTGGCCCTGGCCGAGGGCGTCCTCTACGACGCCTACGACCAGCCCGCCCGGCTCTGGGGCATTTCGGTCACGTCCGACCAGCAGGCCGCCGGGCTCATCATGAAGCTCGGCGGCGGGTTCTTCCTCTGGATCGTGATCGTGTACCTGTTCTTCCGCTGGAACAGTCGCCAGGACCACGGGACGACCGCCCGCCGGGTCGTGCTCGACGACCGGGGCGAGATCGTCGAGGTCGACGGGCCCACCGCCCTCACCTACGACGAGGTCACCCAGGCCTTCGAGACCGCCGGCCCGCCGCCGCGAGAACCGGCTCCATAAACTTCTCTTGCAACGAGTGGAGCGTCGCTCCTAGCATTTCGTTGCGTTTCGGTCTGGGAGAGGGTGGTGTTCGTGCGTCGTGGTCGTGGGTTGGTGGTCGTGATCGCGCTGGCGCTCGCCGCCTGCGGGGGTGACGGCGACGAGGCCGTGACGACGACGACCACGTCCACGTCGACAGCGACCTCCAGCACGACGACGACCGTGGCGACGACCACCACCACCGAGGCCCGCGACCTCGAGGCGGAGGTCCGAGCGGCCTTCTTTGCTCAGTGGGACGCGTTCTTCAAGTTGTTGTCCGCTCCGGATCCGACGGATCCGCTGATCGAGATGCACTTCGCCTCCGCTGCGAAGGAGCGGATGCTCATTCAGATCGGACGATTCCGGGAAAGAAATGC
>JBHIXO010000226.1:0-7173 GCA_041984725.1 Acidimicrobiales bacterium | reverse complement strand
CCAAGGCCTCTTCGGCCGCACCGACCGGTCGCTGGCGACAGAGCAGTCGTCCGGCACCCTGGTGCGGCTCCCGCCGATGATCCGGACCCACACCGGGCGGCCCTGGCCGCGGCCGACGATCGTGCTGCTCGTGGCAGCCGTCGGGGCGGTCTGGATCTGGCAGCTCGAGGAGATCACTGCGTTCAGGTTCGCCCTCGTCCCCCTGTTCGTCATGGTCGCCTGGAGCCTGTCGACGCTCGTCGTCACGACCGGCCAGGTCTCCCTCGCCCACGTCGGGCTGATGGGGCTCGGAGCGTTCATGACCGGCGTGGCCGGCGCCACATGGGCGCTGCCGGCGGTGCCGGCGGTTCTCGTCGGTGGTGGTGCGGCAGCGCTCGCCAGCCTCGTCCTCGGGTCTGTGGCCCTGCGCGTACGCGGGTTGAACCTCGCGGTTCTCACGCTCGCCTTCGCCGTCCTGCTCGAAGACTTCGTGTTCCCCCGACCCGCCTTCTCCGGCGGCGGTGCCGGGCTCAGCCTTCGGCGACCGGAGCTCGGCTTCGTCGACCTCTCCGACGACCGCTGGATGCTCGCCGTCTGCGCCGCCGCCCTTGCCGCGATGTGGTTCGCCGACCGCCTGGTCCTTCGATCGCCACTGGGGCGGGCCATGCTGGCCGTCCGTGACAACGAGGTCGCCACGTCAGCACGGGGCATCGAGCCGTCGCCGATCAAGGTACTGGCTTTCACCATCAGCGGGTTCTGGGTCGGGATCGCCGGTGGTCTGTTCGCATACCGCAGCGGCCAGATCGTGTCCTCCGCGTTCCCGTTCCTGCTCTCCCTCACTCTGGTCCTGTACGTCGTGCTCGGCGGGATCGGGATCCGGTGGTCCGTGGCTGGCATCACCGGCCTCTTCGTGTACATGAACGAGGGCACCGGTGCATCGGGTACCGATCTCGTCTCCGACCTGTTCCTCCTCGGGGGTGCGCTCTTCGTCGTCCTGTCGATCGGGCAATACCCCCAGGGCGTGGGCGGGCGACTACGTGAGGTGTGGGTGAGCGTGCGCGCTCGATCTCGGGCGTCCGCGAGGCGTCGTGAGGGGGCCGCTCCGGAACAGGTCGAGGTGGCGACATGACGGTGCTCGAGGCGACCGACGTCACGATGACCTTCTCCGGCGTCCGAGCGCTGGACAGCGCTCACGTGCGGGTCGAGGAGGAGCAGATCGTCTCCATCATCGGCCCCAACGGTGCGGGGAAGACGACCTTCTTCAACTGCCTGTCGGGCTTCCTGCGACCCGACTCGGGCCGCATCGAGCTCGCCGGCGAACGCATCGACGACTGGTCGCCCGCCACCCGTGCGCAGCGGGGGTTGGGCAGGACGTTCCAACAGGGCGGGCTCTGCGCCTCGGAGACGGTGCTCGCCAACCTGCTCGTGGCCCAGGATCGGTCGGTGGATCGGTGGTCGCCGTCATCGCTGCTCGGGCTCGGTGCCCTCGGGCGCCGGGAGGAACGCGCCAGGCGGGATCTGGCCATGCAGGTGCTGGACATCCTCGGCATGGTCGATGACGCCGACTCGATCGTCGGTTCCCTCTCCTACGGTCACCGTAAGGTCCTCGAGCTGGGCAGCGCGCTGCTCGCCCAGCCCCGGATCATTCTGCTCGACGAACCGGCCGCAGGTCTGGGACCGGACGACACGGACTGGCTGGCCGGCGTCATCATCGACATCCGGGACCACCTCGGTGTGTCGATCTTGCTGATCGAGCACCACGTGCCGATGGTGACCAAGGTGTCGGACCACGTCTTCGTGCTGAACTTCGGGAAGATCCTGTCCGAAGGGAAGCCGTCCGCGGTCACCACGGATCCCGCCGTGCTCGAGGCCTACCTCGGCCGGTCGGGAACCCGTGACCGGGAAGAGGTACCTCTGTGACCGCCGATCGTGCCGACGACCTCCTCGCGGTCGACTCCCTCGACTCCGGCTACGGGAACGTGCGGGTGCTCCGTGGCGTCAGCCTGTCGGTTCCCGAGGGTTCCTTCGCCGTGGTGCTCGGCTCGAACGGCGTGGGCAAGACGACGCTGCTGCGCTCGATCATGGGGCTCGCCGACCGCCATGGTGGCTCCGTGCACGTCGCCGGCGACGAGTGCGGTCACGATCCGGTGGACATGGTCGCCCGTGGTGTGGTCATGGTGCCCGAGGGCCGTCGTCTCTTCGGTGAGCTCACGGTCGACGAGAACCTCGAGACCGGTGCCCTCGCCGGCGTCGGACGTGCTCGACGAGCCGAGCTGAGGGACACGGTCTTCGAGCTGTTCCCGCGCGTACGAGAGCTGGTCGGCCAGCGAGCCCGCACCCTGTCGGGCGGAGAGCAGCAGATGGTCGCCATCGGACGTGCGATGATGAGCGATCCCCGGCTCCTTCTCATCGACGAAGCGTCGCTCGGGCTGGCTCCCGTGATCGTCGACGCCCTCTTCGACATGATCGCCTCCGTCAACCGCGCCGGCGTCACCGTGGTCGCGGTCGAGCAGAATCTTGCGGTGCTCGACCTCGCGTCCCACGGATTCCTCCTCGAACAGGGACGGCTGCGGGTGGGAGGGTCGATGGCCACCCACGCGGAACAGATCAGATCACGGGCCACCGAGGCGTACCTCGGCGTCGACGACACAACGGAGGTGGGGACGTGAACGACGGTTCGCAGCACTCGGAGCCCGGGGCGGGACAGCAGGAGGTCCGCTGGGACCGCTTCGCGAGCGTCTGGCGCAACCAACAGAGCGACCGCGTGTCCCCGGTGCGGGCCCGCGCCACCGCGCTCGCCCTCGGCTTGTGGACAGCAGCCGCGGTGGCGCTGTTCGTCGGCTGGAACGGGGCGTTAGGGCGATCCTCGGTCGAGCTCCAGCTCCCGTACCTCATCACCACGGGGTTGTTGGTCCTCGCCGCCGGGCTCGGTGGCATCGTGGTCCACGCCGCCGGTGTGGTCGCCGGAGGTCCGCGCCTGCGCGCCAGCGAGGACAACGACGACGACGCTCCAGCCGAGGGGTCCGAGCGGCCGCATCGCCGGTCCAGCGGCGATCGGGCCTCGGACCGGCGTCGCCCGAGGAGGCGCCAGCTCGTCGCCGCTGCCGGTGTCGGGGCGATCGGGCTCGGTGTGGCCGCCCCCCTGCCATCCGCCGAAGCGGCGGACGAGACACCGCAGGACGCGCTCGACGCGTTCGTCGACGCCTTCGACGACTACGCCGCCGAGCTCGACGCGGCGGCCGTGGACCTGCGGTTCCTGGACGCATCGGGTCCGCTGGGTCGGGCGACCCTCGAACTGCACGCCGTTCGGTCCCAGGTCGAGATCGCGCCGGTCCTCGCCCGGTTCCTCGACTCGGCCGTGGCCGTCGCCGAAGAGCTGGGCGAGGGACGGCTGGCGGCCGGTGAGGTGGGCGAGGTAGTCCGCGATCCGCTGACGGAGATCGCCTCCAGCACGGCGCGTTCGGGCCGCCTGGCGACCGGGCTCCTCGACCGGGCGAGCGAGTCGGGCGGGCAAGTGAGCACCCGTGAGGAGCACGGACTGGATCCCAACGACCTCTTGGTGCCCGTTTACCAGCTGTCGGTGGAGGTGCTCCAGCCCATCCTCGCGATCATCGAGTCGGCGGAACCGGCGCTGGCCCCGCTCGCGGACGTCTTCGGCGCCGCGTGCATCGACGGGTTGGGTCTCGTGCAGCTCGGACTGAACGCGGCGCCGGCATTGCTCCAGCTGCCCGAGCTGCCCGTCGACGTCGCCCAGCTCGTCAGCGGGGCGCTCACGCCGGTCTTCCTCGTGTGCTCCGCGCTCCCCACACCGGAGGCGGCGCCCGGAGACGGCCAGAGCGGAGGGTCTGTCGCCTTGCCGCCACCCCCGAGCAGCGAACCGCCCACGTCCGACGACGGGCCGGTCGCTCCGCCTCCAAGCACCACGGCCGCCTCTCCGCTGACGACCGAGCTGTCACCGGCACCAGACGTCGATCCCAGCCCGCCGGCCACGCCGGCCGGCGAGATGGTCGATGTCGGCGAGCTCGGCGAGGTCGACGTGGACCCCATGGTCCACGCGGTCGACCCGGTGCTCGTCGGGTTCGACCGCTCCATCGAGCAGGCCGGGATCCTCGCGCTGGTCGCCCTGTGCGCAGCGGCGGCTGCGGCCGTGCGTCGGTGGCGTCCCGAGTACGGATGGGAGGTGTCCGCGGGCGCCGCCGCGCTGGTCGCTTCCCTCGGGGCGGCGATACTCGCCTGGCACGGCATTGCGTCCTACGCGACGTCGTGGATCCAGCTGACCTATATGTTGAGCGGTGTCGGCGCCGCCCTCCTGCTCGGGATGGTGGGCACCGCCCTGGTCTCCACGCCGTTCCTCGAGTCCGTCTCGCTGGCGGGAGGTTCCGTCAGAGTGGGACAGCTTCGGAGACGATGACGTGCTGTCCCACTCCCGGCCCGGGCCTGAGCCCGGGCCGGTTCCATCGTCGGTGACGTGTCCGCCCGGCTCGATTCGATTCGCAGTCGCCGCGAGCACGGGACGCTCGGTGATCCGCGGTCATGGTTGACGGTTGACACATACGACCACTTTCGTACAATGTCTTCAATGGGGAGGACGTTCACCAAACGCTCCGGCGCGCCGTACGTCATCATCGATGGCTGCATCGAGTGCGGCATCTGCGAGCGGGTGTGCCCGTACGACGCCATCTTCATGAGCGACGACTTCGAGTTCGTGGTCGATGGCGAGCAGTGCCCGGGTTGCCGCCGTTGCTACGACCCCTGCCCGGTCAACGTCGTGATCCCCATGGATGATCCGCGCGCCGTCGCCGTGCGGGACTCCAACAAGCCGTTCATGTTCGAGACATGGTCGGTTCCCAGCTGAGGTCCGAGGAGGCCCCGTGAAGAAGTTCATGACCCCTGACGAGCTGGAGCGAGACACGCGGTTCACGCGTACACCCGTCCCACTCGACTTCCTCATGGCCGAGGAGGTGACGGTCGAGCAGGTCGAGGAGACCATGAAGATGCTCATGGCCAACGACGACATGCGCGAGATGATGGAGTCGGGGGACTCCGGTGCGTCTCAGTTCTTCAAGCGTGTGCGTCCCACCGACGACGAGGCGCCCCTGTTCATCAAGGCCCAGATGCACGGCATCTTCATGGGCGAGATGCAGGCCCTCGAAGCCGCCGGCCGCTCGGCGTGGGACTTCTGCGACGACGACGAGCTGCCGTGGAAGTTCCAGCTGGACATGGCCCGACAGTGCTGGGACGAGACTCGCCACGTCGAGACCTACTCGGCGCTGCTCGAGCACGTCGACTGCGAGATCGGCGAGTTTCCCGAGAACCTGTTCCTCTTCGAGTTCGGGTGCTCCGACGACCCGGCAGAACGGGTCGTCGGCGTGAACCGCTGCCTGGAGGGCCTGGCCCTCGACGTCTTCGACGACACGATCCGCTTCGGGAAGCTGGCCGAGGACGAGGCGATCTGGCGCAGCGTCGACTACGTCGCCGCGGATGAGGTCACCCATGTGCGCTTCGGGCAGGTGTGGTCCAAGGCGCTCACCGAGGACGACCCGGAACGGCGCAAGAAGGTAGTGGCCTTCCAGCGCAAGGTCGACCGCGCCTTCAGCCTCGGCGGGCTGCGGGGCAGCTACGACGGCGCCAACCAGGCGGCGTTCCTCCCGATCGCCGCCGAGCTGCGCAAGCTCGCCGGGTTCTCCGAGGCCGACATCGCCGAAGTGGCCGGCGCCGGACCCAAGGTGACGGGTCGATGACCATCACCGAAGGACGCCGTCCGGCCGCCGACGCGGTGGTCGGTCACGGACCCGAGCGCCATGCTCGCCCGTTCCCGTACTGGGATCGCCGCCGGCTCCTGGGGGAGTGGTCCGTCGAGGAGTCGGTCGAGCGCATCGTCAACTACCGCTGGGCCCAGCAGCAGCTGTCGGCCGCCCTGGGCGGCTGGGTCGCCACCATCCCCGAGCTCGACGTGAAGGCGATGCTCGGACCGCACTGCTACCAGCACGCCTGGCACGCCGATCTCTGGCGTCTGCGGCTGCCGGAGCTCAAGGAACCGAACGAGCACCGCGCTGCGCCGCCCAACCCCGAGTTCGTCGCGTTCATGGAGGAGCTCACCTCACCCGGTGAGGGCGACCAGACCATCGAGAAGCTGGTCGGCGTCTACCGGGTGCTGGTCCCGCACCTGCTCGCGGTCTACACGTTCCACCAGAAGGTGACCTCCGACATCGTGGACGCCCCGACGGTGCGCATTCTCGGCTTCATGCTCGACGATCTGCACACCCAGCTCGTCGAGGGCGAGATGATGATCCAGGATCTCGCTCGCAGCATGGAGCTGCGGCGCCGGGCCGGCGATTGGCAGACCCACCTCGACGTCCTGCTCGGGGGGGCGCACGGCGTGGCCGGCGAGGGCACGCTCGGAGGGCGTCCCCGGATCCAAGTTCCGCCCAAGGCGGTTCTGGGGTCGGCACTGCGGGCCAAGTGGGAGGCGGAGGGTCGCGATCCGAAGGCGAAGCTGACCGAGGCCACCGCAGGGTGAGCGAGCCGGCCGACGGGCGCTCGGACGTCTTCGTCGACGACCCGCTCGTCCGGGAGACCCTCGAGATCGAGCACCGGTTGCGAGACAACGGGTACTCGAGCCTGCCACACGTCCTGGCCCTCGCCGGCGACTTCGAGTTCGAGGGCGAGACGGTGGAGGAGATCGTGGCGGAGGCCCGCCGTCTGCTCCTCCACCAGCAGGCCGTCGAGCTCTCCGGGGCGCGCATCCTGGCGTCGATCGGTGAGCTGGCCGTCAAGGCCTCGGCGTTCGACGCGGTGCTGGCACTCCACCAGCACGGCCCGCCACCCCCACCCGCCTCGGAGTGACCGCGCCCGCTCAGCGCGGGTCGACGATGGTGAGCGTCGCCTGGGCGGCGGCCAGGACGCGCCGCTCCTCGTCCTGGCGGTACAGCTCGCAGCGCACCACCGCAGATCGCTTCGTCATGGCCACCACCGTGGCCTCGGCGTCGACGGTCTCGGCCTTCAGCGGGGCGAGGTCGGTCAGCTGGCTGCCGATATGCACCGCCACACCCTGCACATCGAGGCCGGGAAGCGCGCCGGCGGCGGCATAGCTGGCCAGCGCCCGGTCATAGGGGATGCCGAACTTGTTTTCTGACTTGCCGGTCGAAATCTTGGCATGGGTGCCCGCGTCGACATCGGGATTGATGCGATAGG
>JBHIXO010000225.1:0-7192 GCA_041984725.1 Acidimicrobiales bacterium | reverse complement strand
AGGACGCACCGGAACGTCGGCGTCCACATCACCGCTCACCTTCCTGTTGAGGGACTGGAACCCGAGGAAGGCTCCCCGGGACATCAGCCCAGGTGGCGGATCACCCGTATAAGTGCCGGTCGGGGGCGCGGACAAAATGCCGGATTGGAACGCGTTCCGCGCGCCGGACATCGCTCCGGCGGACGAAGACGGGGTGGAATACCTCGGTTCGCTCGCTGCGCCGCTGCCGTTCGGCGCGAGGCGTGCTCGAACTACTTCCGCAGGTCTCGCCAGCGCCACGGTGCGTCCTCGACGAGGATCTCGGGGTCTCCGGTCCAGACCTCGGCGTCGGAGTCGATCGCGAGCGCGACGGCGAATGCGTCGGCGTACGACATCGGGTCGTCGGCCTTGATCCGGGCGGCCGCGAGTATCTGGGTCTCGTCGGGGAGTCGGACATCGATTCGAGCCCGTAGGTCGCGGATGGTCTCGATCGCCGCGTCCTCGCCCACAGCACGTCGAAGGACGTAGTGGACCTCGCCGAGGTTGATCCACGACATGAGCGGCCGGCTGACCTCGAGCAACTCGTCGACGACTGCCGCTGCGGGATGGGAATCCTCGAGGAACCGGAGGACGGCCCACGAGTCGAGGACGCCCGTGCTCATCGAGCCTCTTCGCGCCGGCGGTCAGCGGCTCGTTCCTGCTCGAGGATGTCCACGAGGTCCGTGTCGCGGAAGCGGCCCCGGAGTGGACGTGCCGTGCGTGCCGGGCGGACTGCGACGTGGTCGCCCTCGCGCCAGAAGCTGACTTCGTCGCCCGGCTCGATACCGAGTGCGTCCCGAAGATCCTTCGGAATGACGACCTGGCCCTTGGGCCCCACACGGTGAGTCATACCGACAAGTATAACTCAGCCGAGGCCGAGGATGGCGAGGCCCTGCAGGAGCCCGACGCCGGCGCCGAGCGCGCCGCCGATCACGATCAGGATCCACTCGTCCTGTTCGAAGATCCCGCGGAGCAGGCGCTCGAACTCCTGCTTGGGCAGTTCGCGCAGGCGCCCCTCGACGAGCTCGCCGACCTGGAGCCGCTCCTCGATGTACGCCTCGATCTCGGGCTGCAGGTCGGGGGCCCGCTCCCCCACCCGGGCGATGAGCATGGCCTTGACGGCGTTCAGCTGTTCGTCGGTGACCGACGTCTGGGCCACCATGTCGATCATCGGTCGGCTGGCCTCGACGCGCTCGTCGACCTTCGTCAGAACGAGCCGCGCGATGCGGGTGCCCGCCTCGCCCTCGGTGATGATCCGCAGCAGGTTGGCGGGCGTGATGATCTCGCGGGCGGTGATCGTCCCGTAGTCGGCGGCGATCTCGGCCTGCCGGCGCGGGAACATGCCCTGGTAGGTGACGAGCCCGAACCGCTCCGACGGGTACTTCCTCGGTTCGAGCGGGCGGAAGATCATCTGCAGGGCCAGGTAGTTGGTCCCGAGGCCGACGATGCCGCCGACGAGGGGCATGAGCCACCACTGGTCGAACACGGTGAAGCTGAGAGCCTGGAAGCAGCCGATGATGAAGCCGAAGTAACCGCCGAAGCGGACGATGGCCTTCAGCTCGGTGCCGCCGATCTCCTGGAACAGCCGGACGAGGCGCTTGACGTTGGGGCCCGACAGCAGGTCGAACACGAGCTGTTCGAGGTCGAGCAGCTCGTGGCTGATGCCCTGGAGGTCCTCGAAGACCTCGTGGGCGAGCTGGGTCCCCTCGTTCATGATCTGCGCGATCACCATCTCGCGGGCCTGGGGCGCCATCTCGTCCCAGACCCCGGGCTTCAGCATCTCGGCCGCCTCGCGCACCAGTTCCGGCAGCTCGGCGTCGAGGCGGCCCGAGAACAACTCCTCCATCTC
This sequence comes from Acidimicrobiales bacterium, assembly GCA_041984725.1. Classification (GTDB taxonomy): domain Bacteria; phylum Actinomycetota; class Acidimicrobiia; order Acidimicrobiales; family Salinilacustritrichaceae; genus Salinilacustrithrix. The sequence goes on along the minus strand of JBHIXO010000225.1, from coordinate 5,325 downwards.
GGCGGGGTTCAGCCGCTCGGCGAGGTCGGCGGGCGACAGGACGTTGCCCACGTTGCCGGCGACGTCGGTGGCGAAGGTCTCGGCTTTCGACGGCAGCACGCCCTGCCAGCCGATCTTCCACACCCCGACGAACTCCTCGGGGACGAAGATCATCTTCACCGCCGCCCAGTTGGTGACGTAGCCGATGAAGGCGGTCACCAGCGGCACGACGATCAGGACGACGACGATGCTGACGGCGGCGACCATGGGGCTCCCAGCGGACGGACGATGGTGGCGGGAGGCTACGGGACCCTGCGGCTCGTAGCCTCGGTGTCGTGGCCCCGAGCGAGACGACCGACGCCGCACCGGGCGACGTCGACGCCGACCCCACCGCCCGCGTGCACCATCACGCCCGGACCGAGGGCGCCGCCGTCTTCCCGGTCACCACGCTGTGCGGCATCGTGCTCGAGGGACCGAGGGAGGGCGCGTCGCGCATGCCGTGCTGCCCGATGTGCGGCGCCGAGATGGAGGCGCTCGGCCGGCGCTGCACCGCCGGGCCCTGACCGGCCCACTCGGGCGCGGCCGCTGGCGCCCGCTCATGTAAGGGACATCGGCACCGTGGATCCACCACGGGGCTGAGGTCCCAGGGTTGCATGGTCATCCCGGTTGGTCCGGGGGGTGGCGTCGAGAAGCGCTCTGGGGGAGGTCACCGGTGTGATCTTGCCCCGTTCGACTGATTGCCACACCCGGCCGGCCATGGATGCCCCGGATGAGGGAAGTGGCTCGGCCCGTGGAGGTCGGAGTCGTTTGCAGCACATGAGTGGGAGCCGCGGTTGGCGCGTGTCTTCCTTGGGACCGTGGCCTCGAGACGTGCGTCGCTTCGCGGACGAGCCGGTGTATCGGCAACGACGACAGGAGAGATCATGGCCATCCGACGCATCGTCGGCATCGACTTGGGCATCGCATCGGCGCACACGGTTCGCGTCCTCGACGAAACCGGCGTCACCTTGGCGAAGCGCAAGGCGCACCCGACCGTGGAGAGCTTGACCGAGGTCGAGCGGGCTGCGCTGGCCGGCTGCGACGACGACGATGTGCGATTGGAGGTGATCGTGGAGCCGACGGGGCCGGCGTGGCTGCCGATCGCGGTGTTCTTCATCGGTCGTGGCCATCTGGTGTTCCGCGTGTCGTCGGCCAAGGCGTCGGATCTGCGCAAGTTCTTCTCCCGGCACACGAAGACCAACGGCATCGACGCCGACACCCTGGCTCGCCTCCCCCTTGTCCAGCCCGGTGGGCTGCAGCCGCTGCGGCTGCCCGGGGTCGAGCACGCTGCGTTGGATCGACGGGTCCGGGCCTGTGATCGGCTTACCCGAGCTGCCGCCGAGCACAAGGTTCGGATCAAGGATCTGATCCGTCAGCTGTTGCCCATGACCCCACTCACCGGAGATCTCGGCGCCGCAGACCTGGCCGTCCTCGAGCGCTACGCGGACCCGAACGTCCTGGTCAAGGCGGGTCGCAAGCGGCTCACCGCCCTGATCGTGAAGGCGTCTCACAACCACCAGGGCGTCGAGCGGGCCGAGCAGTGGTTGGACGCTGCTCGATCCTCGATCGAGCTCTACGGCGACCATCCCGCGGTCGCGTTCTCCGACCTGGCCGCCGAGGTCGCCACCGAAGTCCGCCTGCTGCGCGCCGTCCAGGCCGAGCTGGCCGGTCACGCCGGCGAACGAGAGAGCGCCTACCGCTGGGTCGACCCGACCGGACTGGCCCGTTCGTTGCCCGGCCTGGCCGAAGTCGGCGGCCCCGCCCTCGTCGCGGTCATGGGTGACCCCACCCGCTTCGCGAAGGGCAAACAGTTCCGGTCCTTCACCGGCCTGGTCCCCAAGGCGTCCGAGACCGGTGACACTGACCGCAAGGGCCAGGCCATGTCCAAGGCGGGATCGTCGCTGTTGCGCACCACCCTCATCCGCGCCGCCGATCACGCCCGCAAACAAGACCCACAGCTCGCCCGCCTCTACTACGTGCAGATGGTCGAACGCGGCAAGGATCACCTCGGCGCCCTCTGCGTCGTCGCGGCCAACCTCGCCGAACGAGCCTGGACGGTCATGAACCGCGGCATGCCCTACGTCATCTGCGACACCGATGGCCGCCCCGTTGAACCCGCAGAGGCCAAAGCGATCATCGCCGAGCATTGGACCGTCCCCGCAGAAGTCCGGGCCCGACGGCGGAGCACGAAGAAGGGGAAGGCCCCCCAAGCCACCCGAGCCGGGCGGCATGCACGGGGCGACCTTCCCCAACACAGAATCGTCGACCACGCCCGCCAACACGGTCAACACCAACTCCACCCAAGGACCGCTTGACAGCGGATCCTCCATAGGGAATCAGTCGAAGACGACGGTGCGGTTGCCGTAGGCGAGGACCCGGTGCTCGAGGTGCAGCCGCACGGCGCGGGCGAGCACGGTCTTCTCGAGGTCGCTGCCGAGGCGGACCAGGTCGGCGACCTCGTGGCGGTGGCTGACCGGCGTGACGTCCTGGTGGATGATCGGGCCCTGGTCGAGCTCACCCGTGGCGTAGTGGGCGGTGGCGCCGATCAGCTTCACGCCCCGCTCGTAGGCCTGGTGGTACGGCTTGGCGCCGACGAAGGCGGGCAGGAACGAGTGGTGGATGTTGATGATGCCGTTGGGGAAGTCGGCGATGAACGCCCCGGGCAGGATCCGCATGTAGCGGGCGAGCACGACGAGGTCGACGCCCGAGCCGGCGACGAACTCGTGCATGGCGCGGGACTGCGCGTCGGGGTCGCCGGGGTCGACCGGCAGGTGGTGGAAGTCGATGCCGTGCCGCTCGACCAGGCCGCGGTGGTCGTCGTGGTTGCTGGCGACGTAGGCGATGTCGGCGTGGAGTTCGCCGAGGTCGACGCGGGCGAGCAGGTCGGCCAGGCAGTGCCCCTGCTTCGAGCAGAGCACCCCGAGCCGGGGGGCGGGCCCGGGCGCGTGCATGCTCCACGTCATGTCGTAGGCGGCGGCGACCGGGCGCATGGCGGCGGCGACGTCGGCACCGTCGGGGAACGTGGCCTCGACCCGCTGGAGGAACAGCCCGTGCACGCGGTCGGTGTGCTGGTCGGCGTGGACGATGTTGCCGCCGAGCGCGGCGATCGTCTGGCCCACGGCCGCGACGATGCCCGGCTGGTCCCTGCAGCGCAGCAGCAGCACGGTCGGGTCGCTCACGGGCGGCCACACTAGGGATCGACGGCGGCGCCGCCGGAACGGCGCGGCGTACGGTGGCCGGCCATGCCCACGCTCTCCGGTCGGTTCGCCAACCTGATCTCGACGCGGCTGCGGCCGCTCCAGCGCCGGATGACGGCCTCGCACGTCGACCGCTACCGCTCGAGCGGCGGCGCCAAGGGCGGGTCGTTCCGGGGCATGCCGGTGTTCCTGCTCGACGTGGTCGGGCGCAGCAGCGGCGAGCCCCGACCCGTGATGCTCATGCTCGTGCGTCGCGGCGACGACCTGCTCGTCTGCGGGTCCAACGGCGGCAACCCGAAGGCGCCGAACTGGTGGACGAACCTGATGGCCGCCGGCGGCGCCCACGTGGAGGTCGACGGCGAGCGGTGGGCGGTGACGGCCCGGGAGGTGACCGACGACCCCGAGCGGGCCCAGTGCTGGGACCTCCTCGTCGCCGGCTACCCGGACTTCGCCAGCTACCAAGAGCTGACCGACCGCCGGCTCCCCGTCGGCGTTCTCGAGCGGGTGGCGTGATGGCGCCGACGCTCCGCACCGACTGGACGGCCGACGGGCTCGACCTGGTCGAGCACGAGCTCGGCCCGCTGCGCGACGGCTGGGTGCGCCTGTCGGTCGCGGCGTGCGGCATCTGCGGGTCCGACCTGCACTGGTGGCACGGGACGATGTACCGCCCGATCGGCACCGCGCCCGGGCACGAGCTGTGCGGCACGGTCCTCGACGGACCCGCCGGCCTCGACGACGTGCTCTACGCCGTGTCGCCCAACGTCTCCTGTGGCACCTGCCCGTTCTGCCGGGCCGGCGACACCCACCTCTGCGACCGGGCGCTCGGTCGTGGTCTGGGCATGGGCGCCAACGGCGGGCTGGCCGAGGTCGTCGACGTCCCGGCGGTCAACCTCGCGCCGGTCACGGCCGGCGACGTCGCCGTCGCCGCGCTGACCGAACCCCTGGCGGTGGCGCTGCGGGGCGTGTCACACGGTTCACCGTCCCCCGACAGCCGGGTCCTGGTGCAGGGGGCGGGCACGGTCGGGCTGGCCGCAGCGCTCCTGGCCCGGGACCGGGCCGCCGAGGTCGCCATCACCGCCCGCCACCCCCACCAGGCCGACGCCGCAGCCGCACTCGGCGTCACCGTCCTCGGCGAGCACGAGGGCGTGAGCTGGGCCAAGGAGCACGGCGCCGACCTCGTCATCGAGGCCGTGGGCGGCTCGGCCCCGACGCTCGACGAGGCGGTGAAGGCGTGCCGCAAGGGCGGCACGATCGTCCTGCTCGGCTCGTTCACGGAGGCGAGGCCGGTCGACCTGGCCAAACTGATGCTCAAGGAGCTCCGCCTGCAGGGCTCCTTCTGTTACGGCACCAGCGCCCGGGGCGAGCCCGAGTACGCCGCCGCGGCCCCCCTCACCGGGCGTTACGAGACCGAGCTCGGCCACCTGACGACCCACCGCTTCCCGCTGGCAGAGGTGACGTCGGCCTTCGAGACCGCGGCCGACAAGTCGAGCGGGGCGATCAAGGTGACGGTCGTTCCCTGACATCGGCGGCGTCGTCGGTGTCGGCGGCGGAGTTGCGCAGCGAACCGGCGACGAGCGCGACGGTCCCGACCGCACCCACGGCGACGGCCACGCGCAGCGCCGACCGGAGGTTGCGCTGCAGGGCATCGACGACCAGCACGGCGCTGCCACCCTCGGGCGCCGCAACACCCAGGCCGAGCAGCAGCACCACGAGGCCGGCGGTGCCGGCGCCGAGCACGACGGCGGCGTCCCCGGCCCGGGACCGCGAGGTCCCGATCGCGATGCCCGAGGCGACGACCGCGAGCAGGACCCACAGGACGCGCAGACCGGCGACGACGCCGGCGGCCCGGGTCGGCCCGGTGACGTCGCGCAGGTCGACCACGACGAAGCGCAGCTCCCGGTCGGCGAGGCCGAACAGGTCGTCGTCGGGGTCGATCTCGATGCCGAGAGGTCCGAGCGGGACCCCGTCGAGGACGTCGGCGGCCGACCCTGCGACGGCGCGCAGCAGGGGCGTCAGGTCGACGGCGATCCGTCCGCCGACGACGAGGGCCGTGTCGCGACCGTCGAGGAGGGCGTCGACCTGGCCGTGCGCGAGCGTCGTGCCCCGGACC
>JBHIXO010000224.1:0-7211 GCA_041984725.1 Acidimicrobiales bacterium | reverse complement strand
CATCAGCGCCAGCATGGTATGGTCCTTTACGCCGTTACACAGCAGCAGGCGCTTGTCCTCGACCAGCGGCAGTGTGGCGATCAGCTCGGTCTTGGAGCCGCACTCGAGACCCAGATCGAAGTCCTGCCCCGCGTCCAGCACCTCGTCGACGAGACCCGCGGTGTCACGACCGAGCGGACCGGACGGAACCGACGGCGCGGGCGGCCTCGGGTCGGGCGGTGCGGCCTCGGGTCCCGCGCCGTCGTCCCCGCGACACGCCGACCCCGCGAACAGGACCAGGAGGCTCCACAGGACGAGGCGCGGGCGTCGCACCAACCCATCGTCGCCGAACCCGCCGGCCGGCGGGCGTCGCGTCGGTCGGGCGCCACCCCCACGCTTCTGGCAGGACCAGCGGAACGGTCAGGACCCCGGCGTTCCCCGGTCGACGTCGAGCGCCGCGCCATCCGACGAAATGACGATCACCGCTCTCGTGCGCAAGGACGGCCGGACGCGATCTCGGCTGCCAGGGCTGCGGTAGAACCTGCGGTGTTCCGCTCGTCCTGCCTAAAGCCGGCGGGCATGTTCCGCTGCTGCTGCCAGAAGTCGGAGGGCCTGTTCCGCTCGTCCTGCCAGAAGCCGGGTCGGGTGTTCCGCTCGTCCTGCCAGAAGCGGGAGGTGTCAGGCCAGGTCGTCCCACACGGTGGTGAGCGCGTCGAGGACCGTCCCACCGTCGTCACGCACCGCGCCGAGCGAACCACGCTCGACGACGCGCCGGGCGCGGGCGATGTCGTCGGCGTCGGCCGTACGGACGCTGATGGCGTCGTCGCCGAGCACGCGGAGCACGAACGTGTGGGGGAGGAGCTGTGCGAACCGCGCCAGCGGGTCCGGGAGTGGTCCGGTCGACCTCGGCCACCGGTCGGCCACGAAGGGTTCGTGCCGGAGGCGGTCGCGGAGTCCGGTGAAGATCGGGTCGGCGGCGGCGTGGTGCACCTCCTCGACCCGGCACATGACGATCGCGGATGTGCACATCAGGCACGGCTCCAGCGTCGTGTGGATCGTCAGCCGGTCCTGGCCCCACGAGACCTGTGCCAGGACGTTCATCTCGGCGTGCGCGGTGAAGCTGTCGGCGAGGACGCCGGGGATGCTCCGTTGTTCGAGGACGCGGTTGCGGCCGCGTGCGACGATCTCCCCGTCGCGCGTGGCGACCGCGCCGATGCCGAAGCAGTCTGCGCACCAGGAGTCCCAGGCCTCCTCGAACGCGGCCTGCCAGGGGTCGGAAAGGTCTTGCCAGGTGCTCGTCGGGGTCATGTGGACCGGCCTCCGACCGTTCCGCTCGTCCTGCCAGAACTCAGACGAGCTCGCGCAGGTCGCGCTTGAGGACCTTGCCGGTGGCGTTGCGGGGCAGGGCGTCGAGGAACGTGACGTCGCGCGGCACCTTGAAGTTGGCGAGGTTCGCCTTCACGTGGGCCTTGATGTCGTCGACGGTGAGCGACGCGCCGTCGTCGAGCACGACGAACGCGGCGAGGCGCTTGCCGAACTCGTCGTCGTCGACGCCGATCACCGCGACCTCGCGGATGCCGCCCATGTCGGCGACCAGGTCCTCGACCTCGCGCGGGAAGAGGTTCTCGCCGCCGGACACGATCATGTCGTCGTCCCGGCCACCGACGAAGAGCCGGCCGTCGTCGTCCCAGTGGCCGAGGTCGCCGGATGACAGGAGGCCGTCGATCGACGGCTTGGTCTGGCCGCCGGTGTAGCCCTCGAAGCGCAGCGTCGAGCCGACGAAGATCCGGCCGATCTCGCCCGGCGTCGTGACGACGCGGTCACTGTCGTCGTAGAGCCGCACGTCCACGCCGCTGAGCGGCCGGCCGGCGGTGCCGGGCGCGGCGCGCATGTCCTCGGGCGTCGCGATCGTGGCCGCCGAGACCTCGGTCGATCCGTACATGTTGTAGAGGTTGTCGCCGAAGCGGTCCATCCACTGGACGGCGAGCGAGCCGGGCAGCGCCGAGCCCGAACAGAGGATGACCTCGAGGCTCGACGTGTCGTACTTCGCGGCGACGTCCTCGCCGAGCGCCAGGATCCGCTGGAGCATGACGGGCACGACGGTCATGCTCCGGCAGCGGTGCGCCTCGATCTGGGCGAGGGTCTCCTCGGGGTCGAACCGCCGGGCGGTGACGACGGTGGCCGCGAGCTGGGCGGAGGCGAGCAGGGCGGCGTTGCCGAGCGAGTGGAACATCGGCGCGGGGATGCAGTGCACGTCGCCGGCGCGGAACGGGACCCGCTCGAAGAGCGCCGCCGCGGCGACCACGTCGATGCTGTCGCTCTCGCGTCCGCGCGCCGCGCCCTTCGGGACGCCGGTGGTGCCCGACGTGAGGATCACCTGCTTGCCGAGCTTGGTCGGCTTCTCGGGCGGCGCCTGCACGGCGCTCGCCAGGAGGGTCGGGACGTCGTCGAGGTCGTCGTGCGCGCCCTCCACGTCGAGGACGAGATGGTGGCAGTCGGGGGCGTGCTCGCGGACGGCGGCGGTGAACTCGTCGTCGTGCAGGAGCAGGGCGGCGCCCTCGCGTGCCATGACGTCGGCGAGCTGTGGGCCGGCGAATCCGGTGTTCATGTACAGCGTGGTGGCGCCGAGCTTGTCGAGTGCGGCCGTGGCGAGCACGAACCACCGGGAGTTGCGGGCCATCAGCGCGACGGGGACGCCGCCCTCGATCCCGTGGTCCGCGAGCACGTGGGCGATGGCGTTGGAGAGGTCGTCGACCTCGCGGAACGTGAGCGAGCCGTGCTCGTCGACGACGGCGACGGCGTAGGGATCGCGGGTCGCGTGGCCGGCGTAGCCCGATGCCAGGCTCGGCCCCCACTTGCCCATCCCCTGGACCATCGCCCGCAACATCGCCGGGTGGAGCAGGCCGGCCCGCCGGAACGTCCGGATCGCCTCGAGGTTGAGTGCCAGCCGGTCGAGCTTCGGGTTGCGGCGCAGGAGGGATTCGATCGGGTTCACCATGGCCGCCGATCGTACGTCGGCGCCGCCCGATCCACTCGGGGCCGCGGCCGGTCAGCTGATCGACAGGAGGGCGAGGAACGCGGTCGCCCACGCGGCGAGGTCGTTGCGCTCGACCTGGCGTCGCATGGCCGCCATCCGGGCGTGGCGCTGCTCGTCGTCCATCGAGACGGCCTCGCTGATCTTCTCCTTGAGGCCCTCGGTGTCGTAGGGGTTGACGAGGAACGCGTCGGCGAGCTCTTCGGCCGCACCCGCGAACTCCGACAGCACGAGCGCGCCGCCGCCGTCGACCCGCGCGGCCACGTATTCCTTCGCCACCAGGTTCATGCCGTCCTGGAACGGGGTCACGAGCAGCACGTCGGCCGCCCGGTAGAGCACGAGGAGCTCCGCGAACGGGAGGCTGCGGTGGATGTACTGCACGACCGGGCGCCCGAGGGTCCCGAAGTCGCCGTTGATCGTGCCGACGAGCTCCTCGACCCGGCTACGGATCATGTCGTAGCCGAGCACCTCCTCGCGGCTCGGCGTCGCGACCTGGACGACCGCCGTGCTGCCGGCGTCGAGGCGGCCCTCGGCGAGCAGCTCGCGAATCGCCTTCAGGCGCAGGTCGATGCCCTTCGTGTAGTCGAGCCGGTCGACGCCGAGCAGCACGGTCGACGGGTTGCCGAGCTCCTCGCGCAGGCGCTTCACGTCGCGCTCGACCTCGTCGGTGCCGGCGTCGGAGGCGATGGCGCCGAAGTCGACCGAGATCGGGAACGCCTTCACCACGCTGGTGCTCTGCAGGGTCCGGACCACGCCGCCGTCGCCGGAGAAGGTCGTGTCGTCGATGTCGCAGAACCGGCGGATCCCCGACAGCACGTTGCGGGCGTCGGCCTGGGTCTGCACGCCGATGACGTCGGCGCCGAGCAGGCCGTCGAGCACCTCCTGGCGCCACGGCAGGCGGGCGAACAGCTCCAGCGGCGGGAAGGGGATGTGGAGGTAGAAGCCGATGCGCACGTCGGGGCGGCGGGCCCGGATCATCGACGGCACGAGCTGCAGTTGGTAGTCGTGCACCCACACCGTGCCGCCCTCGGCGAGCTCGTCGCAGGCGGCGTCGGCGAAGCGGGCGTTGACGGCCCGGTACGTCGCCCACGTCTCCCGGTGGAACTTCGCCGTCTCGATGGCGTCGTGGTACAGCGGCCAGATCGTCTCGTTGCAGGCGCCGTAGTAGTACTCGTCGCGCTCGGTGGCCGACAGCCCGACGCTGGTCAGGCTGATGCCCTCGAACTCGAAGCGCTCGGAGGTGCCGTCGGCCGAACCGTCCCAGCCGACCCACGAGCCGGTGCGCTCGCGCATCACGGGCAGCATCGCCGACACGAGCCCACCCGGGCTGAGCGCGAGCTCGCCGTCGGGCGTCCGGCGCACCGGGAGGCGGTTGGCGACGACGACGAACTCGGCCTCGCCGGGCGGCGCCGGGCCGTCGTGATCGGACGCGCTCTCCGGCTCCGTCGCTGTGGTGGTCTCGCGCGCCACGGGTCGCTCCCTCGGACGATGGTTCGGTTCGACACTACGCCCGTCCCCGTCGAACCCGGCGCGGCCCGGCGCCCCGAGTCCGTTTCTCGGGCGCACCGACGTGGTAGGGCAGGTGCCGTCATCCCGCGCGCACCAGTGGAGGATCCATGGGACTCACTCGCAAGCTGCTCTCCTTCGGCACGTTCGGGCTCGTGAAGCCCCACAGCACCCGGGAGCTGCTGGCGTCGGCACGAGCCGATCTGGCCGAGTCCGAGGCCGGTCTCCGGTCGGCGCGCGCCGAACTCGACGGTGCCCTCTCGATGCGCGAGCGACTGCAGGGCGAGCTCGCCGAGGCGCGCAGCCGCGCCGAGAAGCTGGAGTTGTCCTCGATCCGTGACGCCCGGCGCGCCGAGAAGCGCGGTCGTCGCAAGGAGCGACTCGAGCGTGCGGCGTCCCGGGTCGTCGACACGGTCGGGCCCGCGGCCCGGGCTGCCGAAGAGGCCGGGGAGCGCGCCGTCGACGCCGCCGGGCAGGCCCGCGACCGGTTCGCCGACGAGGTCCAGCCCCGCCTCTTCGAGGCCCGTGTGCGCGGGCGACGCGCCCGCCACCAGGCCGCGGCCGCCGGCGAGACCGCCCGGCTCCGAGCGAGCCGGTTCCTCCCCGGCCCGCTGCGGCGCCGCCTGGGTTAGGCGGGACCGGGCGCGGGATCGACCGCCCGGGGCTTCTCCGGCTCGGTGGCTGGCGCGTCGCCGGCGCAGATCTGCCACCCCGCCTGCTCGTCACCCGGGAAGCCGACGAATGCGGCTTCGGCCCCGCTGCCGAGGTCACCGAACGCGAGGCCGAGGTCGCTGACCGTCACGAGCGCGCCGGCGGCGACCAGGCTCCGCCGGATCGGCGCGACCGAACCGGCGCGGTCGAGGTGGCGGGCGTGGCTCACCCGGCCGATCTCGCGGAGCGTCCCGCCGTCGACCCGGACCAGCACCGCGCCGGCGAACGGCGAGCACTGGTCGGCGCCGTTCTCGTAGAGCGGGGTGACGACGAGGTCGGTCGCCGCCCAGTGGAGGAAGGCGAGGTGGTCGTGCTCGGCGTCGGAGGAGGCGTCGGCGAACGTCAACGCGCTCGTCCGTGACGGCGCCGCCGGGTTCGACACGTCGAACAGCGAGAACTGCAGCGCGCCGGCCAGTCCGTCCCCGTCGGCCTCGCGGCCCACGCCGAAGAGTCGCCCGCCGCCCACGGATTGGAGGAACGTCGAGAACCCGGGCACCTCGAGGGCGCCGAGGACGCGGGGCGCCGTGGGATCGGCCAGGTCGACGACGTAGAGGGGGTCGATGCGGCGGAAGGTCGTGACGTACGCCGCCCGGTCCTCGAACCGGACGCTGAAGATCCGCTCCCCGGGCTTGCCGAGCCCGCCGACCGCGCCGATCGTCGGGAGGCGGTCGCCGTCGCGCCGGAGGGCGAAGACGCCCGACTCGGTGTCCGGGTCGGTCGGCGGCGCCAGCAGTTCGGTCCGGCTCTGCCCGTCGGGCGGGGGCGCGGGATCGTCGAGGTGGACCCACGTGGTGGCGATGCGGAGGACGCCGTCGCGCTCGCTGAGGGCGAACTGGTCGACCGGCGTTCCCGGCACCGTCCCGGACGAGGTGTAGGGCGCACTCGTGGGGTCGGCGAGGTCGAACCGGTGGATCTCGGAGCGGCTGTCGATCGGCGGGCCGTCGGGGCGTCCGGGCTCGGGACGGCCGTCGTACACCGTGGCGACGACGTAGAGGCTCTGCGCGCTGGCGTACACGGTGTGCGGGCTGGTGGTGACGGCGGTGCCGGGGTCGAGTCGGCCCGACGCCGGGTCGATCGTCACGATGGTCGTCGAGGCGAAGCCGGACTCCTCGGTCGGGGTGTACGTCGAACCGCAGTCCGACGCCAGGCCCTCGGCCGTGGTCGTGCCGGCGGCGTCGACCGTGCGGTAGGTCGGGAGCCAGTCGGTCAGTGTCGACGCCCGGATACGCGCCCGGTTCTCCTCGACCGCCCGCGCCTGCGCGGCGTCGGAACCGTCCTGCGGGGCGGCCCACGCGAGGTGTGGACCGTCGGCGAGGACGAGGCGGACGACGCCGTTCTGGAGACGAGCGGTCCGGATCGAGCCGTCGACGAAGGTCGTGGAGCGCACCCGGGGTGCGGTGGGGTCGGCGATGTCGACGAGGACGACCGGCGTGCGGATCCGGTCGACAGGGCGGCCTGACACCTCGTCGCCGGCCGGGGTGCGGGCTGGGTCGGCGTACGCCTGGACCGAACCGATGGCCACGACGGTGGTGCCGGTGAGGAAGAGCGACTCGGGCCGGTGCGGCAGGGCGAGGCTCGAGGCGAGCGCCCGGTCGGCGACGGAGACGATCTGGAGGCGGCCCCGCGCGATCGCCACGATCACCCGCCCGTCGGTCTTGGCCAGGTCGGGCTCGTCGACACCCACCTCTTGGACGTTCGACGTCGACGACCCGCCCCCGCCTGCGCCGCCTCCGGCGGTGCCCGACCCATCGCCCGCGGCCGGCGCGGGCGCGCCCTCGGCTCCGCCGCCGAACGGCACGGCCCGGGCGTGGCCGTCGTTCAGGCCGTAGGGACCCACGACGGGGAGCGCGAGCGCCTGGAGGTCGGCGAGCGCGGCGTCGCAGCTGCGGTGGGCGCGCAGGCTCGTGACGACGGCCGGCGACGCGCCGACGGGGAGCACCGTCCCGTCCGGGGCGGTGGTGGTCGACGACGTGGCGTCGCC
>JBHIXO010000223.1:0-7256 GCA_041984725.1 Acidimicrobiales bacterium | reverse complement strand
CGCCGGTGTCCTCGGCGGGGTCGACGGCGCCCTCCTCGGTGTCGGCGGCCGGCTTCGGGGGCGGATCGGTCACCGCGGTCATGCGGACCCCCACCGTGCGCTGAAGCGACCGCCTGTCCCGAGTCCCGTGTCGCGCACCCGGAAGATCGCCCGGACCAGTGCGGGTGCGGCGACGAACACGATGATGAGCGCCTGGATCACGAAGATGATGTCGATGGGCGTCGACGTCTGGGCCTGCATGCCGGTGGCGCCGGCCTGCAGGGCGCCGAACAGGATGGCGGCCGCGACCGTGCCGGCCGGGTTCGCCTTCCCGAGCAGGGCGAGGGCGATCGCGTCGAAGCCGACCGAGGCGAAGAAGCCGCCCGTGAGGCGGGGCGTGCTGCCGAGCAGGATCGTGGTCCCGCCGAGACCGGCGAGCCCGCCGGCGACCGCCATCGAGAGCATCGTGGTCGCGGCGACGCCCATGCCGGCGTAGCCCGCGGCGTCGGGGTTGGCGCCGACGGCCCGCATGCGGAAGCCGACGGTCGTGCGCCGCAGCAGGTACCACGTCGCCCACCCCATGGCGATGGCGACGACGAAGCCGAGGTGCACGTCGAACTCGCCGCCGAGCTCGGGGAAGCGGACCGAGCCGGGCATCTCGGGACTGATCGGGTCGCTGCGGCCGGGACGCCGGAACGTCTCGGTGGACAGCGCGTAGTCGAGCAACCGGAGGGCGACGAAGTTGAGCATGATCGAGCTGATCACCTCGTGGGCGCCGGTCCGCGCCTTGAGGAAGCCGACGATGCCGCCCCAGAACGCGCCGCCGGCGATGCCGGCGAGCAGGGCGATCGGGAGGTGGACGGGTCCGGGCAGGTCGAGGTGGATGCCCACCCAGGCCGCGCCCATCGCTCCGAAGATGAGCTGACCTGCGCCGCCGATGTTGAACAGGCCGGCCTGGAACGCGAGGGCGACCGACAGCCCGACGAGGATGAGCGGCGTCGACTGCACGAGGGTGCGGGCCAGGGCGCTGGGGCTGCCGAGGGATGAGTCGAACAGGGCGCGGTAGCTCTCGAAGACGAGATCCCACGACGCGTCGAGCGCGCCGCCCGGGTCGGAGAAGAACCCACTCCACGCATCGAGGGTGTCGGGATCGCTGAACACCATGATGAGCGCCCCGACGACGAGCGCGGTGACGATGGCCAGCACGGGTCCGAGGAGACCCGACAGGGCGGCACGGCCGCGCTCGACGACGGTCACGAGGCCGCGCCGGCCATCAGCAGGCCGACGGAGTCGCGCGTCGCATCGTCGCCCGCGACCTCGCCGATGATCTCGCCCCGGTACATGACGAGGATGCGGTCGGCGAGGGCGAGCACCTCGTCGAGCTCGGAGGAGTTGAGCAGGACGGCGAGCCCCTGGTCGCGTGCCTCGACGACGCGCCGGTGGATGTACTGGATCGACCCGACGTCGAGGCCGCGGGTCGGCTGGCTGAGCACGAGGAGGCGACGGGCGTGCGACATCTCGCGACCGACGATCACCTTCTGCTGGTTGCCGCCCGAGAGCGTGCCGACCGGGGTGTCGACGCTGGCCGTGCGCACGTCGAAGTCGCGGACGAGCTGCTCGGCGTTCTCGCGGATCGCCCGCTGGTTCATCCGGAACCGTGAGGAGTACGGCGCCCGGCGGGTCAGGTTGAGCACGAAGTTGTCGGCGACCGGGAACGTGCCGATCAGGCCGTCGCGCTGGCGGTCCTCGGGGACGTGCGCCACGCCGAGATCGACCATCCGGGCCGTGGTGGCGCCGGTGACGTCGGTGCCGTCGATCGTCACACGCCCGGCGGTGGGCCGACGCAGGCCGACGATGCCCTCCACGAGCTCGGTCTGGCCGTTGCCCTGCACGCCGGCGATGGCGACGATCTCGCCGGCCCGCACCTGCAGCGACACGTCGTGCACGGCGAGCCGGTCGCGCTCGTCGCGCACCCGGAGGTCGCGCACGTCGAGGACGGTGTCGGCGGGATCGGCCTCGTCGCGGTCGACGACCAGCTGCACGTCCTTGCCGACCATGGCGGTCGCCAGGCGCTGCTCGTCGGTCTCGGCCGGGGTCGTCGAACCGACGACGCGCCCCCGCCGCAGGATGGTGATCTCGTCCGCGATGGTGAGGACCTCGCGCAGCTTGTGGCTGATGAAGATCACCGAGCGGCCCTCGTCGGCGAGCGCCCGCACGATGCCGAGCATGTCGTCGATCTCGGTCGGGGTGAGGACCGCGGTGGGCTCGTCGAGGATCAGGCAGTCGGCCCGCCGGTAGAGCGCCTTGAGGATCTCGACCCGCTGCTGGACGCCGACGGGCAGGTCCTCGATCAGGGCGTCGGGGTCGACGTCGAGCCCGTGACGGGCGCTGAGCTCCTCGACCCGCTCGCGGGCGGCCGCCCGGTCGAGGACGCCGGCACCGCGGGTCGGCTCGACGCCGAGCATGACGTTCTCGGCGACGGTGAAGACGGGGACCAGCATGAAGTGCTGGTGCACCATGCCGATGCCGGCGGCGATGGCATCGGCGGGGGAGTGGAGCCGGACCGGCTCGTCGTCGAGGAGGATCTCGCCCTCGGTCTGCTGGTACAGCCCGAAGAGGATGTTCATCAGGGTCGACTTGCCGGCCCCGTTCTCGCCCAGCAGCGCGTGCACCTGCCCGGGCTCGACGACGAGGTCGACGTCCTCGTTCGCCACGACGCCCGGAAAGCGCTTCGTGATGCCACGCAGCTCGACCCGCATCGCGCTCCGGTCTAGCAACTCCCACGGTTCTGGCAGGACAGGCGGAACACGAGGGGTCGCCCGGTGGGGGCGTCGCGTTCCGCTCGTCCTGCCAGAACGAGGGGGCGAGGGGTGGTGCTACTCGAGGACGGTGGCGATCGAGCCGTCGATGATGCCGGCGCGGATCTCGTCCAGCTCGGCCTTGATCTCGTCGGAGATGTCGCCGTCGAACTCGTTGAACGGGCCGAGCTCGACGCCGTCGTTCTCGAGCGTGCCGCTGTAGACGCCGCCCTCGAACTCGCCGTTCGCCGCCGCGGTCACGGCGTCGTAGACGGACACGTCGAAGTTCTTCTTCACGCTGGTGAGGAAGAGGTCGCAGGCGTCGGCGACGGACTCGCAGCCGTCGGTGTCGACCCAGATGAGGCGGGCGGCGTCGCCACCGGCGCGGATCGCCTCGATCGACCCCTGGCCGACCGGGCCGGCGACGGGGAGGATGATGTCGGCGTTCTGGTCGAGCAGCGACTCGGTGGTCTGGCGGCCCTTCGAGAGATCCTCGAAGTCACCGGTGAAGAGGCCGTCGTCCTCGGCGGTGCTCCAGCCGACGAGCTGGACGTCGGTGCCCTTGGCCTCGTTGTAGTAGGCGATGCCGGCCTCGAAGCCCTTCATGAAGATCGAGACGGTCGGGATGTTGAGGCCGCCGTAGGTGCCGACGACGCCGGTCTCGGTCTGGTCGGCCGCGACGTAGCCGGCGAGGAACGCCGCCTGGTCGGTGGCGTAGGTCAGGCCGAGCAGGTTGTCGTACTCGGTCTCGTACGCGTAGTCGACGATCGCGAAGTCGGTGTCGGGGTTCTCCTGGGCGGCGGCCTCGGTGGCGTCGCCGAGCAGGAAGCCGACCGTCACGACGAGGTTGCAGTCCTGGTCGAGGAGAGCGTTGATGTTGGGCTCGAAGTCGGCGTCGCTCTGGGACTCGAGCACGACGGGCTCGAAGCCGAGCTCGTCGGCGGCCTCGGTGAGGCCGTTGAACGCGTTCTCGTTGAACGAGTTGTCGTCGACACCGCCGGTGTCGGTGACCTCACAGGCGAGGAATTCGCCGCTGGCGCCCTCGTCGCCCTCGTCGCCGTCGCCGTCGCCTTCGTCTTCGGTCGTGGTCTCGTCGTCGGTCGTGGTCTCGTCGTCGTCGTCGCCACAGGCGGCGGCGAGCAGCGACAGGCCGAGCAGGAGCGCGAGCAGGCGCAGCCAACGTCGGTTCAGCACAGGGGTACCTCCAGGGGTTCGGCCGGGCCGATGGGCCGACCCGGACCGTTGGGACTCCACGACGCTAGAGCGTGCGGACGGGGTGGGCAACGGATCCCGCTAGGGTGAGCGGCGCTCGGCCGGAGGATCGGTCGGGCGGGGAGCTCGGCGCACCGGGCTGAGAGGGTGGCTGTCGCGGCCACCGACCCTCGAACCTGCTCTGGATAATGCCAGCGAAGGGAACCGTGGACCTCGATCGTCCGCCCGATGTGCTCGTCGTCGCCGCCGGTGCCTACGTCCCCGCGCCCGTCCCCGACGGATGTCGCGTCATCGGCGTCGACCGTGGCGTCGCCCACGCGCTGGCGGCGGGGCTCCGGGTCGACGTCGCGGTCGGCGACTTCGACTCGCTCGACCCCGAGCTCGTCCTGCGGCTCGACGAGGTGGTGCCCGATGTCCGGCGCCACCCCGCCGACAAGTCGGCCACCGATCTGGAGCTGGCGCTCGACGTCGCCCGGTCGAGCGCGGCCCGCCGCGTGCTCGTGACCGGGCTCGGCGGCGGCCGCCCCGACCACGAGCTCGCCAACCTGCTCGCGATCGCGGCACCTGCGTACGAGGAGCTCGACATCGAGCTGCTGCTCGACCGCGGCCGGGCGTGGGTCGTCCGCGGGTCGCTCCGGGGCGCCGGCATGACCGGGCGGATCGTGTCGGTCCTGCCCGTCCACGGCGCGGCCACGGTCTCGATCAGCGGCGTGCGCTGGCCCCTCGACCGGCAGCACCTCGCGGCCGGCACGACCCACGGCGTGAGCAACGTCGTCGTCGCCGACGACTTCCGGCTCGACGTTCACGACGGCGCCGTCCTCTGCATCGCCCCCCACCCCGAGGAGGAACCATGAAGCTCCCCCGTCAGCTCCGAGTCGCGCTCGTCGCGCTCGCCCTCGTGCTCGCCGCATGCGGCGACGACGACACGGGCACGGCCGTGTCCGGCGCCGGCGGCGACGCCCCCGCCGGCGACCCGGCCGGCGACGAGACCACGACCGACGACGACGGTGTCGAGGCCGGCGACCCGGTCGAGATCACGCTCGTCACCCACGACAGCTTCAACGTGTCGGAGTCCGTGCTCGCCGCCTTCACCGCAGAGACCGGCATCGAGGTCCGCCTCCTGCCGGCCGGCGACGCCGGCACCGTCGTCAACCAGGCGATCCTCACCAAGGACTCGCCCCAGGGCGACGTGCTCTTCGGCGTCGACAACACGTTCCTGTCGCGAGCCCTCGACGAGGACCTCTTCCTCGCCCACGAGTCGCCGGCGCTCGACCGCGTCGACGACGCCCTCGAGCTCGACCCCGAGCACCGGGTGACACCGATCGACACGGGCGACGTGTGCCTCAACTACGACAAGGCCGCGCTGGAGGACGCGGGTCTCGAGCCGCCGGCGACGCTGGCCGACCTCGCCGAGCCCGAGTACGCCGGCACGCTCGTGGTCGAGAACCCGGCGACGTCGTCACCGGGCCTCGCCTTCCTGCTCGCCTCCGTCGACGAGTTCGGCGAGGACGGGTGGCAGGACTGGTGGCGCGAGCTGCGCCAGAACGACGTCGCCGTCGACGCCGGCTGGGAGGAGGCCTACTACGGCAGTTTCTCCGGGAGCGCGGGCAGCACCGGCGACCGGCCGATCGTCGTCAGCTACGCGTCGAGCCCGCCCGCCGAGGTCATCTTCGCCGAGGAGCCCCTCGACGACGCCCCGACCGGCGTGGTCGAGGGCACCTGCTACCGCCAGATCGAGTTCGCGGGCGTCCTCGCCGGCACCGAGCACGAGGCCGAGGCCCAGCAACTCATCGACTTCATGCTCTCGGACACGTTCCAGGCCGACATCCCGCTCAACATGTTCGTGTACCCGGTGACCGACGTCGACCTGCCTCCCGAGTTCGTGGAGTACGGCGCCGTCGCGACGGACCCGTACCTGCTCGACGCCGACGTCGTCGCCGAGCACCGAGACGCGTGGATCGAGGAGTGGACCGAGATCGTCCTGCGCTGACGCGGCGCGGGAGGCGGGCCGTCACCACGGCGGGGATCGTCGCGGTCCCCGCCGGGTTCCTCGTCGTCTTCTTCGCCGTCCCCGCCGTGACGATCGTCGCGACCGGGCTGCGCGAGGGAGGCACGTGGGACGTCGGTGAGGTCGGGTCGATCCTGACCTCGCCGGCGACCCGGCACGTCGCCTGGTTCACCGTGTGGCAGGCCGCGGTCTCGACGCTCGCGACGGTGGTCGTCGCGCTCCCGATGGCCTGGGTCCTCGGACGCCTGACCTTCCGGGGCCGGCGGCTGGTGTCCGCGCTGCTCGTCGTCCCGTTCGTCCTCCCGACCGTCGTGGTCGGCACGGCGTTCCTCGCCCTCCTCGGACCGCGGGGTCTCGTCGACCTGCGCCGGACCGCCACCGCCGTCGTGCTCGCCCACGTCTTCTTCAACTACGCGGTCGTGGCCCGCACGGTCGGCGCCGCCTGGCAGGCGCTCGACCCGTCGCTGGAGGACGCGGCCCGGACCCTCGGCGCGTCGCGCCTGCGCACCTGGTCGGCGGTGACCCTGCCCGCGCTGCGACCGGCCCTGGCCGGTGCGTCGGCCATCGTGTTCCTCTTCACGTTCACGTCGTTCGGGGTGGTGAAGATCCTGGGCGGACCGGCCATCGCGACGATCGAGGTCGAGATCCACCGGCGCACGACCGAGCTGCTCGACCTCCGGGGCGCCGCCGTGCTCTCGCTCCTCCAGCTCGTCGCCGTGGTCGCGTCGCTCGCCCTCTACCGGCGCGCCGGGACGCGTCGGGGCACCCACCGGCTCCGGGCCGGACGGTCGACACTGCGCCGCCCCCAGGGCGCTGAACGGGCCGCCCTGGCCGGCACCCTGCTCGCCGCCGCCGTCATCCTCGGTGCGCCGATCGTGACCCTCGTCTGGCGGTCGTTCGACACCGCGGGCGGCCCCGGGCTCACGTACTACCGGGCGCTGTCGACCGTCGGCGCGGGCACGGTCGCCTTCGTCCCGCCGCTGGAGGCGGTCCGGAACTCGCTCGTGTTCGGCGCAGCGGCGGCGTGCGTGGCGACCGTCGTCGGCGGGTTGGCGGCGATCGGGCTCCACCGGCTCGGCCCGCGGGCCCGTGGGCTGGCCGACTCGACCGTGATGCTGCCGCTGGGCGTCAGCGCGGTGACCGTTGGGTTCGGCTTCCTGGTCGCGCTGGACGAACCGCCCCTCGACCTCCGGACGTCGCCGCTGCTGATCCCGGCCGCGCAGGCGGTGATCGCCGTGCCCTTCGTCGTGCGGACGCTC
>JBHIXO010000222.1:0-7257 GCA_041984725.1 Acidimicrobiales bacterium | reverse complement strand
CGGCGGGCGCCGGCCCGGCGGCGGGGACGGACGGCGCATCGGCCGGCGTCGCGGGTCCGGGCGGCGGCGACGGTGCCGCCGCGGCGGGGTCGGGGAGGTCGGTGGGGGCCGACGTGGGCCGGTCGGAAGCCGACCCGCCGGACGCCGGCCCGTCGGCCGCATCCCGGCCGGTCGTGAGCCGCACGGCGAGGACCGCCGACGCGATGCTGGCGACGCCGGCGAGGAAGGCGAGGAGCCCGTTGCCGGTCACGAGCGCGAGCAGGCCCGAGGCGGCCGCGGTCGCCGCCGCGACGTTCAGCGTCGTCCGATCCGCCACCAGGTCCCTCCCCCGACTCGTCGGTTCAGTCGGCCGGGCGTCCCTCGACCAGGTCGAGGATCTCGCCCATGATCGTGGCCAGGTCGAAGTCCTTCGGCGTGTAGACCGCGGCGACACCGTCGGCGGCGAGCGCGGTGCGATCCTCCTCGGGGATGATGCCGCCGGCGATCACCGGCGCCTCGCTGCCGAAGTCGCGGATGAGCCGCACGGTCTCGGGCACGAGCTGGAGATGGCTCCCCGACAGGATCGACAGGCCGATCGCGTCCACGTCTTCGTCGGCGGCGACCCGGGCGATCGCCTCGGGGGTGAGACGGATGCCCTGGTAGATGACCTCGAAGCCGGCGTCGCGGGCGGCGACGGCGATCTGCTCGGCGCCGTTGGAGTGGCCGTCGAGGCCGGGCTTGGCCACCAGCAGGCGGGGCGGGCCCTCGGTCCGGGCCTTGACCCGCTCGGCGACGGCGGCGAGCCCGTGGCTGACCGGCCCGTAGCCCGAGGGGTCGACGCCGGTCGGGCCGCGGAACTCGCCGAACACCTCGCGCAGCAGTCCGGCCCACTCACCGGTGGTGCCGCCGGCGTGGGCGAGGTCGATGGTGGCCGGCATGATGTTGGCCGCCGCCGACCCGTCGCCGATCTCGGCCACCCGGCGCAGTTCGTCGAGGCTGCGCTTGACGGCGTCCTCGTCACGCTCGGCCCGCCAGCGCTCGACGTCGGCGATCAGCTCGTCCTGCACGGCGGCGTCGACCTTGAGGATGGAGTCCTCGCCGCCGAGGGGCGACGGCGCGGTCTCGGTGAAGGCGTTGACGCCGACCACGACCTGCTCGCCCGACTCGATCCGACGGATCCGCTCGGCGTGGCTGCGCACGAGACGGCGCTTCATCTCGACGATCGCCTCGAAGGCGCCGCCCCGCTCGAGGATGTCCTCCATCTCGGCCCAGGCGGCGTCGCCGAGCTCGGTGGTGAGGCGCTCCATGACGTGGGAGCCGTCGAAGATGTCGGGGTACTCGAGCAGGTCGGTCTCGTGGGCGAGGACCTGCTGGATCCGCAGCGACCACTGCTGGTCCCACGGCCGGGGCAGGCCGAGCGCCTCGTTCCAGGCCGGCAGCTGGATCGAGCGGGCCCGGGCGTTCTTCGACAGCGTGACGCCGAGCGCCTCGAGCACGATGCGCTGCACGTTGTTCTCGGCCTGCTGTTCGGTGAGGCCGAGGCTGTTGACCTGGACGCCGTAGCGGAACCGCAGCGCCTTCTCGTCGGTGACGCCGTAGCGCTCCCGGCCGATCCGCTCCCACAGGTCGCCCATGGCCCGCAGCTTGGCGATCTCCTCGACGAAGCGGATGCCCGCGTTGACGAAGAAGCTGATCGACCCGAAGACCTGCGGGAAGCGGTCGTCGGCGACCTGGCCCGACTCCCTGACGGCGTCGAGGACGTCGATGGCGTTGGCCATGCTGTAGGCGATCTCCTGGACCGGCGTCGCGCCGGCCTCCTGGAGGTGGTAGCTGCACACGTTCATCGGGTTCCACTTGGGGATCCACTCGCTGCAGAACGCGATCATGTCGACGATCAGCCGGCGGCTCGGCTGGGGCGGGAAGATGTAGGTCCCGCGCGACAGGTACTCCTTGACGATGTCGTTCTGCGTCGTGCCCCGCAGCAGCTTCGACTCGATGCCCTTCTTCTCGGCGTTGGCGACGTAGAGGCCGAGCATCCACGCCGCGGGGGCGTTGATGGTCATCGACGTGTTCATCTCGTCCTGGGGGATGCCGTCGAGGAGCGTGTCCATGTGGCCGAGGTGCGCCACCGGGACGCCGACCTTGCCGACCTCACCACGGGCGAGGACGTGGTCGGGGTCGTACCCGGTCTGGGTCGGCAGGTCGAAGGCGATCGACAGGCCGGTCTGCCCCCGGGCCAGGTTGGTGCGGTACAGCTCGTTCGACGCCTTCGCCGTGGAATGACCCGAGTAGGTCCGCATCATCCACGGCCGGTCCTTGGTCGGGCGGTCCTGGTCCTGGGCAGCGTCCTGGCCGGTCGTCATGCCCGCCATTGTCTCGCCCGGGACGGTCGGGCCGCCACCTCGGCGACGCCGTTCCGGCGGTCCGGCCGAGGCCCGAGGTGCTCCCGACCCAGCGCCGATGGCGCTACTCTGGCGCCATGCCGAGCATCCAGATCAAGGGGGTGCCCGACGACGTGCACGCGACGTACCGCCGCCGGGCCGCCGCCGCCGGCCAGTCACTGCAGGAGTATCTGCTGGCGAAGCTGGTGGGCGACGCTGCCCATCCGACGCTCGACGAACTGTTCGACCGCGTCGAGGCGCGAGCGGGGGGCCGCGTCGACCTCCGGTTGGCGACCGAGCTGATCCGCGCCGACCGCGACGACCGGTGATCGTCGTCGACGCGGGGGTGCTCGTCACGGCCCTCGCCGACGACACCGGCGTCGGGCGTGCCGTGCGCGAGCGCCTCGCGACGGAGGACCTCGTCGCACCGGAGTTGGTCGATCTCGAGGTGGCGTCCGCTCTGCGAACCCTGGTCCGCCGGGACGTCCTCGACCACCACCGCGCCGCCGCCGCGATCGCCGATCTCGGCGCGCTCGCGATGCGCAGGGTCCCGCACCTCCCGCTGCTCGACCGGTGCTGGGCACTCCGAGCGAACGTCACCGTCTACGACGCGGCCTACGTGGCCCTCGCCGAACGCCTGTCCTGCCGGCTGCTCACCGCCGACCGTCGACTGGCCGCCGCGCCCGGGACCACCTGCGAGTTCGAGGTGATCAGCACACCGTCATGACGGCGGCCATGCCCCCGATGGCGTCGAGGGGGCGTCATCAGGGGGTCCGGTCGAGGTCGACGAGGAAGCCGGGCACGGCGTCCTCGACCTCGGCGCGCAGGCCATGGGCGTCGACGTCGTCGGGGACCACCAGGTGGGCGGTCACCTCGAAGACCATGCCGCCCGCCATCGGCGCCGGTGCGGTCGTGGTGTCGAGCGTCTCGATGCTCACGCCCCGGCCGGCGAGGACGTGCGCGACCTCGGCGAGCACGCCGCTGCGGTCGGCGCCCGACAGCGTGAGCGTGGCGTTCGCCGGCGGGGCGGCTTCGTCGTCGTCGACGGTCACGGCCTCGACCTCGAGGACGCCGTCGGCGGCCAGGGCGGGCAGCGCGTCCCGAAACCCGGCGACGCGGTCGTCGGGCACGACGACGAGCACGATCCCGGCGAACTTCCCGGCGAGCCGGGTCATCTGGGCCCGCTCCCAGTTGCCGCCGTGCTCGGCGACCACCGCGGCGAGTGCGTCGACGAGGCCGGCCCGGTCGTCGCCGATCGCGGTCAGGACGAGGTTGGCCACGCCGGGCACGCTATCCGGCACCCACCGCCGGCCCGGTCGACACCGGGTGGCGGCGCGACCGAGACCGGGCGGAGGGGTGTCAGCTGCCCGGGAGGGCGAGGCGCCAGATCTTCTTCCAGGTCGACCCGAGCTGCGCGCCGAACGAGCGGCTGTTGTAGGGCAGCCCGTAGCGGGTGCAGATCTCCTCGACCTCGGGGGCGATCTCGGCGTAGCGGTTCGCCGGCAGGTCGGGGAACAGGTGGTGCTCGATCTGGTGGCTGAGGTTGCCGGAGAGGACGTGGAACAGCCGTCCCGCCGGGCCCTTCGAGGCCGAGATGTTGGCCGAGCCGAGCAGCTGGCGGAAGTACCAGTGGCCGCGGGACTCGCCGGCGGTCACGCCGTCGGCGTCGGGGGCGAGCCCACACTCCTCCATGGTGAACTCGTGCGTGCCCTCGGGGAAGTGGCCGCAGAAGATGATCGAGAACGACCACACGTTCCGCATCAGGTTGGCGACGGCGTTGGCGGCCAGCGTCGACAGGAACAGCGGACCGGTGAGCAGCGGCCAGAGCACGTAGTCCTTGCCGTCGAGACGGGCCGACTTGGCGAGTCCGCCCTTCAGCGTCTCCCACGCCTCGGACCAGGGCTTGTCCCCCGACACGACCCGCTCGGTCTCGACGTCGTGGAGCATCACGCCGTGGTCGAAGGCGAGCATCAGCGCCGTGGCCTTGGCCGGGTTGGTCAGGTCCCAGGCGGTCCACCGCTTCGACGGGCTCATCCGGAGGATGCCGTAGCCGATGTCGCGGTCCTTGCCGACGACGTTGGTGAACGTGTGGTGCAGGTAGTTGTGCGAGTGCTTCCACTGGTCGGCCGGGCAGACCGTGTCCCAGTCGAAGGTCGTGGACGACAGGGCCGGGTCGCGGGTCCAGTCGTACTGCCCGTGCATCACGTTGTGCCCGATCTCCATGTTGTCGAGGATCTTGGCGATGCCGAGGGCGCCGGCGCCGTAGGCCCAGAACACCGGGCCGAGGCCGGGGACGGCGACGAGGAAGAGGGACCCACGACCGGAGGCGGCCAGGCCGCGCTGGACCTTGACGACGCGCCGCATGTAGGCGACGTCGCGCTCGCCGCGATCGGCGAGGACGCGGTCGCGCACGGCGTCGAGCTCGGCGCCGAAGGCGTCGAGCCGGGCGTCGTCCATGCCGAAGCGGGCGGCGGTCTCGCGCACCGGGGCAGCGGTCTCGACGACCTCCGGGGCCTCGGCGACGACGGGGCGGGTGAGGGTGGGGGCAGCGCTCATCGGGGCTCCTTACAGGTCGATCTCGACGTCGCCGACCGGGGCGCTGACGCACACCCGGATCTCGACGGCCGAGCCGTTCGCATCGGTGGTGGTGACGTCGCCGGTGGTGACGTCGCGGACGGTCCCGCAGATCAGGTCGCGGGTGCAGGTGTGGCAGATGCCCATGCGACAGCCGTGGGCGGGCGCCAGGCCGGCGGCCTCGGCGGTCTCGAGGACGGTGGCGCCACCGGCCTCGGCCGTGACCCCGCTCGCCGTGAAGCGGAGCGTGCCACCGGTCGCGCCGGACTCGGCGACGACGTTGGTCAGCGTGAACGCCTCCTGGTGGAAGCGATCGGCGGCGCCGGCGGCCTCGTAGTGGCCACGGACCGCGTCCATGAGCGGCCCGGGCCCGCAGACGTAGGCCTCGGCGGCGCGCCACTGCGGGTCGGCGGCGTCGAGGTGGGTCTCGTCGAGGAGGCCGCGGAGGTGGCCGGCGTCGCCCCGCTCGTAGCCGAGGACGACCCGCACGTTGTCGTGGGCCGCCTCGAGGGCGGCGATCTCGTGCCGGAACAACTGGTGCTCGGGCGACGGGGCGTAGTGGAGGAACGTGACCGGCCCGCGATGACCCTCGGCACACAGCGTGCGCAGCATCGAGAGCACAGGTGTGATCCCACTTCCGCCGCTCACGAGGAGCAGGCGACCGGGTCGCTCGTCGGACAGGTGGAACGTGCCACGGGCCGGCGTGAGACCGACGACGTCGCCGACGGCGGCGTGGGCGACGAGGTGTCGGCTGACGAGGCCGTGGTGGTGGGCCTTGATGCCGAGCTGGAAGGTCCGGCCGCCGTCGGCGGCGCTGCACATCGAGTAGCAGCGGGTGTGCCGGACCCCGTCGATCTCCACCGTGAGCTGCGTGTACTGGCCCGGGCGGAAGCCGTCCCAGTTGCCGTTCGGCCGGATCGTGAGCACGACCGAGTCGGGCGTCGACCGGTCGACCTCGACGATGCGGCCGCGGACCTCGGTCGACGACCAGGTGGGCACGACCTGCTCGACGTAGCGGTCGATGCCGTGCGGGGCGGCGAAGGCGTCGGCGGCCCGGACGGCCCGGCGGAGCAGCGTGCGAGTTGACATGTGTGCACCATTTCATTCCAGTGCACGACCGTCAACCGAGACCCGGCGTGACATCGGCCACCCGGGTACCCTGGGGCCATGGCGTCACGCAACGGCCGCTCGACCTCGTCGCGCAGCGAGGGCAAGGAGCTCACGCGTCAGGCGCTGCTGCGGGCCGCACTGAAGCTCCTGAGTCAGCACAGCTTCGACAGCATCAGCCTCCGCCACGTCACCCGCGAGGCCGGGATCTCGCCCACGGCCTTCTACCGGCACTTCGACGACATGGAGGAGCTCGGTCTCGTCCTGGTCGAGGAGTCCTTCGGGACGCTGCGCACGATGCTGCGCGAGGCCCGGTCCGACCCGCAGCTCGCGGTGAACGCCGTCGAACGGTCGGTCGAGACGGTGGTGCTCTACGGCAAGCGCCACGAGCGCCACTTCCGGTTCATCGCGCGCGAGCGCTACGGCGGGGTGCGCCGCATCCGCCGGGCCATCCGTCGCGAGCTGCAACTGTTCGCCGACGAACTGGCCGTCGACCTCGCCGTGTTCCCGTTCGTGAACACCTGGAGCAGCGACGAGCGCCGGATGCTCGCCTCCCTGATCGCCGAGACCATGATCCACATGGCGGCCGAGCTGCTCGAGGCCGACGCCGACGAGGCCGAGGCCCTGATCGCGCGCACCACCGACCAGCTCCTACTCGTCAACCTCGGGGTCACGATGTGGCGCTCCCCCGCCGCCGACGCCCTCGAGGCCGAACACCGGGCCTGAGCCCGGCGGGTGGGAACCGACCCGGGCCCTGGTAGTCCTGTGGCCCGATGACCGACGTCGCCCGAGAGCTCGAGGCCGAACGGGCCCACGTCGCGGCCGCGCACGCCCGGTTGTGCGAGCTCCGCGACCGGGCGACGCTCGTCGCCCGCCACGCCGGCGCCCGGGCCGAGGTGGTCGACCTCGAGCCGAGCATGCTCTTCGCCCGCGACGTCGCCATCAGCCACGCCGTCCACCGCGCCGAGGCCCTCGACGTCCCCGCCGACCGCCTGTGCGTCGGCCGCATCGACGGCGACCTCGCCGGCGAACCCGACACGAGCCTGGTCATCGGTCGCACGTCGGTGTCCGACGCCGCCGGCGACCCGCTCGTCGTCGACTGGCGGGCCCCGGTCGCCGCCGCCGTCTACCGCGCCCGTCCCGGCGACCCGATGGGCGTGCGCCGCCGCCGCCACTTCCGCTGGCGTGGCGGCGACCTCGTCGGCCTCGACGACGA
>JBHIXO010000221.1:0-7387 GCA_041984725.1 Acidimicrobiales bacterium | reverse complement strand
CAGCGCCGCCCGCACCGACGTCGGGTTGGCGTTGTAGGCGTCGTTGATGACGATCGCCCCGGCCGGGGTCCGGTGCAGCTCCATCCGCCACGGCGACAGCGACGCCCCGGCCAGCCCCTCGGCGACGGCGTCGAGCGGCACTCCCTGGGCGAGGCCGGCGGCGGCCGCGGCGAGCGCGTTCGCCACCTGGTGCACGCCGTGGACGGCGAGGCCGACGTCGACGGTCCCCCAGGGCGAGGCGAGCCGGAACCGGGGCCGGAGGTCGTCGTCGAGCGCCACGCGCTGGGCGACCACGTCGCCGGACACCCCGAACGTGAGGACCCGGGCGTCGGTGCGGTCGGCCATGCGGCGGACACGGGGATCCTGGCCGTTGAGCACGACGAACCCGTCGACGGGAACCGCCTCGACCAGCTCGCCCTTGGTGCGCTCGATCTCGTCCAGGCCGCCGAACTCGCTCGTGTGGACCTCGGCGACCATCGTCACGACGGCGGCGGACGGCCGGGCGATGCGACAGAGGGTGGCGATGTGCCCGGGGCCGCGCGCCCCCATCTCCTGCACCACGACCTCGGTGTCGGCCGGGGCGTTGGCCAGCGTGAGCGGGACACCGATCTCGTTGTTGAACGAACGCTCGCTCGCCGTGGTGCGGAAGGTCGTGGCCAGGACGCCGGCCAGCAGGTCCTTCACCGACGTCTTGCCGACCGACCCGGTGATCCCGATGACGGCCTCCGGCAACCGGTCTCGGGCGGCGGCGCCGATCCGACCGAGGGCGTCGAGGGTGTCGTCGACCGCGACCGCGGTGGCCTCGACTCCCGGCAGCGGCCCCCGCGAGGTGAGGTACGCGGTCGCTCCGGCCTCGACCGCGCCCGCGACGAAGTCGTGACCGTCGCGCCCGGCGACCAACGGCACGAACAGTTGGCCGGGGCCGACGGCCCGCGAGTCGGTCGTGAGCCCGTCGACCGTCACGGCCGGGCCGTGCACCTCGCCCCGGGTGGCGCGGGCGAGATCGTCGGTCGTGAACTGCACGGTCCGGCAGTCTGCCAGCGGGTCCGTACACTCCCAGCGGATGGCGCTCCCCGACCGGATCCGGCTCGTCGTCCTCTTCGGCGGGGCCTCCGCCGAGCACGAGGTGTCGTGCACCACGGCCGCCCACGTGCTGCGCGCCGTCGACGGCGATCGCTACGAACCCGTCCCCGTGGGCATCACCCGGTCGGGCGAGTGGCTGCGCGCCGACGACGCCATCGCGGCGCTGCAGGCGGGGGCCCAGGCCCTGCCCGACCGGCTCGCGGCCACCGGCTCCGCGGTCGAACCGATGCCCACCGTGCACCCGGCCGGCGCCGATGCGCCCACCGTCGTGCTGCCCCTGCTCCACGGACCCCACGGCGAGGACGGCACCGTCCAGGGCCTGCTCGAACTGGCCGACGTCGCCTACGTCGGCACGGGTGTGCTCGGCTCGGCGCTGGCCATGGACAAGACGGCCGCCAAGGAGGTCGCCGCCGCCCACGGGCTGCCTCAGTGCGACTGGGCGTCGTTGCGGGCCGACGAGATCGACGACGCCGTGCTCGACCGGGTCGCCGACCGACTGGGGTATCCGCTGTTCGTGAAGCCGGCGAACATGGGCTCGTCGGTGGGGGTCAGCAAGGCCAAGGACCGAGGGGAACTGGCGGCGGCGGTCGACGAGGCGTGCCGCTTCGACGAGTGGATCGTGATCGAGGAGGCGGTCGACGGGCGCGAGCTCGAGTGCGCCGTGCTCGGCAACCTGCGGCCCCGGGCGTCGGTGGTCGGCGAGGTCCGGCCGGGCGCCGAGTTCTACAGCTACGACGACAAGTACGTCGACGGCACCGCCGAGATCCTGATCCCGGCCCCGGTCCCCCAGCCCGTGTCCGACGAGCTGCGCGACCTCGCGCTCCGGGCGTTCCGGGCGATGCGCTGCGACGGCATGGCCCGGGTCGACTTCTTCTGGGAGGAGGACGGCCGTGGCCTGCTCCTCAACGAGGTGAACACGATTCCCGGGTTCACCCCGATCTCGCAGTACCCGAAGCTGTGGGAGGCGTCGGGACTGCCGTACTCGCAGTTGATCGACGAACTGGTGGCGCTCGCCCTGGAGCGCCACCAGCGCCGATCACACTTCGCGCGCGAGCGCTAGCTCACTTCTTGGTCTCGGCGAAGATCTCC
This sequence comes from Acidimicrobiales bacterium, assembly GCA_041984725.1. Classification (GTDB taxonomy): domain Bacteria; phylum Actinomycetota; class Acidimicrobiia; order Acidimicrobiales; family Salinilacustritrichaceae; genus Salinilacustrithrix. The sequence continues at coordinate 5,215 of JBHIXO010000221.1, read as the reverse complement.
GCGATCTCGTCGATGAGGTCGAGCAGCTTCTGGCCGTCGGCCTCGTCGTTGCTCTTCTTGGCGTCGCCCGCGGCCTTGGTGGCCCGCCAGAACAGGTCGTGGAGCTGGGGGAACTGCTCGACGTGGGGCGGCTTGAAGTAGTCGGTCCACAGCACCCAGAGGTGCTCCTTGCACAGCTGGGCCCGCTCCTCCTTGATGATGATGCAGCGGGTGCGGAAGTAGTCGTCGTCGGACGCGTTGTACTTCTTCATCGTCTCGAGGACGGACTCGGCCTCGATGCGGGCCTGGGCGGGGTTGTAGACGCCGCACATCAGGTCGCAGTGGGCGTCGGCCGTGGCAGCATCGTCGAGGTCAGCGACGGAGAGCAGACGGGAAACGGTGTTCGTGCCGAATCGGCTCATGCGGGAGAGCTCCTTGGGAAGGGATGTGTTGGACACTCGGGTCCGGACCCTAGCGGCGGTCTCGGCCGTGGCCACCGGGTTCGTCGCCGGGGCCGCGGTCGCGCTGGCGGTGGCGAAGGGGGCGGAGCGCCACCTGGTCCGGGGCGAGTCGATGGTGCCGGCGCTGCGGCCCCGCGACACCGTCGTCAGCCTCCGTCGCGACTCGTTCGCGGGACGGGTGGTGCCGCTGCGGGCGGGGATGATCGTCGTCCTCGAACTGCCGTGGGAGCACGACCTCGTCGGCATCAAGCGCCTGGTCGCCGGGCCGGGCGAGGCGTGGGCCGACGGCGACGACCGGATCCCCTCGGGCGACGGCTGGGCGGTCGTGGGCGACCAGCGGGTCCTCTCCACCGACAGCCGCCACCACGGTCGGGTGCCGGTCGAGGCGATCCGGGGCGTCGTCATCGCCCGGGTGCCACCCCGGGGCGACTGACGAACTGTTCCGCTCGTCCTGCCAGTTCCAGGGATGGCTGGGCGGATTCAAGCTGCGGGCGCGACAAGCAGCTGGTTGAACTTCTCGGCGGGAGTGTGCCAGTCGAGGGTCTTGCGTGGTCGGGTGTTGAGGAGGTGGGCGATTTCGTCGAGTTCTCGTTGGCTGTGGCCGGCCAGGTCGGTGCTCTTGGGGAGGAATTGTCGGACGAGGCCGTTCCAGTTCTCGTTGGTTCCGCGTTGCCAGGGCGAGTGGGGGTCGGCGAAGTAGACGGGGATCCCGGTGGCGACGGTGAAGGTGGCATGGCGGGCCATTTCTGCGCCCTGGTCCCAGGTGAGGGACCGCAAGAACTCGGCGGGAAGTCGGGTGATCTCGGTGCTGATCCGGTCAGCGACGTGGTCGGCGGTCTGGTTGTCGAGGCGGATCAGCATTCCGAACCGGGTCGTGCGCTCCACGAGCGTGGCCACCGCGGAGGCGTTGTTCTTGCCAATGATCAGATCGCCTTCCCAGTGCCCTGGGACGGCCCGGTCTTCGATCTCGGCGGGCCGTTCGGAGATCAACACCATCCCGGGGACCCGTTCCCGGACGATGCGCTGGTTGTGGGCCCGGCGCCGGGCTCGGCCGGTGCGCAGACGCTCGGTGAGTTCTTTGCGCAGTGCGGGCTTGGCCTGCACGAACACGGCTTGATAGATCGACTCGTGCGACACCCACCACCATGGATCATCGGGGTGATCGAAACGGAGACGCTTGGCGATCTGTTCCGGTGACCACTTCCGTTCCCGGAGCCGTTCGATCACGGTGGCCCACAACAGTGGGCGGGCGTGGATCCACCACTGTTTGGGGCGCCGGGCCTGTTCATCGGCCCGCCGCTCGGCTGCAGCCGGCCGGTACGCGGCCCGGCCACCGTTGCGGCGGATCTCGCGCCACACCGTCTGGCGGGGCCTCCCGATCCGGGCGCCGATCTCGACGTCTGACTCACCTCGGTCGATCCCCAGGAAGATCTGCTGGCGCTCCTCGACGCTCAGCTCGACGTCCCTGCGTGTCCGCTCAATCGATTTGGGCATGAGCACAGAGTTCCGAGGCCGAGCCCGCCCGAAGCGGACCTCCCGAGCCCGGCGATGCAACGTGCGCTCCGACACGCCAGCCAACACCGCCGCGTCCGGATACGACCAGCCCTCCACCAACGCCAACAATCCCAACTCGGTCCGCCACACCGGCAACCTCGGAGCACCCATCACGACACCTCACACACTCGAGCTGTCGCGACCACCCCCTGAGCCCGCCCTGTTCCGCTCGTCCTGCCAGTTCCGGAGATGGCTGTTCCGCTCGTCCTGCCAGTTCCGGAGACGGTGGGTGCCTCAGGGGACGAGGGCGGCTCGGAGCAGGTCGAGCAGTTGGTCGCGGCGGCGCACGAGGGAGGCGAGCGTCGGCTCCTCGCCGAGGGCGCGGAGCACCTCGACCTCGGTGGCGAGGCCGGTGACCGACGAGTACGCCATGAGGACGAGGAGCTTGGGGTCGTGGCGGCGGAGGCGGCCGGCTTCCATCTCGGCGTCGAGCCAGGCGGCAGCGCCCTCGAGCAGCGGCGCGACGGCGGCGGTGAGGCGGGTCGACGTCGGCGGTCCGACCCGGTTGACCTCGCGGACGAACCCGATCATCGACGGGTGCCGGGCGGCGAGCCGGACGGACGCCCGCACCACGGCCTCGATGCGGTCGAAGCCGTCGTTCGACTCGGCGAGCGCCCGCGCGAAGCGCCGGTGGAGCTCGCCGGCGCAGGCATCGATCACGGCGTCGACCAGCGCCTCCTTCGAGGCGAACCAGTAGAGGATCGCCTGCTTGGTGAGTCCGAGCTCGCGGGCGAGGGCGTCGAGCGAGGTGCCGTCGATGCCCGTCGTGCCAAACGACCGGAGGGCCGCGGCGACGATGCGATCCGGGGTCGATGCACGAGCCACTTACCAGATGGTAAACCGGGGCGCTGATGGCCGCCGCCGACGTGCCCGCCGGGCCCCTCTCCATCGCCGCCGCCCTCGACGGCCGGCGCATCGCCGTCACGGGCGGTACCGGGTTCCTCGGCACCGCCCTGATCGAGCGGCTGCTCCGCAGCGCCCCGGGGTGCGAGCTCGTGCTCCTGATCCGGCCCGGCCAGCGCCGCACCGTCGAGCAGCGGGCCCGCCGCGAGATCTTCAAGAACGACGCCTTCGACCGTCTCCGGGCCGACCTGGCCGACAGCGACGAGGACTTCGACGCCATGGTCGCCCGCCGGGTGACGCCGATCGCCGGCGACGTCGGCACCGACGGGCTCGGCCTCGACGACGACGGCCGGGCCGCCCTGGCCGCGTGCGACATCGTCATCCACTCCGCGGCGACCGTGAGCTTCGACTCGCCGCTCGACTCGGCGGTCGAGGTCAACCTGCTCGGCCCCAGCCGCATCGCGGCCACGCTGCGCGACCTCGACGTCCGCCCCCACCTGGTGGCCGTGTCGACGTGCTACGTCGCCGGCAACCGCAAGGGCGCGGCGCCCGAGGAACCGGTCGACGCCAGCCCGTTCTGGTTCGGGGTCGACTGGCGCGACGAGGTCGCCGCCGCCCGCCGTACCCGCGCCGACGCCGAGGCCGAGTCACGCCGGCCGGCCATGCTCGAGCGGTTCCGCAAGGACGCCCGCGACGAACTCGGCGCGGCGGGCACACCCCTGCTCGCCGCCAAGACCGAGCAGCACCGCCAGCGCTGGGTGAACGACCAGCTCGTCGACGCAGGCCGCTCCCGCGCCGCCTCCCTCGGCTGGCCCGACGCCTACGCCTACACCAAGGCCCTCGGCGAGCGGGCCCTGTTCGAGCAGACCCAGCGGGGCGAGCCCGACGACCTGCCCGTCTCCGTCGTGCGCCCGGCGATCATCGAGTCGTCCCTCGCCGAGCCGAAGCCGGGCTGGATCCGCGGGTTCCGCATGGCCGAGCCGGTCATCATCTCCTACGCCCGCGGCCTGCTCACCGAGTTCCCGGGCGTGCCCGAGGGCATCATCGACGTGATCCCCGTCGACCTCGTGTGCGGCGCGATCTGCGCCGTCGCCGCGGTGGGTCCGGCCCGAGACGAAGACGGCTCGCTGGCGTCGCCCCGCATCGTCCAGTCGGCGTCGGGTTCCGCCAATCCGTTGCGCTACCGCAAGCTCGTCGACAACGTCCGGGCCTGGTTCACCGAGCACCCGATCTACGACAGCGACGGCCAGCCGATCGTCGTGCCCGAGTGGAGCTTCCCCGGCCGCGGTCGCGTGCAGGCCCAGCTCGAGCGGGCCAAGTCGGTCATCGAGCGGGCCGAGTCGGTGCTGCAGTCGCTCCCCCTGCGGGGCAAGCAGGCCGAGTGGGCCGCCGCGCTGGAGGACAAGAAGGAGGAGGCGCAGCGCGCCCTCACCTACGTCGAGCTGTACGGCGCGTACGCCGAGTGCGAGGCGGTCTACGGGGTCGACGAACTGCTCGCGCTCTGGGAGCGCAGCGACGACGAGTCGAAGGCGGCGTTCGGGTTCGACCCGCGGGTCATCGACTGGGACCGGTACATCACCGAGATCCACCTGCCGTCGGTCGTCGAGCACGCCCGGGTCAAGACGACGCCGGGGAGCAGCGACCGTGAGTCGCGATCGACCCGCCTGCGTCGCCAGGTGTTGTCCCCCGACCGCCACGTCGCCGCCTTCGACCTCGAGAACACGATCATCGCCTCGAACGTGGTGGCGTCGTACTCGTGGCTCGCCACCCGGCGCCTGCCCACCGACGACCGGCTCCGCTTCGTGCTCCGCACCCTGGCCGAGGCGCCGTCGCTCCTCGCCCTCGACCGGCGCGACCGGAGCGACTTCCTGCGCATGTTCTACCGGCGCTACGAGGGCGCACCAGCCGAGCAGTTGCACCGCGACACCCTCGACATGTTCAGCCACCTGCTGCTGACCAAGTCGTTCCCCGCCGCCGTCCGTCGCGTGCGCGAGCACCGCCGCCTCGGCCACCGGACCCTGCTCATCACCGGCGCCCTCGACGTGGCGATCGAGCCGATGATGCCGCTGTTCGACGACGTGATCTGCGCCCGCATGACCGTTGCCGCCGACGGCACCTACACGGGCGAGCTCACCGACGTTCCGCCCACCGGCGAGGCCCGGGCCCAGGCCCTCGTCGACTACTGCGAGGCCCACGGCTTCGACCCGGCGGAGTCGGTCGCCTACGCCGACTCCACCAGCGACCTGCCCCTGCTCGACAGCACCCAACTACATGCACTCGCTGCAGTTGATTTCGTCCTGGAAGGCGAGGCATGATGCCGCCGCGCCGCGCCGCGCCGCATGGGCCATGCTCCCAACGTCGCTCGTCGCCATATTGTC
>JBHIXO010000220.1:0-7443 GCA_041984725.1 Acidimicrobiales bacterium | reverse complement strand
TGCCCGCGCCGGGCGACGACGAGGTGCTCGACGAGCTCGCGGTGAAGCTGCTCCTCGACCCGTTCGAGCGGACCCGTCCGCTGTGGCAGTTCGTGCTCATCGAGGGACTGGCCGGCGGGCGGGCCGCGCTGTTCCAGAAGATGCACCACACGATCACCGACGGCGAGGGCGGTGTCCGGCTCGCCGAGAAGTTCGTCGATCTCGAGCGCGACGTCGTCGACGCCGAGCCGCCGCCGCTGCCCGCGCCCGAGCCGGTCGGCGGTTTTCCCGACGGGGTCCGTGAGGCGGTCGAGCACAACGTCCGCCGCTGGGGTGGTCTCTTCCAGCGGGCCGCCCGAGCGGTCGTCACCGACCCGGCCGGCTCGGCCGACGGCGTCGGCAAGGTCCTCGGCGAGCTGAACAAGGCGCTGCGGCCGTCGGCGTCGGCCGGCGTGGTCGGGTCGCCGCTGTGGCAGCCCCGCACGCTGAAGCGCTGGTTCGGCACGCTCGAGGTCTCGCTCGACGACGTGAAGCGGGCCGGCAAGGCGCTCGACGGCACGGTCAACGACGTGTTCGTCGCCGGCGCGCTCGCCGCCACGAGCCGTTACCACCTCGAACGCGCCGCCACCCCCGACCGCTTCCGCGTCGCCATGCCGGTCAGCACGAGGACGGGCGGCGGCGCCGGCGGCAACAGCTTCGCCCTGACCACCACCGACCTCGAGGTCGCCGCCGACCCGGTCGACGCGATGGCGCAGGTGCGGGCCGGCCTGGCCGAGGCCAAGTCGGGCCAGTCGGTCGACGTGCTCGGCAGCCTGTCGATGATCATCAACCTGTTGCCGACGTCGATCCTCACCTCGTTCGCCAAGGACACGGCGGCGACGGTCGACTTCACGGTGTCGAACGTCCGGGGTGCCCCGATCGAGCTCTACATCGCCGGCGGCAAGGCCGAGATCCTCTACCCGATGGGGCCGATCTCGGGGACGGCGTTCAACCTGACGACTATGAGCTACGCCGGCCGGATGGGCATGGGCCTGGTGGTCGACGCCGGCGCGGTCGAGGACCCGCCGGCGCTGCGGAACCACCTCGCCGACGTCTACGACGAGCTGATCGCGGCCGGTTCGTAGCAGACTGGGTCAAGCCGACGAGTTGGGGGTCGATGGGACGATGGTGCAGATCGAGTCCGAATCCGAGCGCCGCCTGCTGCGCGCGCTCGTCGCCGAGGACGACCCGGGCATCCGCCGCCTGATCGCCGGGATGCTCGAGCTCGACGGCTGGGAGGTGTGCGAGGCCGAGGACGGCGCCCAGGCGGTCGAACTGGCCGAGGACTGGCACCCCGACGCCATCGTCATGGACGTGATGATGCCCAACAAGGACGGCATCACGGCCAGCCAGGAGATCCGCGCCCAGGCCGGCAACGACGACTGCGCCGTCATCGTCGTCTCGGCCGAACCCGCCGCCGAGGCCCGGGCTCGTGCCACCGGCGCCGACGACTTCGTGCAGAAGCCGTTCGACCCCGACGACCTCTCGGCCCGCGCCCGCGCCGCCCTCCGCTGGCATCAGTCCGACCCCCGACCGGAACTGGCAGGACCAGCGGAACAGGCGACCTGACGCTCGCGTCTGGCAGGACCAGCGGAACAGGTCGGCGCCGGGTGACGGCGGTGGGTGTTCCGCCTGTCCTGCCAGTTCTCAGATGCCGAGCTGGCGGGAGGCGAGGTCGCGCATGATCTCCTCGGACCCGCCGCCGATGGCCTGGACGCGGACCTCGCGGTAGAGGCGCTCGACGGTATCGCCGCGCAGATAGCTGGCCCCGCCCAGGATCTGGGCGGCCTCGCGGGCGCAGAACTCGAAACACAGGGTGGCGTTGACCTTGGCCTCGGCGATCTCGGCGACGGGGTCGTCGCCCTGGTTGAGTCGCCACGACAGGAGTTCGAGCCACGCCTGCGACGCGTTGATGCAGCGGTCCATCTCGGCGAGCTTGTGGCGGATCACCTGGTGGTCGGCGAGGCGCTTGCCGAACGTCTCGCGCTCGCGGGCCCAGGCCAGGGCCTCGTCGAAGCAGACCCGCGAGAACGCGGTCGACTGGACGGCGAGGTCGATGCGTTCGGCGTTGAAGTTGTTGACGATGGCCGAGAAGCCGGCGTTCTCCTCGGTGATGAGGTTCGTCACCGGCACCCGCACGTCGTCGAAGTAGAGGGTGGCGGTGTCGCTGGCGAGCCAGCCCATCTTGTCGAGCTTCGTGCGGTCGACGCCGGGGCGGTCGCCCTCGATCAGCAGCAGCGAGATGCCCGCCGGCCCCTCGCCACAGGTGCGCACCGCGGTGGTGAAGAAGTCGGCGCGCATGCCCGACGTGATGAACGTCTTCGACCCGTTGACGACGTACTCGTCGCCGTCGCGCCGCGCCGTCGTCTTGATCCGGGCGACGTCGGACCCGCCCGACGGCTCGGTGATGGCGAGCGCCGCGATCTTCTCGCCCGACTGGCACGGGGTGATGACCCGGGCCTTCAGCTCGTCGGACCCGAATCGCTGCACCGGTGGGAGCCCGATGTAGTTGGAGAACAGGGCGGCGACGACGCCACCCGACCCCGCCATGCACAGCTCCCACATCAGCACCAGCCGCATCAGGGCGTCACGCTGGCCGTGACCCCCGTGGGCCTCGTCGAAGCCGTCGCCGAACAGGCCGATGGCGCCCGCCTTCTCGTACAGGTCGCGGGACACCTCGCCGGCCAGGTCCCACTCGTGGACGTGCGGGGCGATCTCCTTCTCGGTGAAGGCGCGCACGACCTCCCGATAGGCGTCGTGCTCGTCGGTGTAGAAGGGACTGGACGCGGTCACGGCACGAGCCTCCCACACGCGGGCGGTTTCGGACCCCCGAGGCGACGGGTACGGCCTGAATGGTGCCCCGCTGCCCACCGCCCGGGCGGCGGGGCACCCTGACCGGTACCGTCGCCCGACCGTGACCGAGACCCCACCGGCGCTCGTCGTGGTCGACGTCCCGCACGCCGACGTCGGCGAACTGCACGCCGTGCTCGCCGCCACCGCCGCCCGGGTCCGGTCGACGTCGTCGGCGACGAGCGCCCGCCTCGTCGCCGCCGGTCGCGACCCCGACACGGTCGTCACCGCCGTCCGGGCCGCGATGCGAGTGCCGGGGCGTACCCGTTGGCGCGTCGCCGTGGCGGTCGTCGACGACGCCGAGTTCGCGGCCGAGTGGCGACCGTGGCTCGGGTCGGATCGGGCCGCAGCGTCGGGCCCCGGCCGCGCCCTGGTCGTGCAACCGCCGTGGATGCCGCCACCCGGCGGCGGGGGCCCGACGGCCACCGGACCCGACGTCGTCGTGCGGATCGACCCCGGCGGCGCGTTCGGTGGCGGTGCGCATCCCTCGACCCGCCATGCGCTCGACCTGCTCGCCACCGTCGTCACGCCGGGCGCGACCGTGCTCGACGTCGGGTGTGGCTCGGGCGTGCTCGCGATCGCCGCCGCGCTGCTCGGTGCCGGCCGTGTCGTCGCCACCGATGTCGACCCCGCCGCCGTCGAGGCGACCGCGGCGAACGCCCGGGGCAACCGCGCCGGCGTCGTCGCCGTGACCACGACGCCGGTGCAGCAGATCACCGACCGCTTCGACCTGGTCGTCGCCAACATCGAGACCCTGGTGCTCGACGGGATCGCTCCCGCCCTGGCCGACCGGGTCCGCCCCGGCGGCGACCTCGTCGTGGCGGGCGTGCTCGCGCCGTTCGCTACGGCGCTGCGCGCCCGGTTCGAGGACCTCGCGGGGCCGGCCGTCGACGAGCGGACCGGGCCCGACGACTGGGTCGCCTGGCGGTTCCGCCGCTCGGACTGACCGGTCGGGCCGACCGGTTCGACGATCGTGGTTCCACGGGGAGGGTGACGGAGCCCGGCAGTCCCGGGGCAATGGCCCGTTAATGGTCGTCCGTCAACGTGTCGGGACCGGCGACCTGGCGGGAACCGGTGGGATCGCGACGTGGGCGGCGTCGCTCGGGGAACCGGCTGTGCGTCGTCGTCGACGGGACCGACGACCACAGCCGTTCCCCAACCGATCGGCCGACCGACGACCCGGTCGACGCAGCGCTCAGGCCACGCGGGTGTCGAGGCGCCGCAGGACCATGGCGGTGGCGGTGCTCGCCTCGACCCCGAGTTCGGCGAGCAGCGATCGGAGGCGGTGGGCCTCGGCGACGGCGGTCGCGTGGTCGCCGTCGGCGAGGGCGATCGCCACGAGCAGGCGGAGGGGCCGCTCGTCGAGGGGGTCGGCCTCGCGGAGGCGCTCGCCGAGCCGGCGGGCGAGGTCGGCGTCGCCGGTGGCCAGCGCCTGCTCGGCGGTCTCGGCCACTCGCTCGAACACCTCCCGCTCGAACGCGACGGCGCGGTCGTGGGCGAGACCGCCGAGGTCGTGCAGGTCGGCGAAGACCGGTCCGGTCCACGCCTCGGCGGCAGCGACCACGTGGCGTGTCGCGCCGTCGTCGTCGCCGCTGCGCTGCGCGTCCCGGGCCTGGTCGAGGTGGCGGCGGATGGCCCAGGCGTCGCAGGTGAGTGTCTCGGAGCGGTAGAGCCAGAGGGTGTCGTCCTGCTCGCCGAGATGACTCGACGGCGTGCCGGGCTCCCGCTCGGGTTCGAGGGTCGAGCGCAGGTGGGTGAGGTTCACCCGGAGGTTGTTGCGGGCGGCCGGCGGGTCGGCGTCGGGCCAGAGCGCGGCGCAGAGGTCGTCGCGCCGCACGACGCGGTCGAGGCAGAGCAGCGTGAGCAGCTGGCGGACGCGCACCCGGCCGATCGACGTCTCGCGCCCGTCGAAGCCGACGCGGGTCCGCCCGCACACCCGCACCGACGTCGGCACCGCCGACGCGTGCGGCAGCACGGCGAGGAGTTCGTCGGCGCCCGCCACGTCGGCGCGCTGCAGCGCGACGAGCCGGCGGCGCGTCGGCCCGGGCGCGGCATCGAACAGCGTCCGGCACAGCTCGGCCGCCCGTCCGGGCGCCGCCGCGTGGCCCCGGGCCGCCAGTTCGACGGCGTGGTGGAGGGGCAGGTCGCACAGGACGGTGGCCGAGTCCGGCACCTGCGACCAGTCGACCGGCGCACCCCGGCGGGCGGCGAGCACCGCCCGGCACTGCGCGCGGCGCCGGTCGAGGGACGGACCGGAGTCCTCGGCGTCGAGTACGTCCCGCGCCGCCTGCGACACGAGGTACGGCACGCTCGGGAACCGGCGCAGCTCGCCCCGCGCCATGGCGTCGTCGTGCTCGGCGAGCAACGCGTCGACGATGCGCGCCGCCTCGTCCTCGTCGCCGGCCGTGAGCGCCACCGAGGCGTCGCCGATGGCTGCCATGGCGTGGTCGCGGGTCCGGGCGAGGAGGAAGCGTCCGGCGATGCCGCCGGGCACGGACTCACCGATGCAGGCCGCCATGATCGCCGCGTGGACGGCGACGTGGAGGTCGAGGCGGACGTTGCCCTGGTCGCCGAGCTCGCCGCGACGGGCCAGCATCGGTCGGGGGTCGCCGTCGTGCCAGGAGGCGGCGACGGCGACGAGGTCCTGCTCGAGGCCGTGGCCCACCACGTCGATCAGGTCCTGGGCCGCGGCGACGGCGAGGTCGCTCTCGCCGGTGCGGGCGTACAGACCCACCCGGAACGTGCCGACCGGAACGGCCAGCGACGGTGCGCACGACGCGATGTCGATCCCGGCCAGTTCGTCGATGGCCTCGGCGTACCGGCCGGCCAGGTCGGCGACGCTGGCCCGCACCACGCGCCGGAAGTTGTCGAGTCCCACCTCGGACTCGTCGGCCAGCTCGTCGGCCCGCCGGCTCACCCGGTAGAGCGCCCGGAAGTCCCCGGACAGCCACGCCCGCGCCGACGCCTCGCCCAGCGCGATCGCCTCCCACCACTGGTCGCCGCGCTCGCGGAAGCGCTCGGTGGCCTCGGCCAGCAGGTCGGCGTCCTCGGGGACGACGCCGTGGGCGAGGCGACGGCGGACGAGCTCCAACACGTCGAGCTCGGGACGGTCGAGGCCGGCGGGGAACCGGTCGCGCCAGCGCCGGCACCGGGCCTCGCTCAGGTTCCCGTCGCCGTGGCCGACGCCGGCGCCGAGGGTGTGGAGCGCCAGGTCGATGTCGTCGACGCCCAGGGCCACGGCGAGGGCGTCGTCGATGCGGTGGTGACGGCGGTGCCACGACGCGACCCGCCGCGCCGCGTCGCGCCGGCGGTCGGGGGCGAGGATCCGGTCGACGACGGGCCGCCAGAGGTCGTGGGGCTCGATCGAGCCGTCGTCGTGGGTGCGGATCAGCGGGAGTGCGTCGGCGAGCTGCTTCGCCCGGACGTCGGTGGCCGAGAGGGTGGCGAGCGCGTCGTCGTCGACCCGCCGCCCGAGGACGGCGGTGACGAGAGCGGTGCGCACGTCGTCGTCGAGCTCGGCCACGACCTCCTCCATGAGGAAGTCGACCGACGCCGCCCGCCCGACCGTGAGGGTCAGTCGGACCAGCGCCGGCCAGGCGCCGAGCCCGGCGAGGTCGTCGACCGTCATGTCGTGGGCGAGGGCGAGGTCGTGGAGCTCGGCGTCGGCGAACGCGAGATCGGCGGTGTCGAGCGTGGTGGCGTCGTCGCCGGCGACGAGGCGGCTGATCGGCAGTCGGGGGAGGGCCCGACCGGCCACGACGAGGTGCCCGTTGCGGGGCAGACGCGGGACGAGGGCGCGCAGGAGCTCGGCGGAGGAGTCGTCGTCGGCGATGCGATGCACGTCGTCGAGGACGAGGCACACCTCCACCGGCGACCGGCCCGCCATGGCCGACGCCACCGCCCCCGCCATCCCGTCGACGTCGCGGGGCAGCGGCGCGGCGACGCCGAGCGCGTCGCGGATGGTGGCGGCGAGCGCCGGTGCGTCGGCGTCGTCGAACCCGCACGCCACGTAGACGTCGAGACCGGTGGGGTCGGACGCGTTGTCGCGGATCGCCTGTGCGATCGCCGTGGACTTGCCCCAGCCCCCGGGCGCCTCGACGAGCACGAGCGACCGGTTCCAACGCTCGGCCAGCGCGTCGATCAGCGGCTGGCGCACGACCTCGTCGTCGAGCGCCTTGGGCAGGGGGTCGCCGAGGGGTCCCTCGGGCACCCTCGACCGCTCGACCATCCCCGGAGACTCCCACACGCGGCGCCGCCGGCTCCACGCGGGCGGTCGCGGGCGGTCGTGGTGGTGGGGTCGGTCGGGCGGCGGGGGCCGGTCGGGCGGCGGGGGCCGCGGCCAGATGGCGCTCCGGTCGGAGCGAGGTCGCTCCGATCCTGGCGCGGGGCGCTCCGGTCGGAGCGCCCTGGCACCACCGGTGTGATCGCGCTCCGGCCGGAGCGCCCTGTCACCACGGGTGTGATCGCGCTCCGGTCGGAGCGCCCTGGCACCACCGGTGTGATCGCGCTCCGGTCGGAGCGCGTTCCGGTCAGACGGTGATGCCCAGCGCGGCGTAGGCCGCCTCGACGATGCCG
>JBHIXO010000219.1:0-7501 GCA_041984725.1 Acidimicrobiales bacterium | reverse complement strand
GACGATGATGTCGGCGAGCGCGGCGCTGAGCACGGCGGGGCAGGAGCCCGTGGCCGTGCCGCCCGAGACCGTGACGGCGGAGGTCAGGGCGACGCCCGCGGTGGTGGCACCCCCGGCGAGGCCGGGGAGGTGGGCGGCCTGCAGCTCGGCGTCGTCGGTCGCGGCGATGAGCGCGCTGGCGATCACCGTGGGGACGAACGGTCCCGGCGCGATCGCCCGACCGAGCTCCTCGACGACGACCACGAGCTCCTCGAGCGAGTAGCCGGAACCGCCATGCGCCTCGGGGACGTGCAGCCCCATCCAACCGAGGTCGGCCATCTCCGACCAGAACTCGGGCCGCTTCTCGGCGGCGCCGTCGAGCAGCGCCCGACCCGCGCCCCGCGCATCTCGCTTGGTGAGGAAGTCCCGGACCGTCTCGGCCAGCGACTGATGGTCTTCGGTGATCGCGATCGACATGGACGCCAAGGTAGATCCTGGCAACGCGCGTTGCATCTCCGGTCGGGCCGGCCTCAGCAGGTCTCGACGAGTTGGCGCTCGACGGCGGGGTCGAGCACCTGCGTCCCCCCGAGGACGACCGCCCGCGCGGTGGCGAGTCGAGCGCACTCGGCCCGGGTGACCTCGGGCAGTTCGTCGTGGCGAGCGAGGAGCAGCGGTGCGCCGGCCGCGGCCGCGGCGGGCACGGCGGCCAGGGCGTCGGGGAAGTTCGCGCCGGTGGCGACGAAGACCGTGGGGGCCTCGGCGAAGACCGTCCGGGCGACGGCGGCGGCCGTCCCGAACCGATCGGCGCCGGCGATGCGCGCGACGCCGCCGGCGCCGGCCAGCGACGCCAGCTCGCGCTCGACGTCGGCGCCGACCGCGCCGCTCCCGCCGAGGACGCGGATGGATTGCGGGCGGAGGTGCTCGAGCGCCTCGACGACGGTCGGGGGCAGGCCGTCGGGCGGGGTGAGCAGCATCGGACCGCCCTCGTGCGCGGCGGCGGCCCCGCCGGCGAGCGCGTCGGGGAACGACCGTCCGGTGGCGACGTAGGCCACCGGCGCCCCCGTGGGGAACGTCGCGGTCGCGACCGCCGCGGCGGTGTCGTAGCGGTTCGCGCCGTGCAACCGCTGAACCGGCGCGATCGCCGCCAACGCGGTCACGACGCCTTCGCCGACCGACGAGGGTCCGCCCAGGACGACGATGCGATCGGGCCGGAGGCGGACGAGCTCGGCGCGGGTGGCGTCGGGGAGTGCGTCGGCGCGGGTGAGCAGGATCGGGCCCGACGTCGCGGCAGCGGCGGGACCACCGGCGAGCGCGTCGGCGAACACGGTGCCCGACGCCACGTGGGCCACGGGCGCGCCGTCCGGGAACGTGGCGGCCGAGAGCGCGGCCGCCGTCCCGTACCGGTCGACGCCGGCTCGCCGCACCACGTCGACCACCCGGAGCTGGGCCATCATCGAGTGGTCCTCGTGCTCGAGGATGTGGCAGTGGTACAGGAAGTTGCCGGGGAATCCGGTGAAGCGGGTCGTGAGCTGCACGGTCTCGCCGGCCCGGACCCGCACCGTGTCCTTCCACCCGCGCTCGCCCGGCGGTGGGTCGACGAGGCCGCGCTTGGTCACCTGGAACATGGCGAGATGGAGGTGGAAGGGGTGCTCGAAGGAGCTCTCGTTCACGATCGACCAGCGTTCGACCTCGCCCGCCCGGACCCGTTGGTCGATGCGATGGGGATCGAACGCCCGGCCGTCGAGGACCCACTGGCCCAGGGCGTCGTCGAAGCCGAGGCGGACCTCGCGGTCGACCGTGGGTGTGGGGAGCGGCTCGATGGTCCGCAACGTGCTGGGCAGCGCCGGTGCGGAGGACGGGCCGCCCGCCACGTCGAACCGCACGAGCCCGGTGCCGGAGATGTCGTCGCGCAGCACCACCTGGTCGCCGGCGTCGAAGGTCGAGAAGTCGATCACCACCTCGGCCCGCTCGGCGATGCCGAGCCCGAGCGACGCCACGGGGACGGGCGCGGCCAGGAGTCCGCCGTCGCCACCGACCTGGAGCAGCGACCGCCCGTCGAGCACGACCGAGTAGGGCCGGGCGTTCGACCCGTTCACGATGCGGAACCGGTACGGCCGGCGCTCGACCTCGAGCCGGGGCTGCGGGACGCCGTTGACGAGGAACACGTCGCCGAGGACGCCGTCGCGTGCCGGGGAGCCGGCGGGATAGACCAATACCCCGTCGTCGTCCAGGAGTCGGTCCTGGAGCAGCAACGGCAGGTCGAAGTCGCCCGTGGGCAGGCCGGCGGCATCCTCGACGTCGTCGTGCAGGAGGTACAGCCCCGCCAGACCGCGGTACACGTTCTCGGCGGTGTCGTGCATGACGTGGTCGTGGTACCAGAGCGTCGCGTGGTCCTGGCCGTTGGGGTAGTGGTAGCGACGGGTCGTCCCGGGCGCGACGGCGTCGAGCGGATGGCCGTCGTCCTCCGGTGCCGTGTGGGCGCCGTGCAGGTGCACGGCGATCGGTCCCGACAGCGCGTTCGCGACGTCGACCTCGACCCGCCGCCCCGAGCGCGCCACGATCGTCGGGCCCGGGAAGACGCCGTCGAAGCCGAGGATGGGCGTCGGTCGATCGGGGAGGATCGACACCGTGCCGGGCCGGACCTCGAACTCGTAGCGGTCGACGCCGTCGCCGGCCGTGACCCCGGACGTCGGGACCGCGACCGGTGGCACGGCGAAGGCACGGGTGAATGCCTCGATCGGTGGACTCGACCGGGGGGTCGCCGCGGCCACGTCGCCGCGGAGCGCGCAGAACCACGCGTCGGCGCGGTCGGGACGTCGCGGCGCAGGCCCCGCGAAGAACGCCCCGGCACCGAAGGTGCCGAGGGCGAGGAACCGCCGCCTGTCCATGTCCGTTTCCTTCTGCCGGACCGACCGGAGATCGGTCACATTCCCCTGTACGAACGCCGTGTGCGGGCATACATTACGCGCACCATTGGCGGGCGGTCGCCCGGTCCTCGCGGGGAGGCCGGGCCAGCCCTTGCTCCCCCGGAGGGAACATGAGAGTGCGAAGCGCCATCGGCGCGGTGCTCCTCGCAGGCGCGGCCTTGCCGAGCCTGTACGCGGCACCCGCGTCTGCTGCGGAGGTCGACGTCACCATCGTCGACTTCCTCTACGACCCGGATCCGGTGCTCGTCGAGCCCGGCGACACCATCACCTGGACGAACCTCGACCCCGGACCCCACACGGTCTCCGCGAACGACGGGTCGTTCACCTCGTACCTCAACGAGGGCGAGTCCTTCACGCTCACCGTCGACGAGAACGGCGAGATCGGCTACTACTGCAAGCTCCACGGTGCGCCGGGCGAGGGCATGGCCGGCACGATCCAGGTCGGTGCCGAGGCGCCGCCCGAGTCGGAGGACCTGACGGCCGCCGACAACGCGGGGACGTCGGTCGCCTGGAGTCAGTCGACCTTCCCCGACGGTGCCGCCTTCGCGGTCGTCGGCCGCGACGACCTCTTCGCCGACTCGCTGTCGTCGGGTGCGGTGCAGGGTGAGTTGGACGCCCCGCTCCTCCTCACCGACTCGGAGGCGCTCGACCCGGACGTCGCCGCCGAGCTCGATCGTCTCGGCGTCCGCCGGGTCGCGATCTTCGGTGGGCCCGCGGCGGTCAGCCCCGCCGTCGAGCAGGCCATCCAGGCCCTCGACATCAGCACTGTCCGCATCTCGGGCGCGACCCGCGTCGACACGGCGCTCGCCGCGGCCCGGGCGTACTTCCCGGGCGCGAGATCGGCGTTGCTCGTCCGGTCCACCGGGTCGGGCAGTCAGGCGTTCGCCGACACGCTGGCGGCGGGAGCCTTCGCCGCCGGCACCGGACAACCGGTGTTGCTGACACCGACCGACGCGTTGCCCGACTCGGTCCGCCAGTACATCGTCGACCAGGGCCTGGAGGCCGTGACGATCATCGGCGGCGAGGCTGCGGTGTCCGCCGCGGTCGCGGACGCGGTCGAGGCGACCGGCGCCACCGTCGAACGCGTGGCGGGAGCGAACCGCTTCGACACGGCGGTGCAGCTCGCCTTCAGTGGGGACGAACCGAGCCACGTCACGGTGATCGACGGCGTCGACGAGGATGCCTGGGCCGACGGCTTCGCCGCCGCCGCCCGGAAGGCACCGGTCGTGCTGGCGGACGGTGACGAGCTCCCGTCGTCGACCGCCTATGCGCTCGTCGGCGGTGGCCCACCGATCATCTGCGGAACGTCGCTCTCCGCCACGGCGTGCGACCGGTCGAGAGCGGCGCAGGGCGTGGACTACGAGTTCCCCGTCGTCGCCGCCGTCTTCGACGGAGCCGGGGGTGCGCTGGGCGTCTACGCGGGCGAGAGCCCGACGACGCTCTGCTTCGACACGTTCCCACCCGTGCCACTCGAACCCGTCCTGCAGACCGCCGGAGGCGAGGAGCTCCTCGTGATCGAGCTCGGCGCGAGTCCCTTCGGCGACCCGTTCGGCTGTCTGTTCGACCTCGACGAAGGCCTCGTGGCCAACCTCCTCGCCAACCCCGGCGACCACCAGATCACCAGCGGTGGCGTGACCGAGCCGGTCTTCGCGGTCGAGTTCGTCGCGCTGGCCGAAGCCCTCGGCGAAGCCGAGGTGCCCGGGCCGGGCGATCCCGACGGCTTCGTCCTCGCGTTCGTCTTCCGGGGCTCGACGCCGTCGGAGCTGTGCGTGCTGCTCGCCGCGTTCGCCCCGCCGACGTCGCCGGTCACCGCGGCGCACATCCACGAGGGGGCGTCGGGCGAGAACGGCCCGGTCGTCGTCGAGTTGACGGCACCCGTCGAGGGCGGCTCCGCCGGCTGCTACGACATCGGCGAGGCGCTGGTCGAGGGCATCGCCGCGAACCCCGACGGGTTCTATCTCAACGTCCACACGGAGGCGCATCCCGACGGCGCCGTCCGCGGCCAGCTCTTCAACCCCTTCGCGGGCTGAGCTTCCCGCCGCACGGGTCGGTGCCGTGCCTCGCACGGCACCGACCCGCGGGAATCGCGACCGGGGCGGAGCGGTTGCCACCGGCATGGACACTGCCGCACTCCGCTCGCTCGTCGACTCGAAGCACCAGGGCGTGCTCGTCACGCTCAAGCGCGACGGGCGGCCCCAGCTGTCGAACGTCGCCTACGTCGTCGGGGACGACGACGTGATCCGCATCTCGGTCACCGACGACCGGGCCAAGACGGCGAACCTGCGCCGCGACCCGCGCGCCAGCCTCCACGTGACCCGGGACGACTTCTGGGCCTACGCCGTCGTCGAGGGCACCGCGAACCTGCTGCCCGTGGCCGCTGCGCCCGACGACGCCACCGCCGACGCACTCGTGGCGTACTACCGGGCCGTGGCCGGCGAGCACGACGACTGGGACGACTACCGCCGGGCCATGGTCGACGATCGGCGCCTCCTCGTCGAGCTCCCGATCGAGCGGCTCTACGGGATGGCCTGACCCGCCGGCTCCGGAACCCGGGTCAGGGGAGGCGGGCGAGCGTGGCGTAGCCCGCCGCGAAGGCCGTGACCTCGTCGCCGGGGTCGCCCACGTCGGTGGCGACGCAGTCGCTGCGCCCCCCGCCGACCGGTTCCGTCGAGGCGTCGACGACGATCCGGCCGCGCAACGTGCCCGTCCGACAGCTCGGGACGGTGAGGCGCAGGGCGACCGCGTCGCCCTCGCCGATCACGGCGCCGAGCTCGTGGTCGAGGCTCTCGAGGAGTTGCATGGCGGCGGCGCCGTAGTCGACGACGTCGGCCCGCTCGACGCCGACGGCGACCGCCGGGACGCCGTGGCCGACCGCGACCGTGGTGGCGGCGACGCCGGCCCCGGCCGCCAGCACCCCGGGTCCCGCGCTGATCCCCACGACGACGAGGTCGGCGTCGGGTGCGACGACCGCCAGCGCGTGGTCGACGGCCTCGCCCGCCGTCGTGCCGAACCCCGTCGCCGGGGTCCCGGACGCGGTCCGGTCACCGGACCCCGGCGCCACGACGACGACCGCGATGTCGGGCCGCAGCAGAAGGGCCGAGACCGCGGCGTCGAGGCCGGGGTCGTCGAGGCCCGCCTCGCTCGTCACGACCGCGGTGAGGGCGGGGGCGACCGGCGGGGGCGCGGTGACCGGGGCGTCGGCCGCCACCAGTGCAGTGGCCAGCGAGGCCTCGGCCGGCGCTGGCACGGCCTCGTCGCGGTCGGTGCCGCCGCCTCCGCAGCCGGCGCCGACGCCGCACAGCACCACGGCCGGCAGCACCACTCGGGCGAATCCGCGTCCCCACGACGGCATCGACGGCCAGTGTGGCCACGCGAGCACCAGGGGTGGTGGATGGTGGCGCCGGTCCTACGATCGGCCTGTGGACATCGCCGACTTCCAGGCCACCATCGCCGCCACCTACGGCGAGCGCGACGCCGAACGGGGCACGGCACCCACGATCGCGTGGCTCTGCGAGGAGGTCGGCGAACTCGCCCAGGCGACCCGCAAGGGCACCCGCGACCAGCAGCTCCACGAGCTCGGCGACGTCATCGCCTGGGTCGCGTCGCTCGCCCACCAACTCGGGCTGAGCCTCGACGAGGCCGCCCAGCGCTACGCGAGCGGCTGCCCCGGATGCGGGACCATGCCCTGCACCTGCTGACCGATCCGGCCCGACCGACCCGACCGATCCAGCCAACCCAACCGTTCCGGGCCCATGATCTGAGCGCTCACGCTCCGATCCGGGGCCCAGAACCGAGGGTGGGTCAGCCGCGGCGGACGAGTTCCTCGGCGATCTGGATGGTGTTGAGCGCCGCGCCCTTGCGCAGGTTGTCGCCCGACAGGAAGAACGCGAGGCCGTGCTCGACGGTGGGGTCGACGCGGAACCGGCCGACGTAGGTGTCGTCGACGCCGGCCGAGTCGAGCGGGGTCGGCACGTCCATCAGCTGCACGCCGGCGGCGCCGGCCAGCAGCTCGCGGGCCCGGTCGGGTGAGATCGGGTTCGAGAACCGGGCGTTGATGCTCAGCGAGTGTCCCGTGAAGACGGGTACGCGGACACACGTCACCGACACGGCGAGGTCGGGCAGGCCGAGGATCTTGCGCGACTCGTTGCGCAGCTTCTGCTCCTCGTTCGTCTCCTCGAGCCCGTCGTCGACGAGGGCGCCCGCGAGCGGGACCACGTTGAAGGCGATCGGCTTCACGAAGTTGTTGGTGGGGCCGAAGTCGGCGGCGCGGCCGTCGTGGGTGAGTTCGGGGGCGGCGTCGCCGACCTTGCGGACCTGCTGGTCGAGCTCCTCGACACCGGACAGGCCGGCACCGGACGTCGCCTGGTAGGTCGACACGACGATCGCCTCGAGCCCGGCCTCGGCCGCCAGCGGCTGGAGCACGGGCATGGCGACCATGGTCGTGCAGTTCGGGTTGGCGACGATGCCCTTGGGGATGGTGTC
This sequence comes from Acidimicrobiales bacterium, assembly GCA_041984725.1. Classification (GTDB taxonomy): domain Bacteria; phylum Actinomycetota; class Acidimicrobiia; order Acidimicrobiales; family Salinilacustritrichaceae; genus Salinilacustrithrix. The sequence continues at coordinate 113 of JBHIXO010000219.1, read as the reverse complement.
GAGCTCGTGGGCGTTGACCTCGGGGACGACCAGCGGCACGTCCGGGTCCATCCGCCACGCCGACGAGTTGTCGATGACGATGGCGCCCGAGGCGGCGATCTTCTCGGCGAGGG
>JBHIXO010000218.1:0-7506 GCA_041984725.1 Acidimicrobiales bacterium | reverse complement strand
AGGTCGTCGTCGGCCAGGACGGCGTCCTGTCCGGGGTGGTCGCCGCCATGCTCGTCGGCGGTCACGTGCTGCTCGAGGGCGTGCCCGGGGTCGCCAAGACGCTGCTCGTCAAGACGGTGGCCGCGGCGTGCGACCTGTCGTTCAAGCGCGTGCAGTTCACCCCCGACCTGATGCCGTCCGACGTGCTCGGCCAGGTGATCTACGACGCGGAACGCGGCTTCCACTTCCGCGAGGGCCCGGCGTTCACCAACGTCCTCCTCGCCGACGAGATCAACCGCACGCCCCCGAAGACCCAGGCGGCCCTGCTCGAGGCGATGGAGGAGCACCAGGTGACGGTCGAGGGCTCGGCCCGGCCGCTCCCGGAGCCGTTCGTCGTCATCGCCACGCAGAACCCGGTCGAGTACGAGGGCACCTACCCGTTGCCCGAGGCGCAGCTCGACCGGTTCCTGTTCAAGCTCACCGTCGGCTACCCCGACGCCGGGCAGGAGGCCGAGATCCTGGCCCGGCACCACCGGGGCATGGACCCGCACGACCCGGCGTCGGCCGGGGTGCGCGCGGTCGCGTCGACGGCGGACATCGCCGCCGGGCGGCGGGCCGTACGGGACATCGCCGCCGACGACGCGGTCCTCGGGTACATCGTGGCGATCGCCCGGGCCACCCGCGAGCACGCGTCGCTGGCGCTCGGCGTCTCGCCCCGCGGCGCCTCGTGGCTCCTGCACGCGGCCAAGGCGTGGGCCTGGCTCGCCGGCCGCACCTTCCTCACGCCCGACGAGGTGAAGGCCGTGACCAAGCCGACGCTGCGCCACCGCATCCAGGTACGGCCCGAGCTGCTGCTCGAGGGCACGACCCCCGACGTCGTCCTCGACGGCATCCTGGCGACCGTGCCGGCGCCCCGCTGAACCGTCGACCGTCGTGCCCGTCCCCACCGCCCGCCTCGCCGTCGTCGCCGCCCTGGCGAGCGTCGTGGCGGTCGTGGTGCCCGGCGACGTGTGGACCCGGCTGCTGCTCGTCGACGGGACGCTGCTCGCCGCCTTCGTCGTCGACCGGCTCCTCGCCCCGGCCCCGGCGCGCTTCACCGTCGCCCGCGAGCTGCCCGCCGTGGTCACCCTCGGCCAGACGGCCGACCTCACGTGGCGGGTGCGGTCGACGGTCGGTCGCCCGGCCCGCGTCGCGATCGCCGACGACCTCGCGCCCAGCCTGCGGGCCGCGACCCGTCGGGTCCGCGGGGTCGTCGCGTCGCGGGGCGAGTTGGTCGGCACGACCTCGATCCGGCCCGAACGCCGGGGTCGGTTCACGCCGAGTGAGCTGACCGTCCGGGTCGAGGGTCCGCTCGGCCTCGCCGCCCGCCAGGCCACCCGACAGCTCCCCGGGCTCCTGCGCGTGCATCCGCGGTTCCGGTCCCGCGACGAGGCCGAGCTGCGCATCGACCGCGCCCGCGTGCTCGAGGTCGGCCTGCGCTCCGCCAAGGGACGCGGCGGTGGCACCGACTTCGACCAGCTGCGCGAGTACCGGGTCGACGACGAGTTCCGCCGCATCGACTGGGCGGCCACGGCCCGCGCCGGACGCCCGATCGTGCGGACGTTCCGCGCCGAACGGAACCAGAACGTCGTCGTGCTCTTCGACAACGGTCGGGTCATGGCGGGCCGGGTCCGAGGCGTGCCGCGCACCGAGTACGCGATGGACGCGGCGCTCCTCGTCACGACCGTGGCGACCCGTCTCGGCGACCGCTGCGGTCTGCTCACCTTCGACCGCGACGTCCGGGGCGTCGTCCCGCCCAGCAACCAGCGGCACCAACCGGGTGCGGTCATCGACGCGCTCTACGAACTCGAACCGGTGCTGGCCGAGAGTGACTACCGGACCGCCTTCCGCGAGACCCTCGTGCGGTTCCGGCGCCGGTCGCTGATCGTGCTGCTCACCGATCTCGTCGAGCAGGCCGTGGGTGAGTCGCTCCTGCCCGCGTTGCCCGTGCTGACGCAGTCGCACCTGTTGCTCGTCGGCGCCATCCAGGACCCGCAGGTTCGGGCGTGGGCGGACGAACCCGCCGTCGACGCCGCCGCGGTGTACCGCCAGGCCGCCGCGGCGCGGACGCTGCGCGCCCGCGAGCGCGCCGCCGGACGACTGCGGGCCGCCGGGGCCACCGTCGTCGACGTCGCACCCGACCGGCTCGCCGCCGACCTCGGCGACGCCTACCTGGAGATGAAGGCCACCGGCCGGCTCTGAGCGAGCTCGGCCTCGGCGGCGAGCCCAGCCCGGCCGAGGCGCACGACGTAGATCACGAACGTCAGCCATACGAGGACGCCGATCCCGACGCGGGCGACCGTCGGCAGCGGTGACCCGGTGACGAACCCCTCGATCAGACCGGCGGTCACGAACGCGAACACGAGGCCGAGGATGACGGTGACCGAGCGCCGGCCCTCCTCCGTCAGCGCGCGGGCGCGGGTGCGGTCTCCGGGGTCGATGACCGTCCAGCCCAGTCGGAGGCCGGCGGCACCCGCGACGATCACGGCCGTCAGTTCGAGCAGCCCGTGCGGGAGGATCAGCCCCCAGAACCGGGGCGCCTCGCCGACCGCGTGGAAGAGGCCACCCGCGAGGCCGACGTTCGCGCCGTTGAACGCCAGGATCCCCGCCGTCGGGACGCAGACCAGGATGCCGACCGCGAAGGCGGTGATCGACACCTGGATGTTGTTGAACGTGACGTCGGCGGCGAACTGCGCCGCCGGTTCCGACGAGTAGTACGACTCGAAGTCCTCGGCCACGTAGGCGGCGCGGACCGCCTCCGGGGCCGCGGCGTCGAGCGCGGCGTCGGAGTTGGCGATCCACGCACCCATCACGATCGCGGGCACGAGCGTGAGCGCGGCGGCCGCAGCGACGAACCACCGGATCCGCCACACCGCCGTTGGGAACGTCGTCAGCACGAAGTCGCGGATCGCGGCGCCCGCCGCGGCCCGGGCGCCGTAGATCACCCCGTTGGCGTCGGCGACGATGCGCGTCAGGCTCGCCGTCAACGCCGGGTCGGCGTACGCCGTCCGGGCGTGCGACAGGTGGCCCGACACCCGCCGGTAGAGCTGCACCAGTTCGTCGAGCTCGGCCGGGTCGAGGTGGCGGATGCCGCGCCGCCCCGAGCGGGCCAGCGCATCGAGACGCAGCCACGACGCCTGGTGCTCGGTGACGAAGCGGTCGAGGTCCACCAGGCCGGTACGGTACCGGCGGTGACCGCCGCCCGGGCCGTCGACCCCGGCTCCGCCGCCGGCGAACGCGCCGGGATCGTCACGCCCGAGGCCGTCCAGCTGTCGTTCGCCGAGGCGGGCCTCGGGAGCCGCTCGCTCGCCTTCGCGATCGACCTCGTCATCCGCGGCGCGCTGCTCCTCGTCGTCGTGATCTCGCTCGGCCTCGCCGGCGTCGTCGTGTCGGGGACGCTCGCCGTGGTCCTCGCGATCGCCGCCGTCTTCGGCATCGTCATCGTGTACCCGGTGGTGTTCGAGGCGTTCTCGAACGGACGCACACCGGGGAAGATGGCGATCGGTCTCCGGGTCGTGACCATCGAGGGGGCACCGGTCCGCTTCCGGCACGCCGCCATCCGCTCCGCGCTCGGCATCGTCGACTTCCTCGCGAGCGGCGGCACGGCGGCGATGGTCGCGACGCTCGCGACCCGCCACAGCCAGCGCCTCGGCGACCTCGTCGCCGGCACGATCGTGGTGCGGGAGCGTTCGGCCAGCGGCGACCGTTCGGGCGCCCCCCGGGCGGTGCTGTTCCGGCCGCCGCCCGGCTGGGAGGCCTACACCGCCGCGCTCGACGTGTCGGCCCTTCCGACCGACGTTGCCGTGCTCGTGCGGGCGTTCCTGCTACGCGTGCACCAGCTCGACCGCGAGGGACGCCGCGTCCGGGCCCGCGAGCTCGCCGGTCGCATCGCCGTGGTGCTCGGGCTCGAGCTGCCGGCCCACACCGACCCCGAGGCGTTCCTCGTCGCCGTGGCCGCCGCGCACCAGGCCCGCCACGGCGCCGACCCGTCCCCGGCGGCCGGGCCCAGCGCCGCCGGGGCCACCACCGCCGGGCCCCCGCCGTCCCGACCGCTCGTCGACCTCGACCGCCCGCCGGACGCGTGGGGGACCTGACCCCTCCGTAGGCTCCGGACGTGGCCTACCTCGACCACGCCGCCACCACGCCCGTGCGACCGGAGGCGCGCGACGCGATGCTGCCGTGGCTCGGCGACCGCATCGGCAACCCGTCGGGTGCGCACCGCCTGGCGCGCGAGGCCCGCCGCGCCCTCGACGACGCCCGGGACGGCTTCGCGACGCTGACCGGGTTCGAGCCGGGCGACATCGTCTTCACCGCCGGCGGCACCGAGGCCGACAACCTCGCGGTCCTCGGCGTCCTGGCGGCGAGTGCCGACGGCGACCGCACCGTCGCCGTGTGCCCCGCCACCGAGCACCACGCCGTCCTCGAGCCGGTCGAGCACACCGGGGGCCGGGTCGTACGCGTCGACGCCGCGGGCCGGGTCGACCTCGACCACCTGGCGGCGTGCCTCGGGCCCGACGTCGCCGTCGTCTCGGTCATGACGGTCAACAACGAGACCGGCGTCGTCGCCGACCTCGCCGCCGTCAGCGACGTGGTCCGCACCCGCGCGCCCGGAGCCGCGCTGCACACCGACGCCGTGCAGGCGCTCACCTGGCTCGACCTGCCCGCCGCCACCACGGGCGTCGACCTCCTCTCGCTGTCGGCCCACAAGTTCGGTGGCCCGCAGGGCGTCGGGGTGCTGGCCGTGCGGCCGGGCGTGCCCCTCCGGCCTCGACTCCTCGGCGGGGGACAGGAACGCGACCGGCGGTCGGGGACCCAGAACGTCGCCGGCATCGTCGGCGCGGCCGCCGCGGCCGCCACTGCCGCCGGATCGCGAGCCACGACGGTCGAACGGCTGGGGGCGCTCCGCGACCGACTCGCCGACGGCCTGGCCGCCGCGATCCCGGGACTGGTCGAGACGGGAGTCGACGCGGGCGGACGGGACCGCTCGGGCCGGGCCGCGGGCACCTGCCACGTCTGCATCCCGGGCGTCGAGGCCGAGGCACTCCTCGTCCTGCTCGAACGCGACGACGTCTTCGCCTCGGCCGCCTCGTCGTGTGCGAGCGGCGCACAGGACCCCAGCCACGTGCTCGCCGCCATGGGCATCGACCGCGACCTGGCGGCGGGCAGCCTCCGCCTCTCGCTCGGATGGAACAGCACCGACGCCGACGTCGACGCCGCGTTGGCCGCCGTGCCGGCCGCGGTCGAGCGGCTCCGCCGTCACGCGGGCGCTGGGCCCCTGGCCACGGGCGGGCGGTCGTGAGCCGCGTCCTGGTCGCCATGTCGGGCGGCGTCGACTCCTCGGTCGCCGCCGCCGTCCTGCGCGACGAGGGCCACGACGTCGTCGGCGTGACGATGAAGCTCTGGGGCGGCGAGTCCGACACCGGGTGCTGCTCGGTGTCCGACGTCGACGACGCCCGCCGCGTCGCCGACCACCTGGGCATCGAGCACCACGTCTTCAACTTCGGCGACGACTTCGCCCGTGACGTGATCGGCCCCTACGTCGACGACCACGCCGCCGGCCGCACGCCCAACCCGTGCATCGAGTGCAACCGGCACCTCAAGTTCGACCGCCTCGTCCGGCGGGCCGACGCGCTCGGGTTCGACGCCGTCGCCACCGGGCACCACGCCCGCATCGAGCGGCGCGGCGGGCGCCCGCACCTCGCACGCGGCGCCGACCCCGCCAAGGACCAGAGCTACGTGCTGTACGTCGTCGGCGGCGACGTGCTCCGGCGGGTGCTCCTCCCGATCGGCGGCATGACCAAGGACGAGGTCCGCGGTCGGGCCACGATCCTCGGCCTGCGCACCGCCGACAAGCCCGACAGCCAGGACGTCTGCTTCATCGCGTCCACCGTCGGGCGGCGCGGCTTCCTCGACCCGCGGCTCACGACCACGCCCGGCCGGGTCGTCGACGAGACCGGCATCGAGGTGGGAGCCGTCGACGCGGTGCAGCTGGTCACGATCGGGCAGCGGCGAGGCCTCGACATCGGCGGGTACGCCGAACCCCGCTACGTGTCCGACGTCGACGTCGCCAGCGCCACCGTGACGATCGGCCCGGTCGACCGGCTGCTGACCGACGAGGTCGTCGTGGACCGCGTCGTGTGGCCCCACGACGCCCTGACCGACGGTACGGACGCGCCCGTCCCCGTTGCGGTGCAGTCGAGCGCCCACGGGCGGCCGGTGGCCGCGACGTTGACCGCGGCACCCGACGGCGTGCTGGTCCGGTTCGCCGAGCCCGTCCGCCGGATCGCACCCGGCCAGTCGGTCGTGTTCTACGACGGCGACGTCGTCGTGGGCGGGGGACTGGCGGTCAGGCCACCGGCAGGCGTCGGTCGCGAGCGATCTCCAGGGCCGCCCCCGGGCGCGCCGGGCTGACGAGCATCCCGGGGACCTCGGCGCTCTCGACGGTGTCGCGGCCCCGGCGCCGCCCGATGGCCACCGGCTCGCGAGGCCGGAGCTCGAGCACCAGACCGAGCGCGTTGCCTGTCAGGTCGACCGCGTCGGTGCCCTCGACGGCCGGACCCACCGCGGCGAGGAGGTGACGCTGCAACAGCACGGGTTCGGTGAGGGCGAGCGGGTCGTGCACGACGACGCCGGCCGGCACGAACACCAGCCAGCGCCGGCTGAGCGTGTGGAGCCGCACGGCCAGGGCTGCGGCGGCCGGCCACCCCACGGCGAGGGCGACGGCGCCGACGGCCCACCGCTCGGCGGCGAGCAGCAGCGGGCCCGCTGCGACGGCGACCGCGAAGGCCACCCAGGCGAGGGGGATCGGGCCGAGGACGAGGGGGAGGGGCGTGCGGAGGGCGACGCGGCGTTCGTCGCCGTAGCTCGACCCGTCGACGAAGGCGTCGGCCACCGCCGGGTGCGCGACCAGCGCCGCCGCAGCGACGGCGCCGGTGATCGCCGCACCGATCGCCACGGCGCCGACCGACTCGGCGGCGACGACGGCCCAGCCGACGACGACCACCGCGGCCGGTCCGAGCAGCCGGAGGGCGGTGAGGGTCGTGGTCCGGGGCACCAGCGATGCCGCCAGCCCGAGGCCCCAGCCGGCCCACGCGGCGGCCGCCACCGTCGTCTGGACGGCGCCGCTGCGCTCGGCCAGGGCGTCGGCGAGGGCCGGGCCGGCCGTCACCGGGAGGAGCGCCCAGACGGCTCGGAGGATCCAGACGGTGCGGGTCATGTGGTCCCCAGATTTGCCCGCCGCACCCGGAGATCGCTATTCCGGTGTCATGCGCATCCGTGGGGGGACGCCGCGACCAGGTCGTGTCGTACCCGTCCGACCGACCGGCGGAGGTCGATGATGAGGCGTCTCAACCTGCGCGTGGGAACCGCCACCGGCATCGGCAGCCTCCCGCACCGGCACCTCGACGCGGCGATCGCGCTGACCGACGCCGCCTGCCCCGAACTCCCGGCCGCGCCCAGCCTCCCGGCGCTCGACCCCCGGGAGGGGAT
>JBHIXO010000217.1:0-7517 GCA_041984725.1 Acidimicrobiales bacterium | reverse complement strand
GCCTGGCCTGGTTGCCCGGCGAGCAGCTGGAGCAGGCGTTCATGGTGATGGGCTATGTGTTCTGCCTCTCGGCCGCGTTTGTGCTGGCCAAGTTTGTGCGGGACAACGCAGTCGCTTCGCGCCGGGGCGGTGGCGACACCTCGAGCGTGACGTGCGCGGGAGCGTCGATCGCGCCCGTCACGCGGCCGGAGCGGTCGTGCACGGCCTCGACACCGAGCCCCCGCTGCGTTCGCCCGCGCCGACCGTGCAGACGCTCTACGACGTGATCCCGCTGCTGGTCGACGACCCCCATCTCGCCGCGGCCCGACGTCGGTGGCTGCGGCTCGCCCACCGCTTCCGGGCCGCCGATCGCGTCGTCGCCATCTCGCGCCACGCCGCCGAGACCGGCATGCAACAACTCGGCCTCGACCACCGGCGGGTCGTCGTCGCCCCCCTCGGCGTCAACGCCGGTTGGTCGCCCGAGGGTCCGGTCCACACCGAGCCCGACGGCGTGCCCTACGTGCTCCTCGTCGGCGAGTACGCCCGCCGCAAGGGCTTCGCCGAGGCGTTCGCCGTCGTCGCCGACCTCGCCCGGCGCGGGCTCCCCCACCGACTCGTGGTCGCCGGACGCCTGGTCCCGTGGACCGAGCCGACCGTGCGCTCGCTCGTCGCCGGCTCCGGGGACGCGAGCCGCATCCGTCTCGCCGGTCGGGTCGACGACCTCGGTGCGCTGTACCGCGGCGCCGACGCGGTCGTGGTCACGGCCCGGGCCGAGGGGTTCGGTCTGCCCCCGGTCGAGGCGATGGCGTGCGGCACGCCGGTGGTCTCGTTCGCCAACACCGCGCTCACCGAGACGGTCGGCGACGGTGGCGTCCTCGTCCCCGACGGCGACGTCGCCGCCTTCGCCGCCGCACTCGCCGACGTGCTCGGCGACGACGCGGCCCGGCGCGACCTCGTCGCCGCCGGCGCCGCCCGGGTTCGCTCGCTCACCTGGGCCGCGTGCGCCGACGTCCACGTCGCCGTGTACCGGGAGCTGGGCGGATGAATCGTGATGCTGTCGTCGGGGGGCCTGGCGTCGTGGGGCCTGGCGTCGGGGGCCCTGTCGTCGTGGGGATCGACGTGAGCCCGGCCGTCAGTGGCGACACCGGTGTGGCGCGCTACGCCGAGGAGCTGGTGGCGGGTCTCGCCGGACGTGAGGACCTCGACGTCCGGACGACCGCGTTCGGGCGGGGTGGCCACCCGAGCACGATCGCACCGACCCGCCGGCTCGGGCTCCCGCTGCGCGTCCTCCACCCGCTGTGGCGGTCGGTCGGCCGGCCCCGCGTCGAGGACCTGCTCGGCCCGGTCGACGTCGTGCACGCGATCGACGGGGTGCCGCCCCCGACCCGCGCGCCGCTGGTCGTCACCTGTCACGACGTCCTGCCCCGTAGCCATCCCGACCTCTACGACTCGCGCTACCGGGCGATCGCCGCCCGCCACGTCGCCGCGCTCGCCTCGGCCGCCGCCGTCGTCACGACGTGCCACGCCACCGCCGCCGAGATCGAGCGGTGGGCCGGCGTCGACCCCGACCGCGTCCACGTCGCGTCACCCGGTCGCCGCTTCACCGACGTACCCCCGGTGGTCTCCCCGTCGGACACCGACGACGAGCCGTACCTGCTGTTCCTCGGCGCGCTGACACCTCGCAAGGGACTGCCGCTCCTGTTGCGGGCGCTGGCCCGCATGGCCGACGCCCCCCGCCTCGTCGTCGTCGGTCCCGACGGGATGCGCGCGGCGGCGGTCCACGCCGCGCTCGACGAGGTCGCGGGCACGGTGCGTGTCGAGCGTCGCGGCCGGGTCGGCGACGACGAGCTCGCCCGGCTCGTCGCCGGCGCCACGCTGCTCTGCCACCCGAGCGAGGCCGAGGGATTCGGGATCCCCGTGCTCGAGGCGATGGGCCTCGGCACACCCGTGGTGGCGGGCGACATCCCGCCCGTCCGCGAGGTCGGCGGCGACGCCGTGGCGCTCGTCCCGGTGGACGACGAGGCCGCCTGGGCCGCGACGATCGAACGGCTGCTCGGCGACGACGACGAACGCCACCGCCGGAGCGCCCGCGGCCGGGAGCTCGCCGCCCCCCGGACCTGGACGGCGATGGCCGATGCCGTCGCCGACGTCTACGCCGCCGTCGCCCGCGGCTGAGCACTGGGCCGGAGGAGGACTGGCTGCGGCGACGACGCCGACCCGGCGAGACTGCCAGGCATCGATCCCGCACGCTTCTACACCGGCCTCGTGGCCGAGCTCTATGCACCGCTCCGCTCGCACGCGCCCGACCCCGATGTCTACGCCGGGTTCATCCGCGCGGTCGGTGAGCCGGCGTTGGAGCTGGGCTGCGGTGACGGCGATCCGATGATCGAACTCCGCCGCCGCGGCGTGGACGTGGAGGGCGTGGACTCGTCTCCCGAGATGCTCGATCGTTGCCGGGCCGCGGCCGCTCGCGAGGGAGTCGAGGTCGTCGTCCACCTCCAACGGATGCAGGACCTGGACGTGCCTCGGACCTTTCGTTCCGTCTACCTCGCCGGTGCGACCTTCAACCTGCTCACGACGGACGAGGACGCACTCGCGACGCTCCAGCGGATCCGAGCTCACCTCGAGCCCGACGGGGCGGCGCTCGTGCCGCTGTTCGTCCCGACCCCGACCGAGTCCCTCGGGCAGCCGGTCGAGGCGATCGACTCGGACGGCGCGGTCATCCGCGTGACCCCGATCTCCGAGTGGCGAGACGAGGAGCGTCGCGTGCAGCAGACCGTGTTGCGGTACGAGCGCATCGGTGAGCAGAGCCACGTCGCCGAGGACAGGCCGTGGACCCTGCACTGGCACTCGCAGGACGGCTTTCGCGCCCTCGCCGCCGCCGCGGGGTTGCAGACGGCGGCCGTCCTCGACCGGCACGGCGAGCCGGCGTCGCCGGAGGACTCGACGTTCGTGTTCTGGCTGCAGCCCGCAGGCTGACCTGGCCCGTCCACGTCCATCGCGGGTCGACCGAGCGGATCCCTCGGCTGCTCACCTCCGCCGTCCGGATGCGTGTGGAGGCCGTGAGCCCATCCATCGAGGCTGTCCGATCAACTGGATTCGTGGACAGCGAGGGTGAACCTCGCCGGCCGGCGGGTGTGGTTGGCATACCCGTGGACGACGTCGGCAGTGAACGCCGCGGACTGGCCCTCGGTGAGGGTGACCGGCTCGGAGCCCGCGATGGTGATGGCGATCGCACCAGCGGTCACGGTGAGGGCCTCACGGGTCCCCGCCCGATGGGCGGCAGACGATCGTTCCTCGCCGGCATGGAGACACCACTCCCACAACTCCAGGCCGCCGGACGCGACGAGCAGTCGGCCTTCGCCTCCGCCGGGGCCGGTCCAGAGGACCGGCGCGGTGGCGTTGTCGTGCTGCACGGCGACGGCTGGAGTCTGCGCCTCGGCCAGGAGCTCGGCGAGCGGGACCTCGAACCCGGCGGCGATCGCCAGGAGAGACGACAACGACGGGTTGGCCTCACCCGCCTCGACCTGCACGAGCAGACGCCGGCTGATCCCGAGCCGCGCCGCCGCTGCGTCGAGGGTCCAACCCCGCCCCTGGCGGCGCCGGCGGACCTGCTGCGCGACCTGTCGCGTCCCTGCGGGCTCGACCATGGAGTGCATTATGGTGCACCAGATGATGCAACATCGACTGGCGACGCGGGCGGTGACCGCCGGCCGTCCCAACGGAGCGGGTTCTCCGCTCAACGAACCGTTGGTGCCGGCGTCGAACTTCGTGCTCGGCGGCGACCACGAGTACTCGCGCGATGACGGCACCCCGACGTGGGCGGCCTTCGAGTCGGCCGTCGGTGCCCTCGAGAACGCCGATGCGGTCGCCTTCGCATCCGGGATGGCCGCCATCGCCGCGGTGTTCGACCAGCTCCCCGCCGGCGCACACATCGTCTGGCCCGAGGACTGCTACCAGGGCGTCGCCGGCGTGATCGCCCACGGCGAACGGCTCGGACGCTGGACCAGCAGTCGCCTCCCGGTCGACGCCACCGACCGTTGGTGCCAGGCCGCGGCCGAGGCGGACCTCGTGTGGATCGAATCGCCCTCGAACCCCCTGCTCCAGGTCGCCGACCTCCGTCGCATCGCCGCGGCGCCGCGCGCCGACGGGTCGATCCTGGCCGTCGACAACACCCTGGCCGGACCGCTCGGCCAGCAACCCCTCGACCGCGGCGTCGACATCGCCATCCAGTCCGCGACCAAGCACCTCGGCGGCCACTCCGACCTGCTCTGCGGCGTCGCCACCACTCGCCGGAACGACCTCGCCGACCTCCTGCGTACCCACCGCGAACTGCGGGGCGCCACCCCGGGCACGCTCGAGGCCTACCTGGCCACACGGGGCCTACGCACCTACGCCCTCCGCGCCTCGGCCTCGGCCGCCTCCGCCGCCGAGCTCGCGACCCGCCTCGAGGCCCACCCCCGGATCGACACCGTCCGCTACCCCGGACTCGCGTCCCACCCGACGCGTGCGTCGGCCGAGGCGAACCTCACGAGCGCCGGCAGCGTCATCTCCTTCGACGTCGCCGGCGGCGCCGACGCCGCCGACCAGGTCTGCCGGCGACTCGGGATCATCCGACACGCCACCAGCTTCGGGGCCGTCGAATCCACCATCGAACGCCGGGCCGCCGTCCCCGGCCAGGAGCACCTCCCGCCGGGGCTCCTCCGACTCAGCGTCGGCATCGAAGACCTCGACGACCTCTGGGCCGACCTCGACCACGCCCTCCGCCACTGACACGGAGACGGAGACGGTCCGGCCGTGTGGCGGCCCGCCCGCCGGTCTCCGGTCACGAGGTTGCACCTGCGCAACACCGTGACCGCAGTGGCCCCGTCATGGGGTCCGACGACGGTGACGAGGAACCGGACGTGGATCACCCGCTGCGGGCGTCCGACCCGACCCGCGCCCGGAACCACCGGCGCGCCCGCCACGACGGGCGGATGCCCCGGCGCAGGCGGGCGAACACGTCGGGGACCGACCCGGGCGTGACGGCGACGAGCGCGACCCAGGCGGCGACCTCGCGTGGCAGCCAGTGCGGGAGGTCGCGGAGGAGGTCGCCGGGCCGGTCATGGCGCAGTTGGGCGAGGCGCAGGTTCACGAACCCGCCGACGTGGGCGGTGCGGGAGCGGTGGCGGCGGGCCGTGACGCGGGCGCGCAGGCCGCGGTGGCGCTCGTCGGTGCCGCGGGCGTGGACGGCGACGGCGTCGGGCACGTAGCGGCATCGCCAGCCGAGCCGCTGCAGGCGCCAGGCGAGTTCGGTGTCCTCCATGTGCGACCCGAACTCGGCGGGCAGCAGCGTGCCGTCGGGGTGGCGGGCGGACTCGACGGCCCTCCGGTGGAGCACGAGGACGGCACCGTCGGCGCCCCACACGTCGGTCGGGCCGCCCACGGCGGCGGGCGGGCCGCCCCGGCCCCGGGCCGCGACCCGGCGCGAGCGACCGAGCACGAGGCCGGCGGTGTCGACGACGGACGGATCGGCCGCCGACAGCACGAGCGGTTGCACGCTGCCGACGTCGGGGTCGTCGAACGCGGCGACGGCCGCGGCGAGGAACCCCGGCCGAAGCACGGCGTCGTCGTTGAGCAGGACGACCACGTCGCCGGTGGCACGGCGGAGGAGGTGGTCGTGGCCGGCGCAGAAGCCGAGGTTGAGGCCCCGCTCGATCTCGACCCGGGGGTCGCCGCCGGCCGCCGCGACGAGGCCGTCGTACTCCTCGGCGTCCCCGCCCTGTTCGCGCACCAACACCTGGAGCGGTCCCGGCCAGCCGTCGGCGAGCACGGAGGCCAACGCGGCCGCCGACGTCGCGGGCGACCGGTGCACGAGCATCGTCACCGTGACCGCCGGCGGCGCCGGCGACGCGCCGGACCCGGTCATCGCGCCCCCGCTCCGGCCGCCGCATCCGCCACGACCTCGCGGAACCGGCGGCCGATCGCGGCCCAGTCGAACGCTGCCGCCAACTCCCGCCCGCCGGCGACGACCGTGGCTGCGCGTCCGTCGTCGGTCAGCAGCTCGACGATCCCGGCCGCGAACGCGGCGGTGTCGTCGCGCACGAGCGCGTCGCGGCCGTCGACGATGCCGAGACCCTCGAGGCCCACCGTGGTCCCGATCACGGGCCGCGCCGCGGCCATCGCCTCGAGCGCCTTCAGGCGGGTGCCGGTTCCGATCCGCAGCGGCACGCAGGCCACCCGGGCGGCGCTGAGGTGGGGGACCACGGAGGCCACGTCGGCGTGCACGGCCACGCCCCGGAGGCGGGCGAGGGCGCGGACCTCGGGCGCCGGATCGAGGCCGACGACCTCCAGCGTCGCGGCGGGCACCTCGGCCCGGACGAGCGGCAGGATCGCCTCGGCCAGCCACCGGGCGCCGTCGATGTTCGGACCCGTGTAGAGCGCGCCGGCGAAGAGCAGGCGGGGCGCCGGCGGTAGTGGCGACGGCCGGAACCGGTCGAGGTCGACACCGTTGGGGACGATCTCGCAGTCGACGCCGAGCCGCGTCGCGTCCTCGGCCGACGGCACGACGACGGCGTCGAATGCCGTCGGCGCCCACCGCTCGAAGCGGTGGGCGAGCGCGGTGTCCCGATCGAACAGCCACCGCCGCCGCCCCGCGGCGAGGCCGGCGTGCTGGGGCGCCATGCCACTGCGCACGTTGTGCATCGTCAGCAGCCAGTGCTCGTCGCGCCGCAACGCCACCAACGGCGCGAGCGCCGGCAACTCCACGTTCACCACCGCCGCCGGCGGGAGCTCGTCCCAGCGGTCGGCGATCGCCCGGCGCACCGCGGCGTGGAGGCTGACCTCGCGGTGGTACCGGGCGAGCGTGGCCAGCCGCACGTCGCGCACCCGCCGGCGCAGCGAGCGGGCGTGGTCGACGGCGAGCGGCGCCACCTCGGTCACGGTCGCCATCGCGGCGCGCACCGCCGGGTCGGTGACGGCGCCGGCGACGACGAGGTCGACCGGCCGGTCCTCGGCGAGCGCGAGCAGGAGGTGGGCCTGGCGGATGTGGCCCCCGCCGCCGTCACGATCGGGCGGGATCGGCGTGACCCACCGCACCCGTCCCGACGATGCTGGGGTTGGCGCGGTCCCCGGCCTCGCGCGACGCGACATCGGGTCGAGCGTACGCTGCACCGCTCCGCCACCCGGAGCCTCCGTTGACCGAATCACCCCCCGGGACACCCGCCGGGTCATCCCCCGGCACGCCCGACGACCTGCACGCCCGCATCGCGGCGTACCCGTTCTGGTACCACTCGATCGACCTCGGCGACGGCCGGTCGACGCCCGGTGCCTGGGACCTGCGGGCGGCCCGCGACGTCCTGCCCTGGCCCGACGTCCGGGGCAAACGCTGCCTCGACGTCGGCACCTTCGACGGCTGGTTCGCGTTCGAACTCGAGGCCCGGGGCGCGGCCGAGGTCGTGGCCGTCGACCTCGACGACCCCGCCGACATCGACTGGCCCCGCGACGTGCGTCCCGGCATCGGCGACCCGGGCTGGGACGACCGGTTCTCGGGTACGGGG
>JBHIXO010000216.1:0-7518 GCA_041984725.1 Acidimicrobiales bacterium | reverse complement strand
GTCGATGACGAGGACGTCGTCGGGTCGGAAGCGGGTGCGGCCGGAGTCGAGTTGGTGGAGCAGGGCATGCGCGGTGGTGGAGCGGATGGCGGCGCCGGACTCCAGCTCTCGTGCGGCTCGGGCGGCGAGGCTGATGCCGCGGACTCGGTGGCCGCTGGCTTCGAAGGCGTCTCGGACGGCGTCGAGGGCGAAGGTCTTGCCGGCGCCGGCTCGGCCGACGACGACGTCGAGGGCGCGGCCGGATTCGCAGAGTTCGGTGAGCATGGTGCGTTGCTCCTCGGAGAGGGACGGTCGGTCGGCAAGGGCGGTGGCGACGGCGTGGGGGTCGGCTCGTCGGTGGGCGGCGGGGGCTTGGTCGGCGACGGCGAGGATCGACTGTTCGCAGGCGAGCATCTCGGGGGTCGTGTACCGGCCGACGCCGAGGTCGATCGCTTGCTCGGAGGCGAGGTAGGCGTCGGTGCGTTCGAGGATCTGGTCGAGGGTGGCGCCCTGGCGGGCGGCCTTGGCGACGGCCCGGATGACGTCGGGTCGTTCGTAGTGGGCGTGTTCCTCGGTGACGGCGAGGGCGAGTTCGTCGTCGGTGGCGGCGAGGGTCGGGGTGCGGGGGACCCGGGGCATGTGGTCGAGATCGAAGCGGTGGTCGGCGGCGCGTTGGCGCCACTCGGCTCGGAGTTCGTCCTCGGTGATGGCGAGGTTCTTCTCGCCCCGGGTGTTGAGGTTGGCGACGCGGGCGGCGTCGCCGGTGTGGAGGCCGAGGCGGTCCATCTCGGCGACGATCTCGGCTCGGCGGCGGGAGAAGGCGGCGCGCATGTCGGCGCTGATGCCGGCGACCTCGGCGACACCGTGGCGGTCCATCTCGTCGAAGACGAGGCCGATGCGGGTCGCGAGTTCGTGGCGGAGGGTGGCCTGGAAGACGGCTTCGGCGGTGTAGCGCTGCTCGTAGAGCTGTTGGGCGTGGAGGGCGGTGCGGCGTCCGTCGGGGCCTTCGGCGACGTTGAAGACGGTCCAGTGGAGGTGGATGCCGGGGTCGCCGAGGCGGCTGGTCTTGTGCATGAAGACGGCGCCGAGGAACCCGGTGCCGGGTTCGGTGCGCCAGCCGGCCTTGCCTCGCCGGACCGAGCAGGCGGTCGATTCGAGGTAGCGCTCGACTTCGTCTCGGGCGGCGTAGAGGGCTTCCTCGACGTGGCGGGCGTCGTCTTCGGTGCCGAGGGCCCAGACGAGGGAGACCGACTTCGACGGGGAGAGGGTGAGGTCGAAGCCGGGTCGGGCGGTTGTGGTCTCGGTGAGCGGGCTGCCGTCGGGACTGTTGCCGCTGAACAACTCGGTGAGCTGGTGGCGGTCGGCGACGCCAGTGAGGCCGTCGTGAGCGGCGAGCGAGCCGACCCATCGGCCGGGTGAGGAGCCGTCCTCGGAGAGGTACTCGGCTCGGCCGTCGATGACCTCCCGTTCGTAGTAGTCGAGGTCGCGGCTGGCGGCGATCGTGAGCACGGGGTCCTCCTCGCACCGAGGGTGCATCGGTGTGGAAGTTGCTGATCCGTCCGGAGGACGGTTCAGCGGGGTTGGGGGAGGCCTGAAACTTGGTGACCGCGCGAGGCCTCGACGGCGGGGTTGGGTGCCTGGGTTGGGTCAGGCGGCCTCGGGTGAGAGGCAGTTGCGGACGAACCAGGCGATGGCTTCCCGCGGGACGCGCTTCTGGTGTCCGAGCCGGATGAACGGGAGGCCGGACTTGCCGCCGGTGGTCTCCCACTCGACGGTCAGCTCGTAGGCCTTCGATCGGCCGATGCGCAGCACCTTGGCGGCCTCCTCGACGGTCATGAACGCCGGGAGGTCGTCGAAGTGGATGGCTTGGATGTCGTCAGTCACGACACTGTCCTTTCACGTTGGAGTAACATGGGTCGACAGTATTCGTGCACTTTCGAAACGCAGTCAAGCACTTCTCAGATCCGTTTCGATGCGCTACGGTGCTCGACGTGGCACGACGCAAGCCCAACGTCCCGGGTCTCGACCCCCAGCCCGAGCCGATGACCGTGCACCAGGTGGTGGCGTACAACTTCCGCCGCGCCCGGGAATCGCTGGGCTGGACGCAGGCGTTCACGAGCGAACAGCTCGAGCCGTTCCTCGGCTACAAGCTCCGGCAGGCCGGGGTGTCGGCGATCGAGCGAACCCTCGACGGCGACCGTCCCCGCAACCTCGACGTGGCCGAGGTCGTTGCCTTCGCCCAGTGCTTCGGCGTGCACCTCAGCTGGTTCTTCATGCCGCCGCCCGAGATGGTCGACCGGCCGATCGAGGCGCTCGGTCAGGACGAGTACGGCCGACCGCTCCCCGCCGCCTACCTCGTCGAGCCGCTCATCGGCCGCAAGCCTCAGTGGGACGCCTTCGTCGGCCGGCTCGGCGAGCTGATCAACCTCGATGACGAGACGCTGGCCGACAAGATCCACCGGGCCGTCTACGACGTGTTCGGCGGCTGGCCGAGTCGGGACATCGAGGAGCAGATGGAGATCCGGCGGCGGATGCTGCTCGCCGTGAAGCTGAGCCGGCTGATGACGCCCGAAGACGACTACGTCCAGCAGATGGCCAAGGTGCTCCAGCAACTTCTCGCCCTCTCCCCTGGCGGGTGGGGAAGGATGCGAGACAAGGATCCGGAGCAGGCGATGGAGCTCCTGGCCGAGATCGCCGAGGAGAAGGAGTCGACGCTGGCGACCAACGAGGTCGTCACGGACAAGTGGGCCGACCGCAACGACTTCTCTCGCATGCGGGAGATCGACGAGCGGGCCGCACTCGGGCTCGACGACAGCGAGGAGTGAGCCATGCGCGGATCGGTGGTCAAGAAGGGCGCGAAGTACTACGTCAAGATCGAACTCGACCCCGATCCCGAGACGGGCAAGCGCCGGCAGAAGTGGCACTCGGGGTACCGGACGAAGAAGGAAGCGGAGCGGGCCCGGGTCGACCTGCTGTCGAAGTTCGACCGGGGCGAGTACATCGAGCCGACGAACGAGACCGTCGCCGACTTCTTCGAGGAATGGTTCGTTGCGATCAAGCCGACGCTGAAGGAGTCGACCTGGAACGGGTACGAGTCCAAGGCCCGGAACCACGTCCTCCCGTACATCGGTGGCATGAAGCTGACGAAGGTCGACGCCGGCGTCCTGAACGGGCTCTACGCCACGCTGCTCGAGTCGGGTCGGAAGAAGCCGTCTCGGACGGGGCGGGGCTACTCCCCTGCGGTGGTTGCTCGGGCCCAGGAGCTTCGGGCTAACGGACTGACGTTGCAGGCGACGGCCGACCGGCTGCAGGAGGAGATCGAGGAGGCGTCGCACATCACGAAGGACACGCTTGCGTCGCTGCTCCGTCGCCAGCAGGCAGTCGATCGTGGCGATCTCGACCTGCGGCTCGACCCGAACACGGTGAAGGCCGTCCACGTGCTGCTGCACAAGGCCTTCGGTGCCGCTGTTCGATGGGACCGGTTGTTCCGGAACCCGGCGGATCTCGCTGATCCTCCTCGTGTGCCGCGCAAGCCCGACAACGTCGAGACCTGGTCGTCGGACTCGCTGCGGGCGTTCCTGGGTTGGTCGGCGTCGTCCGGCGATCGGGAGCACGCGTTGTGGGTGCTGCTGGCCACGACCGGGATGCGCCGGGGCGAGGTCCTCGGTCTGCGCTGGAAAGACATCGACTTCGACGCCGGCTCACTGGCGGTGGTCCAGACCGTCCAGTCGATCCGGGGGAAGATCCTCGTGAGCGAGCCCAAGACGGCGGCCGGTCGCCGGCCGGTCGCTCTGGATGCATCGACGGTGGCGGTGCTGCGGGAGCACCGGAAGCGGATGCTCGAGGAGCGCATGCTCGTCGGCGCCGACTTCTCCGACGAGGGCCTGGTGTTCCACCGGCCGGACGGGTCGGCGCTACGACCTGAGACGGTGAGCGCCTCGTTCCTCCGCCGGCAGAAGGGGTTGGACCTGCCTCGCCTGACGATCAAGGGTCTCCGCCACACGTGGGCGACGCTGGCACTGAAGAAGGGCATCCACGTGAAGGTCGTCCAGGAACGTCTCGGCCACTCGACCGTCGGCATCACGATCAACACCTACAGCCACACGAGCCCGACGCTTCACGCTGAGGCGGCCGAGCAGATCGCAGACTTGTTCCTCGGGCCCGAACCCGTAGGGCGGTAGGAGCCAAGCCCGGCGTTCTTGTCACACCTCCCGATTACCGTTGGGCATCGGGCCCCTCGGTTGATCGCCGAAGGTGTCCACTCGGACGGGGAGCATTCCAGCACGGCGAGGATCGGCCGCACGGCCCAGGAGAAGCATGTCCAAGCGGGAAGTCACGATTCTTGGGTACTCGATGCACGGTCGTTCAGCGTCCGGCCTCGCCGACTACGGCGCGATCTTCACGACGTTGGCGGGGCTTACGCCGATTACCTCGCAGTTCACGATCGGCTCCCAGGTCGTGGCCGTCGCGTCGAGCGAAGTCTCCGACGACGGCCTGTTTCATCTCCGCTACATCGCCGGCCATCCGGAAAACGAGACGCTTCTCTTCGACCCGGACACTGGCGAACTGGACGAGGTCGACTTCGAGCGACGATTCATCGCACGATCTGCCTGGGTTGTTGTCGATCCGAGCCGCCGTGTCGCGTCGCTGGAAGCCCGGCGGCCAGGTGTCGCAGCGTCCACGGTCGCTTCCCACGTCGAGCGGGTCATGGAGGACGTGATGGGGCTCTCCTCGCCGACGTTCGATCTCAACCCCATTCCGTCCAAGTCGATCATCGAGGAACTCGACCGCCTCGAACGAATCCGCGAAGCACGCGTAGTGCTGGCTCGGCCCAACTTCGATTGGGCCGAGAACGCCGATCAGTTGAGCGACCTGGGCGACGAGAGCCACGCCGGTCAGGTGGAGGTCGGAGCCCGAGCACCGAGAGGCGAGAGCCTTGCGCCCCGCAACGGCATCGTCGGCGCGATCCGGTCGCTGGTGACGAACGCTGTCGGTCCGATCAAGGACTTCCGCGTCCGGGGCACCAGGGCAGGCGAAAACAAGGAGCGGACCATCAGCCTCGAGAACAACTCCGAGCGTCGATTCGTCCCCATCAACCCCGAGGAGTCGGAGTCCGCACAGGTGAAGGCCGAGAGCGCCCTGCTCGTCGCCGAACTTGATCCCGGCGAGGAAGCTCCCGCCGCCGAGGAGTAGCGATGGCCACGTCGAGCGGAAGCGGCGACCACACATCAACGCATCTGCACCCGCCCACTCGGTTCTACCGAGGCCAGGTGACACCACGCATCGGAGGGATCGCAGGGCACTGGACCACGAAACTCACGCTGGTGACGACGGCGCTGATCTACGGCGGGGCGAGGTGGACCAGCTTCGGCGACGTCCCGATCGATTCCCTCCGAGCGACGATCACCGCCTATGCGGCGCTTTCCTTCGGGGCGAGCATCAGCGGCTGCATCCTCATCCTCACACTCCCGTCCAGAGAGTTCATCCGCACCGTAGGACTCCACAAGCTCGAGGGCCGCCGCCTTAGTTCGTACAGCGATCTCCTGTTCGTCTTCACGTTCTCCGCCGTGGCTCAGCTCTGGACGATCGGAGCCGTGATTGGCATGTACGGCCTGGGCGGGACCGAGACTGTGCTGCCGGCGGGCGCACGGCCGTCGCACCACGCGCTTCTCGTGGTTGCAGCCACCGTGGTGATCTTCAGCGTCTTCAGACTTCTCGTGGTCGTGACGACGCTGTCTCAGCTCGGGGTGGTGATCGAGGCGGCCGCCGTCCGAGACGACACAGACGAGATCGACGCCGACGCGCTCGAATCCAGCGACCCAGAGCCATCCGGAATCGCGAGTCGGATCGGCCGGTTCTTCGGAAGGTGAGGAGTCGGTTCGCACGAACCTTGGATTGCACCGGTGCGCTTTCAAGTTTCACGTGCTGACGTTGGATTCGGTCCGCCGGCCCGGTGCTGGGGGAGCCGCAGACGCCAATCGGAGTCGCTCATGAGGCCCGCTCGATGAGCGGATCGAGCCACTCGGCGGTTCTCGGAAACTCTGACCGTTCGTGTCCCACCCCTTCGGGACAATGGTCGGCGTGCACCCGACGCGCATCCTCGTGGCCGGCGACATCCACGGCGACCTGCCGTTCCTCGCTCGCGTCGCGGATCGGGCGGCGGCCAAAGGGTGTTCGACGATCCTCCAGCTCGGGGACATGGGCGCGTTGTGGCCGGGCTCGGAGCAGTTCCTCGAGGAGATCGACCGGATCCTCGCCAACGCAGGACTCGACCGGCTCGTGTTCATCGACGGGAACCACGAAGGCTTCGTCACTCGCGTGCCGTTCCGCGCCGCCGACGGCGGGACTGCCACGGGAGGCCTCGCCATGGCCGCCCACAAGTCTGCGGAGAGCGCCGAAGGCTTTCGCCGGCTGTCGGAACGAGTTGAGTGGATCCCTCGCGGATGCCGCTGGGAGTGGAGCGGCGTTCGATTCGGCGCGATCGGCGGCGCCTTCTCGGTCGACTGGCGTGGTCGAACCCCGGGGACGAGCTGGTGGCCCGACCACGAGAACGTCGCCGATGCCGACGTCGAGCGCCTCGGAACTGCGCCGCTCGATGTCCTCGTGACCCACGATGTCCCGCTCGGCGTGCCGATGGACGCGATCTCGACGTTCCGTCTGTCTCCCTCCGACGAGTCGAACTGTTCGCTCACGCGGGAGCGGCTTCGGGAAGCGGTCGAGGTGACGAGGCCGGCGTTGGTCCTGCACGGGCACTGGCACCACAGGCACGGCACCGATCTCGACTGGCCCGATTCCGATGGGGCGCGGCGGCGGACTCGTGTCGAAGGCTTCGGCGCGAACGTCGACGGCGACCTCGACTGGGCGACAGCGGTTCTCGACCTGGCGAGCGGCAGTCCATCGATTCCCACTGGCCCACCTCTACCGTCATGACAAGTGTTGTCGAAGAGTTCGTGTTGTCTGTTGCAGACAACACAACGTTCTCAGACAACACTTGGTACACTCGTGCCATGGCTCGACCAAGGCTCGACGACGCTGCGAAGTGGCTCCGCGAGCTCCTACCCGGCGACTGGACGGTGACGATCGTCACGACGTCGATGCCCGATGACAGTTACCGCAAGGAACGCCGCCGTTTGTACATTGGTGATCTCGAACAGCCGCCGGAGCAATTTTTCACCGGCGATCTGTCCTGGGATCGCGAAGCGACCCACACCGGGGATCGCGACAGTTATTTTCCCGTGCGTGAACTCGAGCGCCGCATCGCGGCAGGCGAACTCGGACGCCTCGCCCCGCGCTTCTACTGCGTGCCGACGCAATACAGTCAGCGGCGCACCATCGAGCGCGATGCGCCGGCAATCGTCGCGGCCTGCGTCGAAGACGCGGTGGACGTCGCCCTGCTCGTGCCGTTGTGACCCGTCTGCCACCAGACCGTGAGTCTGGTCGCACGACAACTCGAAGCACGCGGCATCGCCACGGTGGTGGTGGGCTCGGCGAAGGACATCGTCGAGTACTGCGGGGTTCCGCGCTTCGTGTTCACGGACT
>JBHIXO010000215.1:0-7520 GCA_041984725.1 Acidimicrobiales bacterium | reverse complement strand
GCCACTCTCACCTACGACTACGCGGCGAAGGCCGCGACGCTCGACCACCTGGCCGCGCCCCACCCGATGCAGTACGACCTGTGCGGGGAGCACGCGGAGCGGCTCACGGTGCCCCGCGGGTGGGCGCTGATCGACCGTCGGGTCGCGGCGTCCGTGGTCGCGTTCCGCCCGGCGGCGGGCCGGCTCGCGTCGTGACCTGCCTGGGGGCGGCGCGACCCCGTCGGTAGCCTCGCCCCGATGACGGCGACCGAGACCGGGAGTCCCGACGCGCGCACCACGCCGCGTTGGGGGGCCGCCGACGTCGTCGTCGCGTTCCTCGTCGCCCAGATCCTGTCGGTGATCGGCCTCGCGGGGTTCGCGGCCGTCAAGGGCCTCGACCCCGCCGACATCGACCAGGACATCCTCTCGATCGGCGAGATCGCGCTGCTGCAGATCCCGCTCTGGGCCGGTCTGCTCGGCGTCCCGCTCCTCGCCACCCGCCTGCGGGGCAACGGTCCGCGCCGCGACCTCGGCCTGTCGGCCACCGTGCGCGACGCGCCGATCGGGCTCACGATCGGCGTGCTGTGCCAGCTCGTCCTCGTCCCGCTTGTCACGCTGCCCGTCTTCTGGCTGAGCGACGCGAGCCGCGCCGAGCTGGAGGAGCCGGCCCGTGAGCTGACCGACAAGGCCGAGGGGCTCGGCGTGCTCGTCCTCGCGCTCGTCGTCGTCGTGATGGCCCCGCTCGCCGAGGAGGTCTTCTACCGCGGGCTGCTGCAGCGGACCCTCCTGCGGCGGATCCCGCTGTGGCCGGCGATGATCGTGACCTCGCTCGTGTTCGCCGCCAGCCACCTCCAGGCCCTGCAGTTCCCGGCCCTGGCTGCGTTCGGGCTGGTCCTGTCGTGGCTCGCGCACCGCACCGGGCGGCTCGGTCGCAGCATCTGGGCCCACGTCGGCTTCAATGCGACGACGGTCATCGCGCTGCTGGGAGGGTGACGTGACGATCCAGGACACCGGGCCCGGCGGCACACCCGAACCGGTCGACATCGAGTGGGCTGAGACCGGCGTCGTCGACGATCCCGACGCGCCCGGCGAGTTGCCCCCCGAGCCGCTGCCCGACGACCGCCGTCTCCGTCGCGTGCTCGACCTCGTCGTGGTCGCCGGCGCCGCCCTGTTCGTCTTCTGGCAGCTCCACCCCGGCCTGCTGCTCGCCGAGACGACGCCGGCCGGCGGCGACATGGGCGCCCACGTGTGGGGCTTCGGCTTCCTGCGCGACACGCTCCTGCCGGGCTTCCGCCTGTCCGGCTGGACGCCCGACTGGTACGCCGGCTTCCCCGCGTTCCAGTTCTACATGGTGGTCCCGTTCCTCGGGATGGTCGCCCTCAACAGCGGGATCACCGGGCTCGGCGCGATCGCGCCCGCCGCCGCCTCGCTCGTCCTGGCGGCCCGCGCCGCCGGCGCATCGGTGCGCGACCGCATGCTGCTCGGCGTCGTCGGCGCCGGCGCCGTCGTCGCGCTCGTGGCCGGTGTGTGGACCGACGGGTCCGCCGGGTTCCGATTCACGCTGCTCGTGACCGGCGTCGCCGCCGGGGTCACGGCCCTCGTCCGGGGCCGCGGGAGCCGGCGCCGGTTGTTCGGGGCCGCGGCCGTCCTCGTCGCCGTGTTCGGCGTCGCGCTCCCGTTCGGGCCGTCGTTCAAGCTCGTCAGCGTCGCGGGCGTCGTCGCCATGCCCGTGACCGCCTACGTCTTCGGGCGGCTCGCCCGCCTGCCCCATCCGGCGCCGGCGCTGCTGTCGGTCGGCGTCGTCGCCTTCCTCTTCGACACGAACTTCACGATCTACGGCGGCAACATCGCCTCGACGATGGCCGGCGAGTTCGCCTTCTCGATCAGCCTGGCGCTCGCGCTCGCCTACCTCGGCGTCCTCGTCCACGGGCTGCGCACCGGCACCCACCGGGCCACCGCCGCCGTCCTCCTCGCCCTCGTCGGCCTCTGCCACCTCATCCCGGCGTTCTTCGCGCTCGCCGCCACCGCCGTGTTCCTCGTCGTCCATCTCGCCGGCGAGCCGCGGGCGGGCCGCGAGTCCCGCCGCACGACCGAGGTCGCGGCCACCGCGGCCCTCGCCGTGATCGCCGCCGGGGTCGCCATCGTCGTCGCCGACGTCCTCGCGGTCACCACCGTCCTGGTGATCGGCACGGTCGTGGTCGCCGCCATCGCGCTGGTGCAGTTCACCCGCGTCCCGGCCGACGTGCCCGACGACGCCGAGGCGAGCGTGAGCCCCCCGATCGGCCTGCCCCGCACCTGGTGGCTGGTGTCCGCCGGCGCGGTCTCCGCGCTGCTCGCCTCGTGGTGGGTGCTGCCGTTCTTCGTGCGCCGCACCTACCTCAACGACATGGGGTGGGAGAAGATCGCCGTCCACTCCGAGGGCGAGGCGCTTTGGACCTGGTTCACCGACGAGGTCTGGTCCGCGCTCGTCACCGAGGACCTCGCGGTCTACGCCGCGCTCGCCCTGGTCGGCGCCGTCCTGTCCGCCGTCGTGCGCTCCCGGATCGGTGTCGCCCTCGTCGTGCTCGGCCTCGGGCTCGCGACCGCGTTCGTGTACGCCCCGCAGGGCCGGCTCTGGAACGCCCGGCTCCTCCCGTTCTGGTACCTCGTCGTCTACCTCCTCGCCGCCATCGGCGTCGCCGAGATCGCCCGGGCGCTCGGCCAGGTGTTCACCGACCGGCACCGCCGACCGCGCCGCTGGATCACCTGGGTCGCGCCGCCCGTCGCCCTCGTCCTGCTCGGCACGTTCCTCGGTGGGCAGCTCCGCAACCTGCCCGGCGGTCGTACGGCGCCCGACGGGTCCTACGAGGTCTTCGCGTCCGTGGGCGTGCCCGGCGTCTTCTCGCTCGACGTCCCCGACGCCCTCACCGCCAACGTCTCGGGCCGCAACTTCGTCACCGACTGGTCGCGGTGGAACTACCGGGGCTACGAGCGCAAGGAGGCCTACCCCGAGTACCGCGACGTCGTGGCCACCATGAGTTACGTCGGCGAGACCCGGGGTTGTGGCCGGTCGCTGTGGGAGTACAGCCCCGACCTCAACGACTACGGCACGCCGATGGCGCTGATGCTGCTCCCGCACTGGACCGATGGCTGCATCGGGTCGATGGAGGGCCTCTACTTCGAGGCGTCGTCGACCACCCCGTTCCACTTCCTCGTGCAGTCCGAGCTGTCGGCCTCGCCGAGCCGCGCCCAGCGCGACATGCCCTACCGCGACCTCGACGTCGACGCCGGGGTCGAGCACCTCCAGGTCCTCGGCGTGCGGTACTACCTGGCCCGCTCCGCCGAGGCGAACACGGCGGCGCGGTCGCACCCCGACCTCACCGAGGTCGCCACGAGCGGCCCCTGGGTGGTCTACGAGGTCGCCGACGCCCCGCTCGTCGAGTCGGTCGTCAACCTCCCGGTCGTGACCACGGCCAGCGAGGCCCAGGCCGAGTGGCTCGGCTGCAAGGAGGGCGAGCCGCCCTGCCCCGGCGTCGCGCTCGACTGGTTCCAGGACGCGACCAAGCACGACGTCCCGGTCGCGGCGACCGGCCCCGACGAGTGGGCTCGCGTCGACCCCGCCACCGCGCTGCCCCGAGAGCCGGTCGACCCGGTCACGGTCTCCGACATCGCCACCGACGACGACGAGATCTCCTTCCGCGTCGACGAGGTCGGTACCCCGGTGCTGGTCAAGGCGAGCTACTTCCCCAACTGGCGGGTCGACGGCGGCGACGGCCCCTACCGCGTCGCCCCCAACCTGATGCTCGTCGTGCCCACCGACGAGGAGGTGACGCTGCGCTTCGCCCGCACGCCGATCGACCTCGTCGCCGTGCTGCTGACCCTCGTCGGTCTCGGCGCCGCGATCGCCCTCGCCCGCGCGCCCCGCGTCCGGGTCCGGCCGTTGCACGACGCGCCGGGCACCGTGGGGGACTGAGTGGCGGACGGAGCGTCGCCGGCCAGGGTGCGGCTGAGCGTCGTCGTCCCCGCCTTCCACGAGGAGCGTCGCATCGGCGTCACCGTCGCCGCGCTCCACGAGGAGTTGGCCGACATCGCGGCGAGCGAGCCGGGCGGCCTCGAGGTGATCGTCGTCGACGACGGATCCGGTGACGGCACGGCCGACGCGGCCATCGACGCCGGCGCCGAACAGGTCGTGGTGCTGCCCCGCAACCGGGGCAAGGGGGCCGCGGTCCGCGCCGGCGTGCTCGCGTCCCGGGGGCGCACGGTCGCCTTCACCGACGCCGACCTCGCCTACCACCCCTCGCACCTGCGCACGTTCCTCGCCGCCATCGAGTCCGGCGTCGACGCCGCCATCGGAGACCGTCGCCACGCCGACTCACGGGTGGCGCGGGCCAGCGGCCTGCGGGCGGTGGGCAGCCGGGTCGTCAACCGACTGTCGGCGATGGTGCTCCTCGACGAGCCGATCGACACCCAGTGCGGGCTCAAGGCCTTCCGCGGCGACGTGGCCCGGACGATCTTCGACGCGACGATCATCGACGGCTTCGCCTTCGACATCGAGGTGCTCCACCTGCTCGCGCGCGGCGGACGAACGGTCGAGCAGCTGCCCGTGCGCCTCGACGAGACGGGGTCGTCCACGACCGTGCGCCTGCGATCCGACGTCTCGCAACTCGCCGAGGACCTGTGGCGGGTCCGGCGCGCCTCGGGGCGTGGCGTCTACGACGACGCCCTCGCCGCCCTGCGGGCGTTGCCCACCTGAGTCGGTCGGCGGACGGGTGTGCCGGCTGGCCCTTGCGCCGGACGCCCCGTGGCGGCCAGCCTTCCCGGGTGGCTGACATCGACGCCGTCTTCAAGGCCTACGACATCCGCGGGACGACGCCCGACCAGCTCGACGCCGAGCTCGTCCGGGGCATCGGCGTCGCCTTCGCCCGGTTCGTGCGCACGCAGCCGTACCCCCACGACCGGGTGCTCGTCGCCCGCGACATGCGGCCGAGCGGCGTCGAGCTCGTCGAGGCGTTCTGCGAGGGCGTGACGAGCCAGGGCATGGACGTCACCCGCCTCGGGCTGGCGTCGACCGACCTGCTGTACTTCGCCGCCGGCTCGATGGACGCGCCGGGCGCCATGTTCACGGCGAGCCACAACCCGGCCCAGTACAACGGCATCAAGATGACGCTGGCCGGTGCGCGGCCCATCGGCGCCGAGTCCGGCCTCGGCGAGATGAAGCGGATCGTCCAGGAGGACGACCTCGGTCCGGCCGACGGGCCGCCGGGCACGGTCAGCCACGACGACGTGATCGACGCGTTCGCCGACCACGTCCGCTCCTTCGTCGACGTGGCGAAGCTGGCGCCGATGAAGGTCATCGCCGACACGGCCAACGGCATGGGCGGCCTCGTGGTCCCCAAGGTGTTCGAGGGACTGCCCATCGACCTCGAGGTCATGTACGGCGAGCTCGACGGCACGTTCCCGAACCACCCGGCCGACCCGATCAACCCCGACAACCTCCGCGACCTCCAGGCCCGCGTGAAGGAGACCGGCGCCGACCTCGGCCTCGCCTTCGACGGCGACGCCGACCGCGTGTTCCTCGTCGACGACGCCGGCGAGCCGCTGTCGGGCTCGATCACGACGGCCATCGTCGCCACCGGCGTCCTGGCCAAGGAGCCGGGCGCCACCGTCCTCCACAACCTGATCTGCTCGAAGACGGTGCCCGAGGTCGTGCGCGAGAATGGCGGCACGCCCGTGCGCACCCGGGTCGGGCACTCCTACATCAAGGCGACGATGGCCGAGACCGGCGCCGCGTTCGGCGGCGAGCACTCGGCGCACTACTACTTCCGCGAGAACTGGCGGGCCGACTCCGGCGCCATCGCCGCCCTCGTCGTCCTCGAGCAGCTGTCGCTGGCCGGCGTCCCGCTCTCCGAGCTGCGCCGCCCCTACGAGCGCTACGCCGCCTCGGGCGAGATCAACACCGAGGTCGCCGACCCGGTCGCGGTCATCGACCAGGTCGCCGCGGCCTACTCGGCGTACGACCAGGACCGGCTCGACGGCCTGACCGTCGACGCCGGCGACTGGTGGTTCAACCTCCGCCCGTCCAACACCGAGCCCCTGCTGCGCCTCAACCTCGAGGCCCCGACCCGGGAGCAGTGCGACGAGAAGGTTGCCGAGGTCCGGGCCCTGTTCGGGTAGAAACGGGCCATGGCGCTCGACAAGTTGCTGCTCGACATCCTCGCCTGTCCCGAGGACAAGGGCCCGCTGCTGTACTTCGAGGACGAGGGCGTGCTCCTCAACCCGCGGCTCCAGCGCACCTACGCGATCCGCGACGACATCCCGATCATGCTGATCGACGAGGCCACCGCGATCGACGACGCCGAGGTGGCCCGCCTCGTGGCCAAGGCCGAGGCCGAGGGGATCAGCCCCACCTTCGACCCCGACGCCGACTGAGGCCGTGACCGCGCTGCTCCCCGACGGTCCGGTCGACACCCTCGGGGTGCTCGACTGGGTCCTCGACACGCCGGCGCAGGTCACCGCGGCGGCCGACTGCACGACCGAGGGCGCCGGCTGCGACCTCGTCGTCCCGGACCTGCGCAACTACGCCGACGTCGTCGTCGTCACCGACGCCGAGTCCGCGCCCGCCGCCGACGCGGCCGTGGCGCTCGTGCGTGCCGGCGCGACGCTGCCCCTGCAGGTCGTCACCGACCGCGAACTGCCCGGCCATCTCGGGCCTCGGTCCCTCGTCATCGCGGCGTCGTGCGGTCGGGCCGACGCCGGCATCGCCCACGACCTCGCCGAGCGCCGGGCCACCGTCGTCGGCCTCGGACGCGGCGCGCTGCTCGACGCGCTCGCCGCCCGCGACGTGCCGGTGTGTCCCGTCGCCGAGGACGCCCCCGCCGCCCGCTTCGCCCTGCCCGAGCTGCTCGTCACGCTGCTGGGCGTGTTCGACCACCTCGGTTGGGTCGACGACCTCGGCGCCCAGGTCACGGCCACGGTCGACCAGCTCGAACGGCGGCGGGCGACCCTCGTCGCCGACCCGTCGCCGGCCGACCGTCTCGCCCGCCGGCTGCGGCCCACGCTGACGCTCGCCTACGGCGCCGGCCCGATCGGCGCGTCGGCCGCGAACCGCTGGAAGGGCCAGATCAACGAGAACGCCAAGGTCGCCGCGTTCGCCGCCGCCCTGCCCGACCTCGCCGTCCACGAGCTCGAGGGATGGGGCCAACACGGCGACATCACCCGCCAGGTCTTCTCGCTCGTGACGCTGCGCCACGACCACGAGCACCCCGCCGACGCAGCCCGCTTCGCCGACGTCGAGGCCTTCGTCGAGGAGGTCGTGCACGCCCGCCACGAGGTCCGGGCCGAGGGCGACGGGCCGCTGGCCCAGCTGCTCGACCTCTGGTTCCAGGCCGACGTGGTGAGCTGCCACCTGGCCCGGGCCCACGAGATCGATCCCGGACCCTCCGGCGTCGGCTGACGCATGGCCGTGCCCACGTCCGCGGCCCCGCCGGCGTCCGGACGCGAGCCCGACGACACCGAGCCGGCCGTCGCCGCCCCCCTCCGCGGCGTCCACGTCGCGCTCGCTG
>JBHIXO010000214.1:0-7576 GCA_041984725.1 Acidimicrobiales bacterium | reverse complement strand
AGACGGTCAGACGGGCGTGGCGAACAGGCTGCCGAGCTCGGCAGCGGCCTCGTCGATCTCGGCGCGCAACGCGTCGAGGTCGGCGCCGATGCCGAGGACCTCGACGCGACGGCGCGCGCTGTCGGCCGTCGGACGGGCGTCGACGTCGGGATCGAGCAGCTCCTCCGCGGCGATGACGCACGTCGAGAGGTCGACGTGCGCAGGGTCGGGTCGGTGGTGGTCGCCGACGGCGTCGACGACCTGGCCCGGCAACTGCCACTGCGCAAGTTGCTCCCGCGCGGCGAGCGCGTGGTCGGTGCCGAAGGTGCCCCGCTCCCAGCGGAGCTGCTCGGCCGGGCTGTCCCAGTCGGCGTGGGCGAGCGCGTAGGCGTCGGGCTCCTCACGCCAGAGCAGGATCTCGCCGAGGTCGTGGAGGAGTCCGGCGGCGAACGCATCCGGACGGCTCAGGCCCGCACGCGCCGCGACGGCCCGGGTCGCGCACGCCATGCGGATGGCGTGCTCGCGGGCGTGGGGCAGCCCCGAGGTGCCGTCGAGCAGGTTGCAGGAACCGGCGATCGCCAGGGTCTGGGCCATGTTGGAGCCGACGAGACCGACGGCCTGCTGGATCTCGGTGACCTGGCGCGACAGGCCGAAGGCGGCGGAGTTGGCGAGGGCGAGGACCCGCGCCGCGAGACCGGCATCGCTCCCGACCACCTCGGCGACGCGGGCGATCGACGTGTTCGGGTCGTTGATCGCCTGCATCAACAACGGCACGGTCGCCGCCGAGACGGGTGCTTCGGCCGCTCGCATCCATGTCCTCCTCGATCCGGTTCCCGTTCCCTTTCGGCCGCAGGCGACCCGGAGTTGAGCGGGCCGCCGGAGTGCGCCGATTCGTCCCCTCGCGGTCGGGTCGAAACCGGCAGCGACCGCAGCACGGGGTGGAAGCGCAAGGTAGACACGACCCCGTGTCACCCGACCCTGTGTCACCCGAACTGGCCGCCGTCGTGGTCGCCGACGCACCCGGGTCGTGGCGCTCGGCCGGCTTCTCCGTGGTCGGCGACGACGTCCACATCGGCGCGCTGACCGTCCGGACCGACGGAGCCGGACCATCCATCGCGTGGAGCCTGCGATCGGGCCACGCGCTGCCCGCCGATGTCGACGGGATCGCCGTGATCGACGCCGAACCCACCGTTCCCGAGGCGCACGGGGCGCACCAGAACGGGGTGACGGCCGTCGACCACGTGGTCGTGCGCTCGCCCGACCTCGACCGCACGACCGAGGCGTTCGGCGCCATCGGGCTCGAGCTGCGTCGTACCCGCGACGCGACGATCGGCGACCATGCGGTCCAGCAACGGTTCTTCTGGCTCGGCGCCGTCGTGCTGGAGCTGGTCGGCAGCCCCCGGGCGACGGGCGACGGACCGGCGTCGATCTGGGGGCTGGCGCTGGTTGCCGACGACCTCGACGCCTCGTGCGGCTGGCTCGGCCCGGATCGCTGCAGCGCGCCTCGGCCGGCCGTGCAGCGCGGTCGACGTATCGCCACGGTGCGGACCGACGCGCTCGGCATCTCGCCCACGATCGCGCTCATGACCCCGCACGTGCGTGCGGGGTCATGAGTCGTTGTCGCGGGGCCCGGTCCGGGCGGGATCGGACCGGGCCCGTGCGAATGGCGTCCCCTAGGGGATGTTGACGAGGGTCTCGCAACCCCCGCCGTGGGTGTCGGTGCCGCCCGAGCCGTCGCAGTGGTCGGGCGAGCCCGAGCTGCCGATCATCAGGTCGTCGTCGGCGCCGCCGGTGAGGGTGTCGGCACCCGAACCGCCGTGGACCCGATCGTCGCCGTTGCCGCCGAAGATCGTGTCGTGCTTGCCGTTGCCGCGCAGGTCGTCGTTGCCGTTCCGGCCGTAGATCGTGTCGTCGCCACCGCGACCCTGGATCTTGTTGTCCTGGGCGTCGCCATACAGGAAGTCGTCCTGCTGCGACCCGAGGATGTCCTCGACGTCGTTGGCGATCGTGTCGTTGCCCTGACCCGTCGCCGTCCCCGTGCCGAGATCGACCGTCACGCCGACCGTGGCGTTCTTGTACGAGACCGTGTCGACGGCATCGCCACCGACGATGGTGTCGTCGCCGTCGTCACCCCGGAGGATGTCGCCGGCGTTGCCGCCGTCGAGGAGGTCGTTGCCCGGACCGCCACGCAGCTCGTCGGGGCCGCCCTCGCCGTACAGCAGGTCGTTGCCCGAGTTGCCGTCGATCAGGTCCGGTCCACTGCCGCCCCGGATCACGTTCACCTGACCGTTGCCGGTCAGCACGTCGCCCTGGTCGGAGCCCGTGAGGTTCTCGACCGAGATCAGGGTGTCGGTGCCCTCGCCGGTCGCCGAGCCGGTCGACAGATCGGCGTTCACCGCGGTCGCCGACCCGGCGTACGAGATCGTGTCGTTGCCTCCGGCGCCGTTGATCTCGTCGTCGCCCGTACCCCCGAAGAGGAGGTCGTTGCCGGCGTTGCCGATGAGCACGTCGTTGCCCGGACCACCGTTGACCAGATCGTCGCCACCCTGGGCGCAGATCACGTCGTTGCCGCCGGCACCGTCGATGAGGTCGACGCCCGACGAACCCAGGATCACGTCGTCACCCGCGGTGCCGTTGATGATGCCCGAGCCCGAGATGGTGACGGGCAGCTCGTTGCACAACGGACCCGTGTAGACCTCGGACCACACCAGGTCGAACGGGCCTTCCGACCCGTTGCGGCCCTCGACCTGGATCCAGTACGTCGTGCCGCCCGTGGCGGACAGGACCAGCGCCGGGTCGAGCCCGGCGCCGGAGTCGTCGTCACCGACGATCAGCGTCTCGACGGCGAGATCGTTCGTGTCCCACACGCCGAGCTGGGGATCCCACGAACCGGTCGTCTCGACACCGAAGTCGAAGTCCCCGGTCGACGGTGCCGTCCACCGGTACCAGACCGAGTGCTCCGGCGGCGCGATCACCGGCGCCGACTCGCCCGGTTCACCGGTCGAGCCGACGGTCGTGCCGGCGACCGAGCCCGACGGACCCGAGACCACCTGGGCATCGTCGACGTCGTCGTTGGCGGGCACGCCCACCGACCACTGGATCGTGATGTCGTCGTCCGGTGGGATGGGGTCACCCGAGCCGTAGTCGTCGACCGCGATCCAGTACGTCGTGCCCGCGGTGGCGGCGAAGTCGATCTTCGACTGCCGCACCGGCGGGTGGACGTCGTCGTTGGTCGAGAGCAGCGCCAGGTCGTTGATGCTGGCGCCGGTGTATATCGCCATCGTCGTGTCGTAGTTCGAGTCCATCAGCGAAACCGTGGCCGGACCCGAGGACGGCGGCGTCCACGAGTACCAGACCGACGAGTCCGAGTTGTTCCAGTGCGAGTCCGGCTCCGACGGCTCGTGCGTCGGCGACCCGGTGCCCTGGATGAATCGGCCCGTCGCCCCACTGAAGGCGTAGGCGTCGACGAAGTCGTCGTTGAACGGCCGGTTCTGCGACCACCCCAGGTAGAACGAGCCCCACTTGAGGTCGGAGCCGACGACGAACGGGTCGAGGAGCGAGTACGCGTCGACCTGGATGAAGTAGGTCGTGCCCGCCGTCGCAGGGAAGGTGACCCGCGACTCGCGGTTGCCGTTGAAGTCGTCGTTCGAGGCGGCGAAGGTGCCCGGGAAGGCGCCCGTCGTCACCCGGATCGTCGAGTCCCACGAAACCGGTTGCGACGCCCCGAGCGTGTTGACGTCGAACGTGACGTCACCGGACTGCGGTGCGGTCCACTCGTACCAGACGGTCGCCTCCGGAGTGGTCAACGCGACCTCGCCGGTCTGGGCGGTCGCGGCGGTCGTCGTTCCGAACACCGAGCCGGCGGGCCCCGTGAGCACCTGCGCATCCGCGAAGTCGTCGTTCGCCGGACGAGCGATCTCGCCGTCGAGGAACGTCCGGCCGGGGTTGTCGTACGCCTCGGCGTAGATGCCCGGGAAGTTCGGCCGGGCGCAACCGTTGCCCCAACTCACCGCGCCGAGCAGGGGCTCCCAGCGCTCGCCGTAGCCCGGGTCGACGATCGGTCCACCCGAGTCGCCCTGGCAGGCGTCGGTGCCACCGGCGAGCGGGCCGGCGCCGAACATCGTGATCGGGTCCCAGCACCCCGTGCCGTAGGCCGCCGCCATCTGGGCGTCGGTGCGGTAGGGCACGCTCGCCTCGAGCAGCGCGTTGCTGGCGGAGCCGCCCTCGGTCGTGTCGCCGTGCCCCATGATGGTCAGGGGGTCGTTCTCGGCCAGCCCGGCGGAGAAGTCGGCGATTCGGGTCCACGGCTTGGTCGACGCGGTGGTGAGGTGCAGGACGGCGAGGTCGTGGCTGCACACGCTGCCGGTCCAGTCGCCGTTGATGACGATCGCGGAGACGTCGCGCAGTTCACCCTGGTCGGCGCCCGACAGCGTCGTGCCACCGATCCGCACGCGGATCGAGCCGGGCGTCGTGCCGCCGTCGACGCAGTGCGCTGCGGTGACGACCCTGGTCGGCGCGACGAGCGTGCCGCCACAGAAGTGGAAGCCACCGGTCGTCTGGATCGACACGAAGTACGGGTACTCGTCGACGCTGGCCGGAGTGCCGTTCACGATGTCGGCGCCGAGACCGCCCTCGGCGGGCTTGGCCGGCGCCGGCTCGGTCGTCGGTGCCGGATCGACCGGCCCGAGGTCGGTGAAGGAGGCGTCCTCGGACGGCGTGTCGTCGGCTGCGGCTGCTCCCCCGATCTTGTCGTCGTCGGTCGGTTGTTCGACCTCGAGGACCGCCTGGCCACCGGTCGGCGCCGGGTCCTCCTGTTGGGCGCTCGCCGGTGCTGCCAGCACCGGGAACGCGACGAACACCGTCGACGCGGCCAACGCGCCGCGCCAGAGTCGTGTGAGCCTCACAGCTCCGCCCATCCTGCCCGCGCCCCGGCCCGTTCCCGCGACGTCGAAGGGGTCTTATCAGGCCCGGTTGCGCCGGACGTGTGCTCCTGCACACCCCCACGACGTGACGTGCGTCACGTCGACCACGCACGGTGGTTGACGGCGCCCTCACGCCCGCCATCACCCACGCTCTGCGTCCAGACACGCGCGCCCGGGACGCGGGACGGCCCCGCACCGGGTGGTGCGGGGCCGTGCCGGGTCAGGTCCTCGATCGAGGACTACGGGATGTCGACGAGCGTCTCGCAACCCCCGCCGTGGGTGTCGGTGCCGCCCGACCCGTCGCAGTGGTCCGGTGCACCCGAACTCCCGATCATCAGGTCATCGTCCGCGCCACCCGTCAACGTGTCCGATCCCGAACCGCCGTGGACCCGATCGTCGCCGTTGCCGCCGAAGATCGTGTCGTGCTTGCCGTTGCCGCGCAGATCGTCGTTGCCGTTCCGACCGTAGATCGTGTCGTCACCACCGCGACCCTGGATCTTGTTGTCCTGCGCATCGCCGTACAGGACGTCGTCCTGCTGCGAACCCAGGATGTCCTCCACGTCGTTCGCGATCGAGTCGTTGCCCTGACCCGACGCCGTCCCCGCCGCCAGGTCCACCGTCACGCCGACCGTCGCGTTCTTGTACGACACCGTGTCGACCTCGGTGCCACCGAACATGGTGTCGTCGCCGTCGTCACCCCGCAGGATGTCCCCGGCCGCGCCACCGTCGAGCAGGTCACTCCCCGGCCCACCCCGCAACTCGTCGGGACCACCCTCGCCGTACAGCAGGTCGTTCCCCGAGTTGCCGTCGAGCAGGTCCGGACCCCGACCACCCCGGATCACGTTCGCCTGCCCGTTCCCGGACAACACGTCACCATGATCGGAACCGGTCAGGTTCTCCACCGAGACCAACGTGTCGGTCCCCTCACCCGTGGCCGTACCCGACGACAGATCCGCGGTCACGCCGGACGCCGACGCCGCCCAGCTCGCCGTGTCGTTCCCACCGGCACCGTTGAGCTCGTCGTCACCCGGACCACCGTGCATCGTGTCGCTGCCGGCGTTGCCGATGATCACATCGTTGCCCGAGCCGCCGAACACGGTGTCGTTGCCGTCCCCCGCACAGATCACGTCGTTCCCGCCGAGACCATTGATCGTGTCAGCCGACGACGACCCCAGGATCACGTCGTCGCCAGCCGTTCCGTTGATCACGCCCGAACCCGAGATCGTCACGGGCAACTCGTTGCACGTCGGCCCCGAGTACACCTCCGACCAGATCAGGTCGAAGTCACCCACGGTGCGGTCCTGCCCATCCACCTGGAGGTAGTAGTAGACCGAACCCAACTCCACGGTCAGCTGTGGATCGAGCCCCGGCCCCGAGTCGTCGTCCGTCGCGATCAACGCCTGCGGGAAGGTCGGTGCGTCCCAGATCGCGAGCTGGGGGTTCCAATCGCCCCGGGTCCGCACCCGGAGCTCGTACTCGCCGCTGGACGGCGGGAGCAGGCGGTACCAGACCGAGTGGTCGGGTGGACCGAACGGCGCCGCCTCGCCGGGTTCTCCGGTCGACCGGATCGTGGTGCCGGACACCGAGCCGGAGGCGCCGAAGATCGCCTGGGCGTCGGCGGCGTCGTCGTTGGGCGGCATCCCGAGCGACCACTGCAGCTGCAGGTTGCTCGGCGAGGGATCACCGGTCTGCCACTCGTCGACCGCGATCCAGTACTGCGTCCCGGCGGTCGCCGCGAAGTCGACCTTCGACTGGACGAAGTAGGGGTGGTGGTCGTCGTTCTGGACCACGAGCGTGAGGTCGAGCAGCTCGGTGCCGGTGTAGACGGCGAGGGTCGTGTCGTATGCCGCGGCGCGGAGCGAGATGGTGGCGTCACCCGTCGCCGGGGGCGTCCACTCGAACCAGACCGACGAGTCCGAGTTGTTCACGTGCTCGTCGGGCTCGCTCGGTTCGTGGGTGGGAGCGAGGACGAGTTGCGACGTGGTGCCCGCGGCCCCGGTGAGGGAGGCGGCGTTGGCGAAGTCGTCGTTCGCCGGCCGGTCCTGGGACCAGCCGAGGTCGAAGTCGCCCCACTTCAGGGTCGACCCCGGCACGAATTCGTCCTGTAGCGAGTAGGCATCGACCTGGACGTGGTACGTCGTGCCCGCCGTCGCCGTGAAGACCACCTGCGATTCCCGGCCGCCGTTCGCGTCGTCGTTCGCGGCGACCAGCGTGCCGGGGAACCCGCCCGTGGTCACGCGCAGCGTCGAGTCCCACGACACCTGCTGGCTCGCACCGAGCGTGTTCACGTCGAACTTGACCGGCCCGGACTGCGGCGCGGTCCACTCGTACCAGACCGTCGCCTCCGGGGTGCTGTGCCCGACCTCGCCGGACTGCGTCGTCGCCGCGGTCGTCGTGCCGGGCACCGAACCCGCCGGACCCGAGATGACCTCGGCGTCCGCGAACGCGTCGTTCGCCGGCCGGCTGATCTGGCCCTCCAGGAACGAGCGGCCCGGGTTGTCGTAGGCCTCGGCGTACACCCCCGGGAACCCTGGCTGGGCACAGCCGTTGCCCCAGCTCACGACGCCGGCGAGGGGCTCCCACCGTTCGCCGTAGCCCGGATCGACGATCGGTCCGCCGGAGTCGCCCTGGCAGGCGTCGGTGCCCCCGGCGAGGGGACCGGCTCCGAACATGGT
>JBHIXO010000213.1:0-7580 GCA_041984725.1 Acidimicrobiales bacterium | reverse complement strand
AGGCCCCCGACTTCGACCTCGTGAAGGCCGACCTCTCCTCGGTCAGCTCCGCCGACCTCACCGGCCAGCGGGTGATCCTCAACATCTTCCCCAGCGTCGACACCCCCACGTGCGCGACCTCGGTGCGGACCTTCAACCAGCGCGCCGCGAGCCTCGACAACACGGCGGTCGTGTGCGTGTCCGCCGACCTGCCCTTCGCGGCCGGTCGGTTCTGCGGCGCCGAGGGCATCGACTCGGTGATGACCGGTTCGACCTTCCGGGGCAGCTTCCTCGACGACTACGGCGTGAAGATGGTCGACGGCCCGCTGGCCGGCGTGGCCGCCCGCGCCGTCGTGGTGGTGGACGGCGACGGCACCGTGCTCCACACCGAGCTCGTGCCCGAGATCGCCGACGAGCCCGACTACGACGCCGCCATCGGCGCCCTGGGCTGACCGGGCGTCGAGGGACGGTCGGACGATGACCCCGCGCGGCGAACTGCTCGAGGCGGCCCGGGCGCTGCAGCCCGACACGGTCGAGCTGCGACGCGACCTGCACCGCCACCCCGAGCTCGGCAACGACCTGCCGCGCACCCAGGGGGTCGTGCTCGACGCCATCGCCGACCTCGGCCTCGACGTGCGCACCGGCGACGCGGTGACGTCGGTCGTGGCCACGCTCGATACCGGGCGTCCGGGTGGCACGGTGCTGCTGCGCGGCGACATGGACGCCCTCCCGATGCCCGAGGACACCGACCTCGACTTCGCGTCGACCGTGCCCGGCACGATGCACGCCTGCGGCCACGACGCCCACACGGCGATGCTCGTGTCGGCGGCTCGTCTGCTCGCCGACCGGGCCGACGAGCTCACGGGGAAGGTCGTGTTCATGTTCCAGCCGGGCGAGGAGGGCCACCACGGTGCCCGGTACATGCTCGACGAGGGCCTGCTCGACGGGATCGACGTCACGCGGGCGTTCGCCATCCACCAGTCACCGAACCTGCCGTCGGGCTGGATCGCCACCCGGGGCGGGCCGCTGCTCGCCTCGGCCGACGTGTTCCGGGTCGAGGTCGACGGCCGGGGCGGGCACGCGTCGATGCCCCACCACGCCAACGACCCGATCCCCGTGGCATGCGAGATGGTCGGTGCGTTCCAGACGATGGTGACCCGCCGGGTCGACGTGTTCGACCCCGCCGTCGTCACCGTCGCCAAGGTGCGGGCCGGCTCCACCGACAACGTCATCCCCGAGACGGCGCGGATGCTCGGCACGATCCGCACGGTGTCGGAGCACACTCGGGCGCTGGTGCACGCCGAGCTCGAACGGCTGGCGACCAACATCGCGGCAGCCCACGAC
Organism: Acidimicrobiales bacterium; assembly: GCA_041984725.1. Lineage (GTDB taxonomy): Bacteria > Actinomycetota > Acidimicrobiia > Acidimicrobiales > Salinilacustritrichaceae > Salinilacustrithrix. The sequence continues at coordinate 6,257 of JBHIXO010000213.1, read as the reverse complement.
ATGACCGCGACGTTCACGATCGACCCCGGCTACCCGGTCACGGTCAACGACGCCGACGCCGCGGCCTGGGTCCGTGGCGTCGCGGCCTCGGTGCTGGGCGACGACGCCGTCGCCGAGATGCCCAACCCGGTCATGGGTGCCGAGGACTGGAGCTACGTGCTCCAGGTGGTCCCCGGTGCGATGGCGTTCCTCGGGACCTGCCCGCCCGGAGTTCCCTTCCACGAGACGCCGCCGAACCACTCGAACCGCATGGTGATCGACGAGGACGCCATGGCGGTCGGGGTCGCGGTCCACGCCGCGGTCGCCCTCGACGAGCTCGGCGGGACCTGAGCCCGGGCGCCGACGCCCGCGCCGCCGATCACCCGGTCGGCGGCGCGACCGGATACGTGTCGTGGCGGGCCATGACGGCCGCAACCGCTTCGTGGTCGGGTGGCCCCGCGCCGATGGTGTCGGCGAGGTCCCGGAAGTAGCCATCGAGCGCGCGGGGTGAGTCGATCTGCAGCACGACGGCGCCGGCCGTCGCCGCCGTCGCGAATCCGTGCGCGACCCCGGCCGGCACGAAGACGCAGTCGCCCGGCCCGTGGACCGAGGCGACGCCGTCCACGGTGAGCTCGATCTCGCCCCCGACGACCCACCACAGGTGGTCGACCTCGCGGTGGACGTGGGGCGGTGGACCGACCCATCCGGCGTCGATCTGCATCTCGACGGCGCTGAGCCTCCCACCCGTGGCATCGCCACCGACGACCACCCGACTGCTCGTGGGACCGGCGACCAACCGTGGCCCGCCGTCGCTCGTCGTCACGACGACCCGTGTCGCTGCCTGTCCCACCTCGTCGCTCATCACCCGCTCCTCACCCGATCCGAGATAATTTGACACTATGTCAAAGTCAGCGCGGACCCGTCAACGGATCCTCGCAGCGGCCCGTGCGCTGCTCGAGGAGGCTGGGGCCCCGGACATCTCGATGGGCGCCATCGCCGAGCGGGCCGGCGTGACCCGGCAGCTGCTGTACGTCCACTTCGCCGGGCGGGCCGACCTGTTCCTCGAGCTGTCCCGCGTCGTCGACGCCGATGCCCGCCCACCCGAGCTGCAGGCGAGCATCGACGACGCGCCGGACGGTCGAGCCGCCGTGGCGGCGGCCGTGGCCGTCCAAGGGTCGATCAAGCCGGCGATCGACGCCGTGGCGCACGCCGTGGACCGGTTGCGCTGGACCGATCCCGACGCCGCCCACGCGTGGGAGGAGCGAGAGCGAGCCCGGCTCGAGCGGTGCGTCGCCGTCATGGAACGGTGCGCGGACGAAGGCGTGCTCGACCCGACCTGGACGATCGACGGGGCGGCCCGTCTGCTGTGGTCCACGACGTCGCAGCGAGCGTGGCGTGAACTCACCGTGGAGGGCGACTGGACCACGGCTCAGTGGGTCGAGCGGACCACCCGACTCCTGGGCGACTCGTTGCTCGCTGACTAGCGTCGCCGACCGTGTCCGCCGACGTGACGATCTTCCACAACCCCCGCTGCTCGAAGTCCCGGGCCGCGATGACGGCGATCGAGGAGGTCGGCGTCGACGCCGACGTCGTCCGCTACCTCGACGACGCGCCCGACCGGGCCACGCTCGAGTCCGTCGTCGCCAAGCTCGAGGACCCGGTGACCGATCTCGTCCGCGCCGGCGACGCGAAGAAGGCCGGGGTCGACGTCAGCGGCGCGACGGACGCCGCGGCGGTCGTCGACCTGCTCGTCGACCACCCCGAACTGATGGAGCGCCCGGTTCTCGTCCGCGGGGATCGCGCCATCATCGGTCGCCCGACCGAGCGGGTCGGTCCCTTCCTCGCCTAACGGGTGACGGGGAGGGCGTCGGCGAAGCGGGTGGAGATCGAGAAGCCCTGCGACTCGATCCAGTCGGCGGCGAGCCACAGGTCGCTCACCGAGCCGGCCGGGTTGGCGCCGTACGGGTTCGAGCGGGCCTCGGGCGGGGCCTCGTACCGGTAGGCGTCGACGTCGACCTCGGGGCGACCGGGGTTCGCGGGGTCGGCGATGCTGCGATCGAACGCCGTGCGCATCGACCCGATGCGGCGGCGACTCCGCCCCGGGTCCCACTGCCCCGTGTCGGGGAGGCCCCAGTTCTCGGCGATGAAGTTCAGGATCGTCGTGTGGTCGTGGACGTTCTTCACCGTGCGGTCGACGACCTGTCGCCGTCCGTCGGGACCGTCGACCAGGTTGCGGCCGGTGTTGCGCGCGTACGGGCTCAGCAGGAAGGCCGGCGTCCGGAACCCGAACAGGCCGAAGTCGGTCGGTCCCGTCGTGTGCGGACCCTCCTGCCGGTAGTCGGGAACCTGCCCGCGTCCGTACGCGGCGCGAGGGTCGATGGTCCGGTCCGCCATGGGCGGGGTGACGTGGTCGAAGAACCCGCCCCACTCGTCGTAGTTGATGAACATCGCTCCCTTGGCCCAGTGCCGGGAGCGCAGGAACGCCGTGATCACGTCGCTGTAGAACTCCTGGCCGAGGCGGATGTCGGCGTGGGGGTGGTCGTCGTTCGCGAGCCCCTCGGGGGCGACGAAGAACGGGTCGACGAAGGCCACCTGCGGGAGCGTCCCGGCGGCACAGTCGGCGTAGTACTCGGTGATGTGGCGGGTGTTGGCCAGGTTGCGGGGCCCGAACAGGGCGATCGCCGGCAGGTTCGACCAGTAGTACTTCCAGGTCACGCCGCGCAGGGTGAGGAAGTCCCACAGGGTCGGCCAGTCGTAGCCGATCAGCCAGGCGGGGTTCTCGGCGGCGCGTTGGGGTGGGAAGTCGTTGTTGTCGATGCCGCCGCACTGGGCCGAGTGCATGTAGTACCGGTTGGGGTACGTGTTGCCCATCCACGAACAGAAGTAGCGGTCGAACGACGTGAAGTCCTGCACGAGTCGGCTGATCACGGGCAGGTCGGCGTCGGTGTAGTAGCTGAGCGCGTACCGGTCGGTGCCGGACGCCTCGCTGTCCCAGTTGTCGGGCGTGCCGTCGCCGTCGGTGTCGAGGATCTGCTGACGGCCGCCCTTGTGGCTGTGACTCGGGTCGGCGAAGCCGTGACCGGTGTAGTTGCGGTGCTGGTCGAACCCGGCATCGCCCCGGGCACCCCAGTCGGCGGTCGGCTTGCCCGGCAGCGTCGTGCTCGCGTCGAACGCGGTGTCGGGTCGGTCGCCCCACCAGCCGAGGTAGTGGTCGGTGGAGCGGTTCTCCATCATCACGACCACGACGTTCTGGATGTTGGGGTACCGCGGCGCCGGGCCACCGAGCAACGTCGACGACGGCCGGGTCAGGTTGACGTGGTCGGAGGCGGCGCGTGCGGGGCCGCCGAGGGCGGTGGCGCCGACGCCGGCGGCAGCGCCGGCGAGGAAGGTACGACGGGAGACGGTCACGGTCGGTCCTGGGGTTCGAAGTCTGAACTCGGTTCAAGCTTCGAATTCGCCGCCGGACGCGACAAGTCCTCCCCTCGGGGAGGTGAACACCGGCGAACCGCTCGGGGCGGGTGACATCGGCCGGCCGGGACTCGCCGAAGTCCCGGCCGGCCGTGCGGTCAGGGGCGCGGGCGCTTCCGCAGCGTCTTGCGGAGCGGCTTGCGGCCGTACTTCTTGATCGCGGGTCGACGCATCGAGGCTCCTCTCGTGGCGGATCAGGTCACCGACAGATCTACGCCCGTTCGGTCACGGGCGCGTTTCGGCCACGTGAAGCGCGTCACACCACCGGGGATCGGCCGCCGGACGCCCGTTCCGCGGCGGCGAGGAGGTCGTCACGGAAGTCGGGGTGCGCGATGGCGGCCAGCGCCTGGCCCCGTTGGTGCACCGTCCGGCCCTGCAGCTCGGCGACGCCGTATTCGGTGACGATGACGTCGACCTGGTGGCGGGGGGTCGTGACGACGGTGCCGGGCCCGAAGAACGGGACGATGCGCGACCGCACGGTCTGCCCGGTCGGGTCGGTGGCGTCGCGGTAGGTCGAGGGGAGGCAGAGGATCGACCGGTCGCTCAGCTCGAGCCCGGCGCCGGCGACGAAGTCCTCGTGTCCGCCGATGCCGGAGAACTGCTCGCCGTCGCGGGTGTCGGCGACGACCTGGCCGTGGATGTCGACGGCGAGCGCGGCGTTGATCGACACGAAGTCGGCGTTGCGGGCGATCACCTCGGGCGAGTTGACGACTTCGACCGGCAGGAAGGCGATCTCGCGGTTCTCGTGGAGCCAGTCGTAGAGCTCGCGGGTGCCGCCGGCGAACGTCGCCACCGACACGCCGGGGTACTGGCCCTTCCGCGCGTTGGTGACCTTGCCGGCCCGATGGAGCTCCATGAGCCCGGTCGTGAACATCTCGGAGTGGATGCCGTAGTCGCCGCCCCCGCCGCGGGCGAGGAGCGACGCGACGACGGAGGGTACGGCGCCGATGCCCGTCTGGAGCGTGGCGCCGTCGGGGACCAGTGCCTCGATGTGGCGGGCGATGGCCTCCTCGACCGCCGTCGGCTCGGGGTCGACGATCTCGTACGGGGCGGCGTCGGACTCGACCAGGACGTCGATCTCGTCCACGTGGAGCCGGTGGCCGTGCTCGCCCAGCCCGAACGTGCGGGGGTACCCCGGGGCGCACTCGACGAGGAGGACACGGTCGGGGTCGGCCCCGGCGGCGTGCAGTTCGGCCACGCTCGCACCGGCGTGCAACGACAGGCTGCAGTAGCCGTCGGCGTCCGGGGGCGACGCCGCCGTCGTCATCACGCGGGGCGAGATGTCGGCGAGCAGCGCCACGAACCGTCGGAAGTCGGCCGGTGCGAAGCCGATGTTGGCGCCGCTGTCGCGGAGCAGTCGCTCGAGGGGCCCGAAGAAGCCGCTGAGGTAGTGGACATTCGGGTGGTTGAAGAGGTCGGTCAGGACGGTGACGAGCGCCCCGAAGATCCGCAGGTCCTGCCAGTCGTCCCGCGTGCCGAGCGCCTCGAGGACGCGGGTCGGCTGGGCGGGCCCGAGCGGCAGTCCGATCGTGTCGGTGGGGCGGACGAGGGCGGCGGCCTCGGCGGCGGTCAGGGTCGGCATGACTCCGAGTCTGCTGGCTCGACCCGACCGCCGGGAGGGCCTCCGGTCCCGAGGGCTCCGGGACCGGCCGTGTCAGCCGGCCGTGGCCGCCCGCCACTCGTCGGCGACGGCCGGGTCGTGGAGCTGGGTGAAGCCGCAGCTCCAGACGAAGCCACCGTCGCCGGCGACGAGGACGCGCGTCCCCGGCTCGAGGGCGGGACCGTCCGGCGCGAACAACATGCCGAGGTAGCCCTGGTGGTCGAGCGTGACCGTGTCGCCGGCGAAGCGGTCGGCGCCGCGGAACCACTCGTTGACCGCGAAGGCCATGTCCGACCCCTCGACGGTGGTGACGGTGCCGTCGAACGCGTACTCGCGGTTGGCGAGCGTCTCCGCCGAGTACATCTCGACGCACGACGTGACCTCGGTGCCGGTGTCGGACCCGGGAGGCGGGGGCAGGACGCCGTCGGTGGGCTCGCCGTCGGGGAAGAGGTCGCCGGCCGCGGCGTCACCCGTGCCCTCCGGCGCGGTGGGGAGGGCGGCGGTCTCGCCCCCGGTGTCGACGGTGCCGTCGCCGTCGTCCTCGGCGATCGCACCGATCACGCCGGCGACGATCAGCAGGGCAGCGGCCGCGGCGAGGATGCCCGGGCGGCGGTACCACGGGTCGGGTCGGGTGGTGCCCGGGTCCGTCGTGCCGGACGGGATCGCGGTGGGGGTCGGGGTCTCGGTCGGGGTCTCGGTGCTGGTCATCAGGATCTCCTCGAGCGTGGCCCGCACGGGCGGGTCGGACGGATGGGAGACCGGCCGGGGGACGGGGTCGGCGGCACGGAGGCGGGCGATCGCGTCGCTCGCGGCGTCGGGAGTCTGGTCGTCGGTCATCGCGGCCTCCTCACCGTGGGGTCGTCGGACGGTCCACCCCGTTCGTGTCCGGCACCCGCCGTCGTTGTCGGGGCCGTCGTCGACTGGGCGTCGATCGCCTCGGCGAGACGGGCCCGGGCTCGCGACACGCGCAACGCCGCGGCGTTGGTGCTGCACCCGAGGACGAGGGCGACGTCGGCGTTGGCCAGACCCTCCCAGGCGACGAGGCGGAGCACCTCGCGTTCGTCGGCGGTGAGGGCGGCGAAGGCCGCGACGAGGACGACGTCGTCGGTGGCGATGTCGGCCGGGTCGTCCGGCGGATCGACCGGCTCGGCCCCGACACGGTCGACGAGTCGGGCCCGTCGCCGGTCGCTGCGACGCCGATTGGCCAGGA
>JBHIXO010000212.1:0-7595 GCA_041984725.1 Acidimicrobiales bacterium | reverse complement strand
GTCACCCTCGAAGCCGACCGTGTGGACCCCCTCGGCGTCGGGGATGGCGATCGGCGAGCCGTCGTAGTCGGCCAGCTCGGCGCCGTCGACGCGGACGGTGTAGTTCACGGCGGGGTCGAGGTCGACGAGCGTCACGACGGGCGCGGCGCCCGTGTAGACGCCGGCGGCGTCGGGCCCGCGGTCGGGGACGAGTCGGGCCGAGCCGATGATGCCGCCGCCCGGGAGCAGGGCCCCCTCGTAGCCGGGCCCCTTCTCGCTGCTCCAGAGGTGGTTCCCGGCCTCGTCGCCGAGCTGGAGAATGTACTCGACGATCGCCGTCGTCGAACCGGGCAGTCCCGGTGCGGCGGCGCCGAAGACCTCACCGCCGAGGTCGACGAAGTCGACGCGTCGCCACGGGCCGTCGACGGGGTCGGTGTCGAGGCGGAACAGGACGTGGCCGCTGACCGCGCCACCGGTGGTGCGGGCCTGGAAGACCGCCGTCGTGGTGGCGCCGTCGGGGACGACGTAGGCGTCGGTGCGCTGCAGTACGGGAGGCGTGAAGTCGGGGTCGTCGTTGCGGACGATCCGCAGTGCGGTGCCGTCGGCGATCGTGCGGGGCACGGCGAGGCCCGACCCCGGCGCACCGTCGGTCGTCCACTGGACGCCCGACAGGATCGCCCGGTCGACGAGGCCGGTCGGCGCCTGATAGCCACGTCGGTCGACGAGCTGCACCGGGAAGGTGAGGTCGTCGAACTCGCGCTCGATCGCCGACGACGCCAGGTCCGACGCCGGGGTGTGGATCGCCGGGTCGACCGGGTCGCCGTCGACGGTGACCAGGGCGTCGAGGACGACACCCTTGAGCGGGGCGCCGGGGCCGAGGTCGAGGACGAGGTTCGAGCCGAGCGGCCGGTCCTTCGTCGCCTGACGGGTGGTCTCGAAGCCGGGGGCCTCGACGTCGAAGTAGGTCGTGCCGCCCGCACCCGTGCGCGCGGTGGTCGTCACGCCGGTCACGGCCACGACCTCGTCCGAGGCGGGGAACGGACCCGGGACGTCGGCCAGCGGCGACTCGGCCACCCCACCGGTGGCGCCGATGCGGTACATCGGCAGGCCGAACATGGTCACCTCGGTGGCGACCTTCTGGTCGATGGCGCTCACCGGCTTGAGCCCGGCCAGGTACTCCTGCTTGGCGAACACGAACGCCTGCCCGGCCGTCATCTCGCCGCCGGCGAGGTTGGCGGCGGCCAGCTCGAAGAGGCGCTCGGACCCGGCGACGGTGTCGGTGTCGCCGTAGCCGTAGCCGGTGTTGCCGACGAAGAGCGCCCCGCGCTGGGCGGAGTCCTGGGCCCAGTCCTGCGTCTTCACGGTCTCGCTCGACACGTAGTCGGTGACCGACAGACCGGCGTGGCAGCCCGAGGTGAACAGCACGGCGCCGGCGAGGTCGTCGAGGAACGCGTCGGACGTGCTCACGACCTGCGACGGGTCGGCGAGGCCGCTCGCCGGCAGGAGGTGGGTCTGGTCGTAGTGCGCATTGACCGACACGTAGCCGCCGGCGGTGTCGTTCACGCCGTCGATCACGTCGGACGGACCCCAGGTGTCGTCGGCGAGGAGCGTGGCGCCCGCGTCGCCCACGGCGGGTCGGAGCTGGGCGTCGATCGCCACGGCGCCGTCGGCGAGGAAGTCGTAGCCGGTCGTGAACGCCTCGGTCGGGGCGAGCACGCCGTCGCGGTCGACGAACTGCTGGAAGACGTCGTTGGCCTCGGCGCCGGACTCGACGACGCGGCCCACGGCCAGGACGGGCACATGGGCGTCGTCGCCCTCGACACCGTCGATCGTGGCGAGCGTGCCGTAGACGTCGTCGGTCAGGACGTAGCCGTTGCCGAGCGCCGCCGAGATCGGGTTCAGCCGCCCACCGTCGGACAGCACCTCGAAGGCGTGCTGCGACTCGTGGCCGAGCGTGGTGCCGTCGACCACGGCGTCCTGGGGGATGACGGTGTCGGACCCGACGACCACGACGTGGCGGAGCGAGTCGTTGACGTAGGTGCCACCACCGTCCTCGCCGTCGACGATGATCGCCGACGCCACCAGGGCGAGGATCTCGCTCACGACGTCCTTGCGGGCACCGACGTCGCACGGGTCGGCATCCCACGCGTCGTAGGCCTCGCGGACGAACCGGTCGCCGTCGACCGGCAGCACGACACCGTTGACGTCGTCGCGGTCGGCGACGCGCTGCACCAGGTCGAGGTCGAGGCCGGGCTGGCGGCTCGGGGCGACCAGGATGATCGTCTCGACGTCGCTGCCGATCGGCAGGCTCGGGAGGGTGCCGGGCGACGCGACCGTGTGGTCGACCGGGAACTCGCACTCGGGCAGCGGCGGCGCGGGACGGGTCGTCATCGACAGCAGGTAGGGCGTCGTCGAGAAGCCGCCGTCGTAGGCGCCGGTGCCGACGAGGAGGGTCTCGCCCTGGTCGCCCGGGCGCACGACGACGGTGACCGACTCGCGGGTGCTGTCGCGGTTGATCGACGTGCCGCGGATCGTGCCGGCCTCGCTCAGCGCGGCGACGATCGGGATGTCGGCGGCGTGCTCGGGTGCGGTCGACGAGCCGTCGTAGCCCGGTTCGTCGGTGTCGTCGTCGAGCACGTTGAGGCGGTACGGGTTCAACCGGTACGGGTTCAGCCGGTAGGGGTTGAGGCGGTACGGGTTCAACCGGTACGGGTTGAGTCGGTACGGCGCGATCAGGCCCTGGTCGGCACCGCCGGCCACGGCGAGGTCGTAGTCGACGTCCTGCAACCAGAGGTTGAACGTGATCAGGTCGCCGGGGCGGGCGTCGTCGGGAATGCGGGCCCGGAACACGTCCTGGTCACCGGCGTAGGAGACGTGACCCGCGTAGAGCACGCCCTCCTCGAGCATCGGCGCGCTCGTCGGGTGGTCGTCGGCCGGCTCGGGACCGTCGAGGACGCGCAGCGCGGCTGGTGCCGACACGATCGCCTCGTCGACGGCGTCGCCGGTCCAGGCCGCGCTCGCCACGGAGAACGTGCCGAGCTCGGCGCCCGGCTCGTAGCGGCCGGCGACCACCACGGTCGCGGCGGTGGCGCCGTCGCACACGGATGCGGGCACGACGAACGTGCCGTCGGCGGCGGGTTCGAGCGGCTCGGGGCCGGACCCACCCACGACCTCGTACGTGGCCGAGCCCGGGGCGAGACGCGAGCGGTCGGAGGCCCGGTGCTCGACGACGAGATCGCCCGCACCGCAGGAGACCTCGACGGTGGTCGCGACCTCGTAGAGCGTGGCCGGGTCGCTGCGGATCTCGGCCTGGTCGAGCACGGCGTCCTGGGGGAGGTCGCCGACGGGCACCTCACCCGAGGGCGCGAAGCCGGCGGCGACGCCGGCGAGCGTGACGTCGGGGAGCAGGCCCGTGGCGACGACCGCGTCGATCAGGTCGCCGACGGTCGCCGTGAGCACGAGGCCGGTCTCGTCCTCGAAGCTCCCGACACCGTCGTGGAGCAGCTGGGCGTCGAACAGCGTGGTGCAGGTCCGGGCCGGGTCCGTGTTGGGCACCTCGGTCGTCGGGGTGCACCGTGTCGGGTCGACGAAGCCGGCGGGGAGGTCGGCGACGGCCAGTTCGCCGAAGACGGTCTGGGACAGGTCGATGTCGCCGATCGACGCCGTCGCCAGCGGCGAGCCCGTGATGTCCGCCTGCGTCAGCGAGAGCGGCCGGGCGAGGTACGGCGCCAGGTCGAGGCCGGCCAGCTCGAGGTCGAGCAGCTGCGTGGTGGCCGGATCGAACGCGGCGCAGGCAGGCTGGTCGGGCCCGAGCGCGGCACACACGTCGCCGGGGAGGTCGGCGATCGGGACGCCGATGAGCAGGAGCGCGGCCACCGAGCTGTCGGCGAGGACGGTGCTCTCGAGCAGGACGTCGGCCATCGTGAGCCCGTCGAGTGGGCTCGGCCGGCCGGCGTCGATCAGGTCGTAGGCGTCGCCGACGGTCACCGACTGGGCGGGGAGACCGGCGAGGTCGGTCCCCTCCAGTCGTTCGCTCCAGCTGTAGGGCTCGGCCGTGAGCTCGAGGTCGGTGAGCGCCAGGCCCCGCAGGGTCGTGTTCAGCCGCCAGGGGTTCAGGCGCCACGGGTTGAGGCGGTACGGGTTCAACCGGTACGGGTTGAGGCGGTAGGGGTTCAGCCGGTACGGCGAGGTCTGGACCGACTCGGCGTCGCCGGCGGCGAACGTCACCGCGCCGGCGAGGCCCGAGACGTAGGTCTCCCTCCGGCCGGCGTCGGTCCCCTCGGCCGTCGCCGGGGTCATGGCCGTGGTCACGGACTCGACCACGAGCCGCTCGCCCACGCGGACGAAGCGGGCGTCGCCCGACGACGTCGTGGTCGCGACGACGCTCCCGCCCGTGCCGGCGCCGGCGAGCGCAACACGGGAGGCGGCATCGCCGTCGAGGAGGTAGGGCTCCTCGTCGGCGGGATCGTCCGTCAGCGGTTCGAAGCCGTCGCCGGTGAGCAGCCCGACGAGGACGCGTCCGGGATCGTGGTCGAACGTGCGCTGGCGGGGTGCGTCGTCGCGTTCGACGACGACGGCGCCGACCAGCGTCCCGTCGCCGGTCGGGAGCAGGGCGACCCAGCGGGCCTCGCGGTCCCCGTCGCCACCGATGGGCAGGGGCACCGTGGCGCCGCGGTTGCCCGCCGGGTCGATCGCGTGCACGAACCCGCCGCCGTCGCCGTCGCCACCCACGAGCACCGTGCCGTCGTCGAGCACGGCGATCGAGGGGCGCGTGTCGGTGCGGACCGTCAGCGCGAGGTGACCGTCGCCGGCGAAGGCGGGGTCGGGGCGGCCGTCGGGGCCGAGCGCGACGAGGTCCATCGCGAAGGGGCGGGAGGTCACGACGTAGGCGCCACCACCCGGGCGGGCGGCGGCCGCACCCGTGAAGATCGGCTGCTGCGAGCCGCTCAGCGTGCCGAGGTCCACGACGTCGCGGTCGAGCACCGCGAGCGACCCGTCGACGCGCAGGACGGCCAGCAGGTCGTTCTCCCACGGTACGAGGCTCGAGCTGCGGCCGATCAGCAGGTACCCGTCGCCGTCGTCGACCACCTCGATCGCGTCGCCGTGGAAGCGCGAGTCGAAGCCGAACTCGACGCGGCTCTTCTCCTGGGAGGTGCTGAAGCTGCCGCTGAGGTGCACGGTCGCCGTGATGCGGACCGGGCCGTCGAGCGGGTAACCGGACAGGTCGTGGTGGAACTCGCCCTCGCCCTCGAAGGTCCCGAAGGCGACCCCGTTGACCGTCACGTCGCGGACCGACACGGTGCCGGCGTCGCGGTCGACGAGGTGGAGGTCGACCTGGGGCACCACGTCGGGGCCGGCGAACCCGGTGCACTCGTCGACGGCGTTGTTCACGATCGTGCGGAGCGTGTCGGCGGCCGGGTCGTACACGATCTCGATCGTGTTGGCGCCCTTCTTCCACGTGCGGTGGACCGACGAGCACCGGTTGGCCGCCTCGCCCAGGTCGGCGTTGCCCGCGTAGACCTCGTGCCCCCCGGTGTTGGCGAACGAGCGGAACCGCACGGACGGCGTGGTCGCGCCCGGGGGCGCGAAGGGGACGGGCGGCGACACCGAGGTGCCGTCCTCGGACACCCGCACGAGCGCCGGCGCGTCGAGCAGGTGGGAGCCGGCCGACAGGCGCGCCGAACCGGCGACGATCGTTCCGGTCGGGGTCGCGACCAGTGACGACTGCGCGGTCGACAGGAAGCCGAGCGGGCCCTCGTCGAGCGGGAGCGCCACTCGACCGTCGGTGCCGAACGTGGTGTCGACGTCGCCGTCGGGGGTGAGCCGGACGAGTTCGAGGTCGCCGCCGGCGGTCGCGACGAGGGCGTCGATCGAGCCGTCGGGCCGCACCGCCATCGCGCCGTCGTGGGGCGAGCGGCGGTCGTCGATCGTCCTCGCACCGCCGTCGCCGAAGCTCGCGTCGACGTCGGGCCCGGCACCAGCGGGCGACGGGGCGAACGGCATCCCGACCATGGCGACGGCCAGGAGGGCCGCCACCACGGCGAGCATCCGCCGTCCCTCCGGCCGTGCCGGCGCGCCCGGTCCCACTGCTCCACCCGCGATCCGCATCGCGCCAGCGTTATCCGGAATGTCTGATTTCGTCATGAGCAATGCCGAGTCGTGATCGGGTGCATCGACACCCTCCCGACGCCGGAGGACTCGGCCGTCGACCCTGCTGACCTGCACATTCGTGGCTGCACCGCGCTACTCAGTCGTGGCGCATCCTGTGACACATGGCGCAGGCGTTCGGTGCGCTTCCGCACAAGTTGGAGCCGTCGACGTGTCGACGATGGATACAACCGTCCGACCCCGCTGGGAGGTGCCCGTCGGCCATGTCCGCATTCGCCGCCGCCCTGCTGCCGCCCCGGCCCGACGAGCCCGACGAGCCGCTCCCCGGCCGCCGCGCCCTGCAGGCCCGCGTCGACGGCCTGCTCGCCGGTGGTCGTGGCGTCGTGCTGGTGGGTGCCCCTGGCATCGGCGCCTCGTCGCTCGCCGACGCCGCCTGCCGCCGGACCGGCTCCGGACGCCGCCTCGTCCGGATCGAGGGCACCCCGGCCGGACGAGCGGTGGCGCTCGGCGCGTTCGCCTCACTGATCGGCGGGGCGCACGACCGCGCGCCCGAGGTCGCCCTCGTCGGTCGACTGCTCCACGACCTCCTCGATGGCGACGTCCCGGTACTCCTCTGCGTGCACGACCTGCACGACCTCGATCCCACGTCGTGGCTCGTCGTCCACGAACTGTTGTCCGCCGGAACCCGACTCGTCGCGACCACCACGCCCCTCGGCGCCCGCCAGCCCGACGTCGCTCGCGCGTGGAGCCGGTCCGGTGTCGAGCGCGTCGACGTCCCGCCGCTCGGTCGGGGCGCGGTCGCCGTCCTGGCCCGCCGCCTGGTCGGTGCGACGATCGACCCGGGCTCGGTCGAGGTGCTCCACGAGGCCTGCGGCGGGAACCCCCTCCACCTGCGGGTGCTCGTGGGCGAGGCGGTCCAGCACGGTCGCTTCGTGGCCGGTCACGACGGGCTGTGGCTCCGGTCGATCGGCGACGGGTCGGCGCTGGGTGACCTGCTCGCCGCGCATCTCGACGGCCTCGACGACGCGGCCCGGCGCGTGCTCGACGTGCTCGCCGTGGGTGGGCGGACGGACGAGTCGACGGCCAGCCGGCTCGGCATGCCGGGCGACGACGTGCCCGCCGTTCTCGACCGGCTCGTGGCCGACGGGATCGTGTCCCGGCGCTCGGCGCACCGCGCCGTCACCGTCGGCATCGAGCAGGCCTCCTGGGCAGCGGCGGTGCGGTCCCGCCTGACCGACGAGCGACGCCGAACGATCCACGCCGCGCTCGGGCACGCCCGGCCCGGTGGCGCGCCGCTCGGCGGTCGCCCCGCCGACGAGCCGAGCACCGCTGAACCCGGCAGCGCAGACGCCAGGCGCGCGACCGCCCGGGCTGCGGCCGCCGCCCTCGTCGACGGTCGCCTCCGCGACGCGATCGACCTCGCCCGGTCGGTGGTCGGCGGCGCCGATGACGCGTCCGGCCGGGGTCGGGCCGTGCTCGCGCCGGCGCTGGCCCTGACCGGTCACGCC
>JBHIXO010000211.1:0-7597 GCA_041984725.1 Acidimicrobiales bacterium | reverse complement strand
CGCGTCGGTTTCGAGGCGCCGGCGTTCTCGCACGCCGTTGCCGCGGGCGATGCCGCGCCGGTCTTCATCGAACGCGTCGGCCGGCTCGGCGCGCCGCTGGCGGTGACGCTGACGCCGCAGCTGCCCGGCGGCGTCAATGCGCGCGGCTGCGTGCCGGCGGCCAGCGGCGGCACGCCGGTCTTCTTCGCGGCGCCGACGCGGGCCGTGTTCGCGCCCGGTCAGTCGCGGCTGCGCGTGGACCTGCCGCTGCGCAGCAAGGCACCGGCGGACACCTGCCGCTATGCGCGCGTGGAACTGTCGACCGACGCGCCGTCAGCACAGCTTGCCGTGCCCTCGGCCGAGGTCGTGCTGGAGTCGGCGGACGCGCGCGTCGTGGCCTTCACCAGTGCGCTGCAGACGGTGCGCGAGGGCGACTGCGCCGCGCAGGCGGTGCTTGCGGTGGCGTCGACGGCCACGGGCGCGGGGACGGCGTCGTCGGTCGCGCAGTTCTGCAGGTCGGCCCACAGTGCGGCGGCCGACGGGTACCGGTCGTCGGGGTCGGTGGCCAGCGCCCGCATGATGATGCGGTCGAGCTCGTCGGGCACGGTGCGCAGCACGGCGCGGGGCCGCTCCGGGAGGCCGTGGAGCCGGGCGGTCGCGGTGGCGAGGTCGTTGGCGCCGGCGAACGGGGGGCGGCCGCACACCGACTCGTAGAGCACGGCGCCGACGGCGTAGACGTCGGTGCGGGCGTCGACCGCGCCGCCCGACACCTGCTCGGGCGCCAGGTACTTGGCGGTGCCGACCATGCGGCCGACGGCGGTGAGGTCGGGGAGGTCGTCGTCGGGCTCGCCGGCGTCGCGGGCCGCCTTGGCGATGCCGAAGTCGGCGACCTTCAGGTGACCCTCGGCCGACAGGAGGATGTTGGCCGGCTTCACGTCGCGGTGGACGATCCCGGCCTTGTGGGCGACCTCGAGGGCCCGGCACACGTCGGCCGCGATGGCGACGGCCTCGGCGGGGGGCAGGAAGGTGCGGGCGTCGAGCTCGTCGCGCAGGGTGCGGCCCTCGACCAGCTCCATCACGATCGCCTCGGGGTCGTCGCACGTGTCGTAGGTGGCGACGATCGACGGGTGGGCGAGGCGGGCCGCGGCCACCGCCTCGCGCCGGAAGCGGGCCACGAACTCGGGGTCGGCCGCGAGGTGGGCGTGGAGGACCTTGACCGCGACCGGGCGGGTCAGGATGGTGTCCTGGGCGCGCCACACCGTGGCCATGCCGCCCGTGGCGATCGGTGCGTCGAGCTCGTAGCGGCCGGCGAGGCGGGTGCCCCGCTCGAGCGGTACGGCGGCCGACGTCGACCGGGGCGTCGGGGGCGCGGGCTGCTCCGACACGCCCGCGAGGGTACCGGCGGGACCGGGCTAGACCCCGGCGACCCAGCAGGCGCCCACGACGCGGGGACCGCCGTGCGAGCCGATGACCGCACCGATGTGGCCGAGGCGGTAGGTGAGCCCGGCCTCGTCGCACAATCCGGTCATGATGTCGATGTCGGGGGCCATGCCGTGCATGATCGCCAGGTGCTCGACGGGCCCCGAGCCGGTGATCTTGTCGCGCAGGGCCTCGAGCGACTTCTTGCGGGTGCGGGCCTTGCCGGCCTCCTCGACCACGCCGGTCGAGATGTCGATCATCGGCTTGATCTTGAGCATCGAGCCGAGCATCGCCTGGGCGCCGCCGATGCGGCCGCCCTTCTTCAGGTTGTCGAGCGTGTCGAGGCAGCCGTACACCCGGGTGCGGGTGCGCAGGTCCTCCAGCAGGGCGACCACGTCGTCGGCCGACGCGCCCCCGGCCGCCGCCTCGGCGGCGAGCAGCACCTGGGTGCCGAGGCCGGCGGTGATCGACTTCGAGTCGACGACCCGTACCGGCAGGTCGGCCTCGATGGCCCGGGCGGCGTTCTCGGCGGCGGCCATCGTGGCCGACAGGTCGGAGCTCAGGTCGATGCAGACGACCTCGTCGGCGCCGGCCTCGCCCTGGCGCCGGAACGCGGCCTCGAACTTGCCCGGCGACGGGGCCGCGGTCTCGGGCAGCTCGTCGCGCTGGTCCATCAGCTCGTAGAAGTTGCCGACCGACAGCTCGGAGCGGTCCTCGTACTCGTCGCTGCCGAACCGGATCGAGAGCGGCACGACCTCGATGCCGAGCCGGTCGATGTCGGCCTGGTCGAGGTCGCAGGCGGAATCGGTGACGATGCGGACGGCCATGGGCTCGGTGCTCCCCGGGACGAGACGGCGCGACCCCCTGGCGGCGCAGGGGTGATCCCGGGCAGGTCTAGCCGATCGGGGCTCAGGGGTTGGGGAGCAGGCGCACCGGGTCGCCGAGCAGCTGGACGCTCCAGGTGGTGCGGTCGCCGGTGAACGTGCCGCCGTAGCGCAGCTTCCACCAGGTTCGCCCGCTGTACGCGGTGGCGATGCTGTCGGGCAACTGGAAGCGCAACCGGATCAGCCGGTCGGAGTACTTGCCCGGCTGGACGTTCTGGGAGAACGGCTGCGTGCCCGAGCCGGACACGTCGAGGGTCGACGTCGCCGCGCCCGTGCGTCCGCCGGTCGGGTTGGCCTCCCCGGGGCAGGAACCGCTCGAGGGCTCGGACCCGTTGGCGCACAGGATCAGCCACTCGAAGGTGACCGGGTTGTTGTTGGGGTCGAGCAACCGGATCGACGTCGCTCCCTCGGCACTGTCGTAGAGCGTGACCTGCAGCGTCTTGTTGCTGTGGCGGTCGTCGATCGAGGCGAGGAAGAAGTCGGCGTTGACCGCGGCCGAACTGGCGGCGTAGATCGGCAGGTGCTCCAGGCCGTACACCTGCGAGCAGTCGGCCGCGTAGGGCGGCGTGGGCGTCAACGCCGCCGTGTCGGACGTGCACGGATCGAAGGCGAGGACGTCCTCGACGTTCCGGGCCCGGAGGCTGAAGATGTCGTGGCGGGTGTTGTCGTCGACGAAGGCCGGGTCGACCTGGATCGTGTAGTCGCCCGGGGCGCTGACCGTGTGCAGCGTGGTCCAGCACTCCCGGAGGCGGTTCGGCTGGAGAGGGTTGCACTCGTCGCCGAGGGGCAGGGTCGGGAACCCGCAGTTGCCGCCGGCGCCGTTGCTGCCGGTGAACGTCCGGGTGGCCAGCACGGTGCCGGCGTAGGGGTTCAGGTCGTCGTAGCGGCGGACGGTGACGGTGACGTTGAAGGGGCTCGCACCCTCGCCGTAGATCCGGACGGCGGTCGCCGTGTTGGTGCAGACCGGCGCGTCGAACATCTGCAGGTGGACGGGGAGGGCCCCCCGGGCGGGCGGCACGGTCACGCCGAACAGGTAGCCGCGGTTGTCGTGCTCGGGATTGGCGAGGGCGCCGTTCGAGCCCGGCGTGCACCCGTGGGGCGAGCTCGGGTTGTTCATGGCCCGAGGGGTGATGCGGTCGCCGTACTCGCGTCGGGTGCACTCGCCGGAGACCGCGAGGTAGAAGTTCTCGATGCCGTCGCCCGAGAGGCCGAGCGGGAGGGTGGCGGTGCCGAGGTAGTTGCGGGGACTGCCGAGGGGCACGGGCTGGACGTACTGGGCCGTGGCCGAGCGGGTGATCGGGCTCGGGTCGCGGAACACCTGGGAGAAGTACTGCTGGACCTCGTCGCGGGTGATCGTCACCTGGATGGTCTCGTCGGCGACGCCGACCGGGATGACGGTGACGGTGACGCCGTCGACGCCGTCGGTGTAGCCGTTGGCCGACGCGACCTCACGGGCGCGGGTCTCCGCCGAGGCGAATCCGTTGGGGAGCCGGACGACACCGGCGAGGGCGGCGGCGTCGGCCGCCTTCTGGATGCGGCCGGCCTCGAGGTGCGCGGCGCCGAGGTCGACGACGAGGGCCGACACGCCCATCATGCCGGTGAGGGCGAGGGCGAGGAGCACGAGGGTGATGCCCCGCTCGCCGGGTTGGCGGCGCCGGGAGCGGCGGAGGAGGTTCAGCACGTGGGGTCTCCGGCGACGCAGGGTTCGAGCTGGAAGATGGCGCGTTCGGTGAGGCTGACGGCCGACGGCACCAGCGGCAGGAAGTTGTCGTAGTCGAGCTCGACCCACACGCCGAGGCGGGTCGGGGTGTCGCCGTCGCGGGTCCGGCCCGACGGGCAGAAGTTGACGTCCCAGTCGCCGGCGCAGCCGGCGCCGTCGAAGCCGGTGGGGTCGTCGGTCGTGACCTGGAGGCGGGAGTACACGTTGCAGTTGCTGAAACCGACGGCTGACAGGTCGTTGGGCCGGGGCACGGTTCGGCAGTTGGTCGGCACGCTGGCGTCGGCGGTGGCGTCGTAGATCACGACCCGCGAGATCGACGACGCCTTCACCGCCGACAGGCCGGACTGGAGGGCCCGCAGGACCTCGTAGTCGGCGGTGCGTCCGTCGGCCACGCGTGCACCGGTGCGGGCCGAGGCCTGCACCGAGCGCGACAGCACGTTGCTGTCGCGCAGCGCCAGGCCGGCCTCGACGATGCCGAAGACGATGAGCAGTACGAGGGGGAGGGCGAGCGCGGCCTCGACGAGGGCGGCGCCGCGCTGGCGGCGCCCGTCGGCACGGCGGCGCACGGGAACGCGGCTCACTCGATCACCCCCGGCTCGAGGCGCAGGGTCATGGCGCGGGTGATCGTCCACGTGCTGGCGAACAGGCCGGTGTAGCCGTCGCGGTCGATCTGGATGTAGTCGCCGACCGTCTCGACGTCGGCGCTGGTCGGGCCGTCCTTGCGGGTGTTCGGCCGCCACGCGCAGGCCGGGCCCGACGGCGCGCACTCGAAGTAGGCCGTGTCGCCGGCGACCACGGCGCGGAACGCCGCCGTCGCGTCGTAGACGTTGCACACGCCGGGCACGGGCGTGCCCCGGCGGCACGAGGTGGGCACCTGCTCCTCGGCGGGGGCGCTCGACCCGCCCGCCTTGAAGACGATGATGCGGGAGATGGCGGCCTCGTCGAGGGTGCCGAGGCCGTCGCGCACCGCCTTGACGATCTCGAAGTCGGCGTTGGCGCCGCTGGTGAGCGTGTCGGGGCCGATGATGGCGCCGGCGCGCACGGCGTCGCTGACCGCATCGGTGGCCCGCAGGTTGTCGCGCAGCAGCAGCCCGAACTCGAACACGGCGAGCAGGACCGTGAAGACGAGCAGACCGACGGCGGCGAACTCGATCACCGTGGTGCCGCGCTCCGGACGGAGCGGTCGGCGTCGCGTGGTCAGCGGGGACACGTGCTGGTCGCGGTCGGCGTGGTCACGGGCGGTCGATGACGACCGGCGTGAAGTCGGGGAAGTCGTAGGGCGTGTCGATGCCCACGGCGACGACGTCGATCGAGAGCTGGGTCACGTCGGCGTACTGGGAGTCGAACCGCAGCGTGCACTGCCCGGCGCCGTTGATCACGCACTCGACGAAGATGAACTGACCGACCCGGGCCGGCACGGTCGACCCGGTGAACGTCACCTGCACGGTGACGACTTCGTCCTCGAGGGAGTCGGGGGGCGTGGAGTCGTCCGTCAGCTGGAGGACGGCCTCGACGTCCCACCGCGACCCGGCCGGCGTCGTCGTGATCGTGGGGTTGGGGTCGATCGTGACCGTCTCGGGCGGACCGGGGGGCGAGGTGGGCGGCGTGGTCGGGCCGGGGCCGATCGTGGTCGTCGTGGTCGGCGGGATGGCGGATCGCAGGCACGACGACGGCGGCGGTCGGGTCGAGATGCAGTCGGCCTCGTTGTCGACCTCGTTCTCGGTGGCGTCGCCCAGGGCCTGGAAGGCGCCGAGCGAGGCGACGGCGACGAGGGAGAGGACCAGCGCGAACTCGACGAGGGTCGCGCCGCGCGACGAGGCCCACCGGTGACGTCTCGATCTGACCATGGCGAAACCTCCCGCCTTCGTCACCCATCGTATTCCAGGGCTCGCGCAGCGGGCATAGGCCGAGCGGACCACTGGCGTGCGGTGGCCGTGTCCCGATCGTCCGGTCTGCGGCCCTCGCCGTCAAGCCGGACTGATCGCGGCAGCGTACCGCTGGTGCCGGCCGTACGGGCCGCGGGCGTCGGGCGTCAGGCGTCGGGGCGGCGGCCCCGGCGCCAGCTCCGGAACCACCAGGTGGCGAGGACCACGAGCGCCCCGATCGAGATCGCCAGGCCGACACCGGAGATCGCGGTCGAGCGGACGTCGAGCCGGCGGCTGTCGAGGAGCCGCGCGTCGTCCAGGGTCCACAGTTCGACGAAGACGGGCACCGACCCGGTGGCGAGCGCCTCGACCGGGATGTCGACCCGCTCGACCTCGCCGGGGACGCGCACGTCCAGCACGTCGCCCTCGGGGAAGGCGAGCCGGTCGCTACGGATCCGGATGCGCACGTTGACGGGGAACGGGTTGCCGTTGGCGACGGTGACGGGGAGCGTGCCCCGCCGGCTGCTCAGGTTCAGCGCCGTCTGGCCGCCGAGCCGCAGGGCGGCGAACGTGCCGGCCAGCCCGTCGGCCACGGCGTCGGTGTACGCGCCGCGGTCGGCGTCGGGGGTGGTGCGGGCGAGGGCGGTGAGGACGCGGAGCCGCAGGTCGTCGGGGCGGGCCGAGTCGACGTCGACGAGCCGGTCGAAGGCGTCGAGGTCGTCGAGCAGGTCGGCGACGTCGTTCGCGATCGGGGCTAGGTCGGCGTGCGGGGCGCCGGCCCAGACGACGGCGGGCAGGGGGTCGGCCGGGTCGTCGGGGTCGGGTTCCGGGTCGTCGGGGTCGCTCGGTCCGGTGGGTCGGTCGAGCACGTCGAGTCCGCCCGCCACGACCGGCGCGGCCGGGTCGTCGAGCAGGCCGACCAGGGCGGCGAGGGCCGAGCCCGGGGCGAGCACGGTCGGCCGGACCAGGACGTCGCGTCCCTCGCGGGGGCGCAGCAGCAGGTCGGCGAGCACGAGGTGCACCGCGTCGGGGGCCGCATCCAGCGGGCCGGCGAGCTCTGCGGCGTAGGCGGCGTCGGCGACGAGGCCCTGCAGGGCGCCCGCGCCGACCACGGGCCGGGGTCCGGGCGCGAGCACGGGGGCGGGCGCGTCGTCGTCGGATCCGATGTCGTCGTCGTCCGGGTCGTCGGCCCCGAGGAGGTCGTCGGCGGTGGCCTCGACGAGGATGCGGTCGATGCCCACGTCGGCGAGCAGGGCCGTGCTCCGCGACGTGAGGGCGGCGCCGGCGTCCCACACCCCCTCGACCAGAGGCCGGGCGCTGCGATCGGTGAGCACGGCCCGACCCCGGGCCCGGGCGATGGGTACCTGGGCGACGAGGTCCTCGACGACGAGCGCGTCGACGTCGATCGGCAGGTACGGGTGGTCGAGGAGCCGGTGGTCGGCGAGGGCGGCCAGGAGGGCGTCGGCGACCGGGTCGTCGGCCAGGGCGAGGGCGTCGACGGTGTCGGGGACGGCGCGGACGGTGAGGTCGGCGCCGACGGTGGCGAGCAGGTCGGCGACCGGGGCGAGGTCGTCGAGGGCGCCGTCGGGCAGGGCCGACCAGAGCGGCCGGGCATTGCTCAGCATGCGCGCGCGGCCCTCTGCCGTGCCCAGGTCGCAGCCCTCGCGGGCCGCCTCGACGAGGAAGCGGCTGAGCGGCATGGCGTCGCCCACATGGCGCGCGAAGGCTTC
>JBHIXO010000210.1:0-7598 GCA_041984725.1 Acidimicrobiales bacterium | reverse complement strand
GCCGACGAACCCCAGCCTTCCTCCGGCGCACGGACGATCCCGTACACCAGGCTCGACAGCGCAACGGTGGCGAGCACCGCTCCGGCGAGATCGAGCCGACCTCGCTGACGTGGGGTCTCGGGCAACAAGGTCCGCATCGACGCGAGCACGATGGCGCCGACCGGGATGTTGACGTAGAACACCCACGGCCAGTCGAGCCATTCGGTCAACACGCCGCCGAGGAACACCCCGGCCGTGCCCCCGGCGGGGGCCGCCGCGCCGTACACGGCAAGGGCGCGGGTGAGCTCCTTGGGGTTGGACCCGAAGAGCGCGAACAGCATCGACAACGATGTCGGCGCGATGAGTGCTGCGCTGGCACCCTGCAGGCCCCGGGCGGCGATCTCGACGCCGGTGCTGTCAGCGATGCCGGCGAGCAGCGACGAAGCCGTCAGCCCGGCGAACCCGATGGCGAAGATCCGCCCAGCGCCGTACAGGTCGGCGAGCTTGCCGCCGAGCAGGAGCAGACCGCCGAACGCGATCACATACGCGTTGAACACCCACGACAGGTCGCTGGGACTGAAGGCCAGGTCGGCCTGGATGTCGGGCAGGGCCACGCCGATGATCGACGTGTCCATGATGACGAGGAACTGGGCGGTGGCCAGGAGGGCGAGTGCCCACCACCGCCTCGAGTCGGGTACAGGTTGCATCTCTCCTCCAGGGAAAATCGGACTGGGACTCGTGCACCTGACCATCGAGCCCTGTTCTCGCCCTGCCCGCACGCTGTCCGATACGCGGCGAGCGGGCCCTCCACGCGACAGGTTCGAGACAGCCGCCAGAGCGACGCTTTCGTCATGTCCACCACCACCGGGCTCGAACAACTCCGTGCCGTCATCACCTCGAAGTCCGGAATCAGCGGACTGCTGGGTCTGCGTCCCGGGATCCTGGAGGTCGGCCACGTGACGTTCTCGCTGGAACCACGACGCGACTTCACGAACCCGATGGGCACCGTGCACGGAGGTGTGCTCGCCACCCTGCTCGACAGCGCAGTCAGCTGCGCGGTGCACAGTGCCCTGAACGGCGGCGCCACGTACACGACCGTGTCGCTGACCACGAACTATGTCCGGGCGGTGTCCCCGGACGCCGGGACCATCACCGGCGAGGGCCGGATCGTCCATCTCGGCCGACGCATGGCAACCGCCGAGGGAACGGTCACCTCCGCCGAGGGCGAACTGCTCGTCCACGGCAGCGCCACGTGCCTCATCATGCAACCCCGCCCAGAGGTGGCCTCATGACCACGATCGCCGACGCCACTGAGCAGACTGGCCGCTCGATTCTGGATCTCATCAGCTCCGGCGCCATCCCGCCACCGCCAGCCGCGGACCTGCTCGGCATCGACCTCGAACAGGTAGGCGACGGCGAGACCGCCTTCGGCTTCGATGCCCGCGACGCCTACGGAAACCCGGGCTCGGTCCACGGCGGCATCCTCGCGGCGATCGCCGACTTCGCCGTCACGACCGCCATCTGGACCCTGGTCCCAGTCGAAACCGACATCGTCACCGCCGACCTCCACGTCAGCTACTTCAAGCGACTCGACCTCGACGCCACGCGCTACCGATGCCTCGGACGAGTGATTCACCTCGGCAGAACGCAAGCCAACGCCGTCGCCGAGGTCGTTGACGGAGCCGGCGTCCTGCACC
Source organism: Acidimicrobiales bacterium (assembly GCA_041984725.1). Taxonomy (GTDB): domain Bacteria; phylum Actinomycetota; class Acidimicrobiia; order Acidimicrobiales; family Salinilacustritrichaceae; genus Salinilacustrithrix. The sequence goes on along the minus strand of JBHIXO010000210.1, from coordinate 5,922 downwards.
TCCACGCGGCGGCAACCTGCCGACTCCGACGACCCTGACGCCGCTACGAGATCGCAGCCTTGGCGAGATCGGCGGAGCGCCAACGGATCGGCCGCATCCGAAGCAGCACCACGTCCGCTTGGGACGTGTGAGCGAGATACGCATCGAGCATCTCCGCCGGGACGTACCGGCTCGCAATCGCCCGTCGGAGCTCATCACCGGGCTCCTCGACAGCGACGTTCACCGTGATCGCCACATGCCGCAGCGGCTGTTGCACCAGCACCGTCGCCGCACCGGAGCGATGCAGCCAGCGAACCTTTGCGCTCTCGCGTGCGGTTGTTGCCACCAGGTCACCTTCCACAATTGCGAACCAGACAGGCGTCGCCAACGGGGCAGCCAAGTCGGGCGCAGAGATGGACAGCACGGCTGCGAGGGGCTCAGCCAGCAGGTCGTCGATCTCGTCCTGGGACAACTCGAGGCTCACGATGCCGCCTCCGTCGCACGGCCCACGGCTCGGTCCAGCGCCTCGAACACCCGGCTCTCCGGCACTGCGCCGATGATCGACACGACGCGATCACCCTCGACGAAGACGATCATGGTCGGCAGGCTCTGGACGCCGAACCTCGACGCCAGCGCCCGCTCGGCATCGACATCCACGCGAGCGATCACCGCCCGACCGTCGGCCTTGGAGGCCACCGACTCGAGGATCGGCTCCATGGTGCGACAAGGCGGGCACCAATCGGCGCCGAAGTCGACGAGCACCGGCAGGCCGGTCGCGGCGAGGAACTCATCGAAGTCCCGCTCGGTCAATGTTCGGACAGAAGACATGGGAGGTACTCCTCGCTTCGGGGGCTGTGCAGCGAGCGCACCACCTGCGGCTGTTCCCGACCTGTCCAACCGCTGATCCGCTCAGCGGAACTGGTCGAGCGCCTCGGCAAGCGTGGGGTGCGGAGCGTCCGGGCCCAGCGACCACGACTCGAACGTCGAGCCCACGAGGTGTCGGCCGTACCGCTTCATCACTCGTGCGTGTTCATCGGAACGGACGTACCTGTCGAGCAAGGCCTGGTCGGACCACACCGACAGTGTGAAGAACGTGCGTCTCAGAGGCGCCGCCGCCAGTGTCAGCCGGATCGCTCCATCGGATCGACCGAACAGCCGGCGAAGCCGGAGAGCGGCCACCAAGAAGCCGGGGACCTGCCGGTAGCGGCGCAGCTCGAGGCGCGACGCCATGACGACCGCGTGTACCCCGTCGACCCCATGGGCCGGACCTTCTTGTGCCGGAAGGCGAATCATCGGTGGCTCCTCGCTTCGACTCGTTCCGACATCGAACCCTGAGCGGCTGTCCGAGCGCTGTTGCCATGTTCCTTCGACTCAGCGAATCGAGTGCCGAGATCGTTCGTGAACCCAGCGAGCCGACAACTGAAGGACAGAGCAATAACAGCCATCACGTGCAACGTGGCGTTATGGAACGGCCGACCCTGAACGAGCGGTCGAAGACGATCGCACGCTCGGCGAGTCTTCTACCGGGTCTTCTACCGGATCGGTTGTCACGGGCCATGACGCCGGGTTACGCGAAGGTATGGCCACTGCGCGAAATCCCAGTTCAGAGGTACTGGACGGTACGCAGGAGGACGTGCCGGCAGACGCCTCGTCGAACTCATAACCCGAAGGTCGCAGGTTCAAATCCTGCCCCCGCCACCAACGAAACCGCAGGTCAGGGCCGGTCCGCAAGGATCGGCCCTCCTGCATTTTCGGCCTCAGCAGGCCTGCCCACACCGGCGACCACGACCCCCTCCTCGACTGTGCGGGGCGGCGCCATCTGATCGAGCGCGAGCGATGACAGCACCGCTGCGTCGGGGTTCATCATCTTGTTGCCGGAAACAGTCGAGTGTCTGCCGCGCGGCGGGGTGACATTTTGACCTGTCACCTCAACGCGCGGCAGACCCGTGTGTCACAGGAACCGGCAGCGCAGCGGGCGAGCGCCCCCGTTGGTGTTACACCCCGATTGGGCCCTCTGGGGCCTGAAGCATGCGGATGATCTACCTTGCTCGCGCCGGGTCAGGCGATTCCGGGTTGAGTCGAGCAGAGGAAGATCCGTGCGGAAGACGGCGAGTGGTGCAGTGGTGTTCGCGATAGCGATCATGATCGGGGCCTGCGGGGGTGGTTCCGATTCGTTGTCGGAGGAAGAGTTTCTCGCCGAGGCCAATGCGATTTGTTCGGCTGGTCGAGAGCGGACCGACGGCTACTTCGAGGAGCTTGGCCCGGACGCGACCGAGGATGAGGCGCTCGATGCCTTGGATGCCGCTATCGACGACCTTCGATCGCAGATCGACGACATACGTGCGCTGGACGCGCCGGACTCGTTGCGTGAGGAGGTCGCGGAGGTCCTTGACGCTTCTGAGGTGGTCGCTGAGCAGATGCGCGCCGGTGGGTTGGAGGCGCTTGCATCAAGGGAGAACCCCTTCGATGAGGTCAACAGCGACCTCGCTGCGCTCGGCCTCACTGTCTGCGCCGAGGACTGACGCTGATCAGCCGACCGAGCGTACGCGGGCGAGCGGGCTGAATCCTCGGCAGCTCCCTGTGGTGAAGGTACGGAGCCCGGGTCCTGCTCGTCGAACTCATAACCCGAAGGTCGCGGGTTCAAATCCTGCCCCCGCCACCGACTACGCAGGTCAGCCCCACCTCTGGAGTGGGGCCTGCCGCTGTGTAGGGCTGATTCGGACCGGTTGCCAGCGATTCGCCAACGCCAGCTTCTCCGCCTCCCGCAGAATCTGTGGCGACCTCATGGTCCTCGACGGCGTCCCCGCAGCCCTTGCCGAGGCGGTGAAGGCGACACCCGAGGTCGTGCGAGTGCCGACCGAGGTCGGTTGGTCGCCGGAACATGAGCACAACCCGTCGCTGTACCGGCGCGGGCATCCACCGCGTCGACAAGGATCGCGCGATGCCGTCCCAGTTGAACCTTGTACAGCGGTGGGCCGACAAGCACTCGAACGGCGACCTCGCCCTCGAACTCCCCGCCCTCTTTCAGGAGGACGGCGCCTGCTGGACCGTCCGCATGGTGCTCCGGGGCGTCGGTCCAGTCGGCTCGAGACCGGACTCCTGGGACGCCATCGTCGACCTCGCCGGACCGCAGGACAACGCCACCGTCGAGGTCTGCCACTCTGGCAACGGTGGCCGGTGGGTGTTCGGCACCCTCCTCACGAGAGGTACCGCCGCCCGCATGAAACTGGCCGAGCACGGGCTCGCCGAGGACCGGGTTGCCATCCGATGGATCGACCCGAACCCCGGGCCGAATCACCATGAGTGGGCTGCTCGGCTCGGCGTCACCATCGACAAGGGCAAGCCCGTTCCAGTTCCCGCCAAGGCCGACCCTCCAGCCCTCTCCGGTTACGACTGGCATCCTCGTCCCGGCGAGGACCTCCTTGTCCACTCCTTCTGGAGAAAGCACGCACCGGGATCACTGTTCGTCGAAGTGCCGATGCCCGACGACGGCGCACGAAAGATCGACGCCGTAGTCGTCGCCGACGGCAACGACAGAGTCGTCGGACGAAACATTCACTGGAATGAGATCGGAGCGGACATACCTGTGTCGGTCATCGAGGCCAAGCAGTTCGCGAAGAAGAAGCCAAAGACCAAGGGCGGTAGAGACGCCATCGAGATGGTTCTGGGCCAAGCTGCAGCGGCCGGTGCAAGCGTCGGCTTGCGCCTCGGCCGTGCTCAGGGTGAGGTCACGGCCGTAGTCCTCGTCGACGAAGCTGGCCCCACCCTTCAGGCCATCGGCGAACGAATCGGCGTTGACGTGGCAGCCGTCGAACCGTCGACTCTGATCCCGATTGCCCTCGCACCGGGCGACGAGTTGCTCGACACGTTGAGGGCTCGGAGTGCGAAGCAGTCCACGAGGCTGGCGACAGAAGCCGAGTCGATCTTGCGTGATCGAATCTGCGCACCAGATGTCGGTGACTGAACCGCTGAGACCGAGAGGGCGAGACGACCAGGCTCGATAGGTCTCGTGGCAGCTTGCGGCGAAAGGACAACCAATGAGCAGGCGTCGGCCGAAAATGGATTGGGAACGAGAGCGGAGTCGGGATCGGGTTCGGCGTTCCGATCTGACGCCGGAGATGATTGCCTCGTGGGACTTCGACGCACTTGCCCGTGAAAGCCGCATCCCAGAACGTGGTCCATCCCGGGATCACCTTGGCATAGCCCAGGATGCTGAGCGATACCGAGGCCACGGCCTCTGGATTCTCGATGGGATCGACCCGGAGACGGGTGAGCTTCTCGGGGACGACGATGAGCTAGGCGACTTTCCTGACAAGTGGGCGTGGGTGTGCGAGTGCGGTACCGCAGGAGTAGAGGATTCCGATCTCGTTGCAGCGAAGAGGTGGCGCTCCCATGCTCGTGCGACGCTCCCGAAGATCACCAGAGCGCCGAGGGGGAGTCGACGGTCGTCTCGCTGATCCAGGAGCGAACCACTCTGCCGAGACGCGCTCGCACCTTGCCAGCCGACTGCCCCGAGGGCGCTACTCGCTGTCGCTGATCGGGCGGGTGGCGTACCAGATGGTGGTGCCGTCGGGGTCCCACTGGGGGATGGTGTCGAAGTCGGGGTCGTCGGTGACCTGCACCCGCTCGGTGCCGTCGGCGGCCATGGTGAACAGGTCACTTCCTTCGCCCTCGCTGTGGGGGACGAGGAAGACGAGGCGGGTGCTGTCGGGTGACCACCGGGGGAGGCGCCTATTCCGAGGTCGGTGACGGTGCCCGTGGCGAGGTCGAGGACGCGGATGTGGTCGTCGACGTCGAGGGCGCCGAAGGCGATGCGGGCCCGACTCTTCACCGTGCCCACAGGAATGCCGAGGAGCTTCGCGGCCTCCCTCTGGTGAGCCCGTCGAGGATCGTGGCGTGGACGACCGCGAGCAGCTCGGGGGACAACGCGTCGAGGGCGCCCGCGAGGTCACCGCCGTGCAGGCCGACCAGCACCTCGTCCTCCGCGGAAATGACGATCGCCTCGACCGAGGGCAGACACGCATTGGCCGGTCGGCGCCGGAGCTGGTCGACCAGCCGCCGGATCGCGATGCCCCACAGCCATGCGGCGACCTCGCCCGTCCCCTGGTAGGTGCTCGGCTTGCGCCAGACCGCCACGAACGTGTCCTGCAACGCCTGGTCCACGACCTCCGCGTCGCCGCACCGATGCATCAGCCGGGCGGTCAGCCACGGAGCATGGCGCCGGTACAGCTCGGTCAGCGCGCCCTGCTCGGCTGCGTCGATGGCGCCGAGCAGCGCCACGTCGCTGTCGCTGCCGAACGCCCTCATCGTCACCTCTGTCGGATCATCGACCCCGGTCGGTTCACGCCGCCGACCAGATTCTCCGTCATCGCCGAATCGAACGCATTGCTCGATGCGAGAAGGGGATGGTCGCGACCGCTGCTCGCCGGCGAACCCTTCTTCGGCGTCGCACAGCCGCACGGACCTCTGGCCGGCTGCGCTCGCCGAGCACGGGGCCTACATCGCTCGATGGGCATCCTGGATGGGGGCGCGCTCCTACGGAGCCGGTCAGAGGAGGTCGTGGTCCCGCGCCACCTGGATGGCGGTCTTGCGTCCGTCGACGCCGAGCTTGCGATAGATGGCCCGGCAGTGGGTCTTCACCGTGTTGAGCGAGACGTAGAGCTCGCTGGCGATCTCGCGTTGCGACAGCGCGGACGGCAGGTGACGCAGGACCGCGAGCTCGCGTTCGGTGAGGTCCTCAACGAGGGCGCTGGGCCGTGGCCGGGCGGCGCGGCCGTGACGGGCCTCGACGCGTGCGAGGTAACGGCCGGCGATCCCGGGTCGACGCACCGGTCGACGATCGAGCGGGCCTCGTCGAGGAGTGCGTCGGCGTCGGCATGGTCCTGCTCGAAGGCGACGTCGGCCGCGGTGGCGAGCGCGTAGGTGAGCATGAGCTTCTCGGGT
>JBHIXO010000209.1:0-7653 GCA_041984725.1 Acidimicrobiales bacterium | reverse complement strand
GTCGGCTTCGCCGCGCTCGGCGTGCCCCACCCGGCGACGGCGGCGCTCCTCGCCACGGCCTACGCCGGCCTCGCGGCCTTCGTCGTGTGGCTCCGCCGGGTCGACGCCGATGCGGGCTGCGGCTGCTTCGGCGCCGCGTCCGCCCCGCCCGGGACCGCCCACCTCGTCCTGAACCTCGCCGGTGTGCTGGTCGCGGCCACCGTGGCCGCGTCGACGGTCCCCGACGTGGTCGACGTGTTCGACGAGGGCATCGGGGTCGCCGTCCCCTACGTCGCCCTGCTCGGCATCGGCGCCACGCTCGTGCTGCTGGCGCCCGCCCACCTCGCCGCCGGCGTCCCCACGGCCGGGACGACAGGGGTACGGCGATGAGCTTCGCCGACACGATCACCGCTCGGATGTCCTCGGCGATCGAGGCCCGCACGACCCGGCGTGGCTTCCTCGGTCGCACCGCGTTCGTCGGCAGTGCGCTCACCGTGGCCGGACCCACCTACGTACTCCGCCCCGGCACGGCCTACGCCCAGCTCACGTCCCGGGTCCGCTGCGCCGACTGCGGTGGCAGCGGCCTGTGCTGCGACGGCTACACCGAGTTCTGCTGCCACCTGTCCGACGACGGCGACAACCAGTGCCCGCCCGGCACGTTGCTCGCCGGGTGGTGGAAGGTCGACCGCTCCGACTTCTGCTTCGGCACCGCCCGCTACTACATGGACTGCAACAAGGCCGAGCCCGACTGCGCCTGCGGCCAGAGCGGCTCGTGCCAGGACGACCCCGACGCCTGCGGCTGCACCGACTGCCAGAGTCGCAAGGACAGCTGCACCCAGTTCCGCTACGGCAACTGCAGCAACCACGTCGCCTGCGTCGGCCCCATCGTGTGCCGGGTCGTCACGTGCACGAAGCCCTGGGAGGTCGAGCCGTCGTGCTCCCAGGTGCCCCGCACCGACGAGCGGACCCGCAACCACCACCGCCCGTGCCTCGAGCGCGACCCGAACGATGCCGAGACCGCGTTCGTCCGGGCGCTCTACCGCGATTTCCTCGGCCGGGCCTCCGACGCCACCGGCGAGGCCTACTGGGGCAACCGCCTCGTCCGCGGCGCCCACCTCGACACGGGCGTGCGTGACGTCATCGCCGACAGCTTCGCCTTCTCCGACGAGTACGTCGGGTTCGTGGTCGACGAGGGCTACCGCGCCGCCTTCGACCGTCCCGCCGACGACTCCGGCAAGGCGTACTGGCGGGGCCGGCTGCAGGGCGACCTGACGCCGAGCGACCTCGCCGTCGCCCTGTTCTCGTCACAAGAGTTCTACGACCGGTCGGGCCGCGACCTCGGCCGCTTCCTCGAGCGCCTCGTCGAGCGGGTGCTCCGCCGGTCGATCACCGCCGACGAGCGGACCCGCTGGCGCCAGCGCATCGAGTCGGGCACGCCGGTCGCCGACGTCGTCCGGTCCGTCTACGACTCGGAGGAGTCCCGCGGGGTGCGGGTCGACGACCTCTACGACCGCTTCCTCGGTCGGGCGGCCGACGCCAACGGGCGTCGCTACTGGGTCGGCGTGCTCGCCACCCGCGAGGACCTCTCGCTCGCCCTCTTCCTCGCCGCCTCCGACGAGTACTACGACCGGGCGCTGGTCCGGTTCCCCCCGCCCGCCGATCCCACCCCCGAGCCCGACCCCGATCCCGGTGGTGGCGGCATCCTCGACACCCTCGGGCTCGGGCCGCTCCTCCCCCTGGGCGGGCCCGCCGGCCAGCTCCGCGCATGACCGCGCTGGTCTGGCTCCTCACCGCCGTCGTCGCCGTCCTCGCCCTGCTGGTCGTCGGCCTGCTCCGCAGCCACGCGACGATCATCCGGGCGCTCCACGACGCCGGCATCGACCTCGACCCCGACGCCGACGGCACCGGCCCCGTGCCGGTGCGCCTCGGTGACGGTCCCGAGGGCCGCACCCGCCCCGGCGTGCCCGAGCCGGCCGGCGCCAGCGGGCGGCGGGCGATCGACATCGCGGGCGTCACGGCGGCCGGTGCGGCCCGCACCGTCGCGGTCACGAGCGGCCCGACCACGCTGCTCGCCTTCCTGACCGCGGGCTGCTCGACGTGCGCCGGCTTCTGGGAGGCGTTCGCCGCCGGCGACGGCACCGGCACCGTGCCGGGGCTGCCCGCCGACGTCCGGCTCGTGATCGTGACCAAGGGCCCCGACCTCGAGAGCCCGGCCGACGTGGCCGCACTCGCGCCGCCGGGTGTGCTCACCCTCCAGTCGTCGCAGGCCTGGGACGACTACGGCATCCCGGTCGCCCCCTACTTCGCGCTCGTCGACGGGCGGCGCGGCGTCGTGGTCGGCGAGGGCGCGGCAGCCTCGTGGGCCCGGGTCCGCGACCTGCTCGACCGGGCCCGGCGCGACGCCGGCCTCACCGACGACGCCATCGACCGGCGCGAACTGCTGCGGGGTGGCGCCTCGCGCAACCGGGCCCGCGTCGACCGTGACCTGCTCGACGCCGGCATCCGCCCCGGCGACCCCCGCCTCCACCACGGCGGCGAGCAGGACGCCTGACCGTGGCCGCTCCCGCCCTGGTCGTGGGCCTCGTCACCGCCGTCATCGGCGCGGTCCGCTCGACCTGGTCGCCGTGAGGTGAGTCGATGCTCTCCAGCATCCACCCGCTCGGTGAGCGGGCCAAGCACAACCGGTACTGGCTCACCGCCACCGCGTTCGTCGTCGGCGCGCTCGCCGGCGGCGCGGCCGTCGGCGCGATCCTCGGCGCGGCCGGGACGGCGCTCGCGACCGCCGTCGACGACCGGGCCCGCCTCGTGGGCCTCGCCGTGGTGGCCGTCGGCGCGTTCCTCGCCGAGTGGCGGGGCATCCGCCTGCCCGCCGTGCGCCGTCAGGTCGACGAGAACTGGCTGCAGGAGTTCCGCGGCTGGGTGTACGGCCTCGGCTTCGGCCTGCAGCTCGGCGCAGGCGTCGCCACCATCATCACCACGGCCGCCCTCTACGTCGCCCTCGCCGCCAGCGTCGCCGTCGGCAGCATCGTGGGTGGTGTCGCCGTCATGGCCACGTTCGGCGTCGTCCGGGGCCTGTCCCTGCTCGCCGGCCGCCGCATCGAGACCCCGGAGCGCCTCGTGACCTTCCATCGCACCCTGCAGTCCACCGCCCCGGCCGTCCATCGGGCGTCGACGTCGGTCCTGGCCGTCGCCGCCCTGGGCGCCGCCGTCACCGTGGCGGTGGGCGCATGAGGCTCGACGCCCCCGGCGTGTCGGTCGACCTACCCCCCGGCTGGGAGGGCGAGGTCGACGGCGGCAGCGGCCTCGACCGCAGCGGACTGCGCACGCCCCGCATCCACCTCGCGAACTTCCCGCTGCCGACCGACCGTGGCGACTTCGGCTCCAACGCCGTCGAGCGCATGCAGCGCGGCGACAGCCTCGTGTGCATCCTCGAGGAGGCTGCCGACGCGTCGGCGTCGGTCCTGCACGACCGCCAGGGCATCCCCACGCTCGCCGTCGCCGACTTCGGCGCCCAGGCCATGCAGCGCCCCCGCTCCGGCCAGGCCGGCGCCCAGGCGTTCTTCCACGTCGGCGAGCGGGCCTTCGTCCTCTACGTCGTGATCGCCGAGCAGGTCCGCCGCTCGGAGCAGGTCGCCGAGATCAACTGCGTGCTCGCCGGGGTCACGTTCCGCTGAGCTGCGGGCGCGACCCCTCTGAGCCCTCGGTCTGGGTGCATCGGATCGGACGGTCGCGGGCCGGATGCACCCAGAGTTCCGGCGTCACCGGCCGCTGACCCGCCCGATCTCGACCGGGACCGAGGCGGCGTCGGCCGCTTGACGGGCGTGGTAGCTCGACCGGGTGAGGGGTGAGGCCTCGACGTGGCCGATGCCCATCGCCTCGCCGGCGGCCGCCCACTCGGCGAACCGTTCGGGGGCGACCCAGCGGGCCACCGGGAGGTGCGTGGTCGTGGGCCGCAGGTACTGGCCGATGGTGACGATGTCGGTGCCGACGGCGCGGAGGTCGGCCAGGGTCTGGACGACCTCGTCGTCGGTCTCGCCCATGCCGACGATGATCGACGACTTCGTGGTGAGCCCGGCGGCCTTGGCCCGGGCGAGCACGCCGAGCGAGCGGGCGTAGCCGGCGCTCGGCCGCACAGCCCGCTGCAGGCGGGCGACCGTCTCGACGTTGTGGTTGAGCACGTCGGGTCGGGCGTCGAGGACGAGGTCGAGGCTGGCGGCATCGCCCTTGAGGTCGGAGATCAGCGCCTCGACGCCCACGCCGGGCGTGCGCCGGCGGATGGCCCGGATCGTGGCGGCGACGTGGGCCGCCGCACCGTCGGCGAGGTCGTCGCGGGCGACCATCGTCAGGACCGTGAACTGCAGACCCATCCGCTCGACGGCCTCGGCGACCCGTTCGGGTTCGTCGCCGTCGAGATCGAGCGGGCGACGGGTGTCGACGAGGCAGAAGCCGCACTTCCGGGTGCAGCGCTCCCCCGCCACCATGAAGGTCGCGGTGCCGTCGGCCCAGCACTCGTAGATGTTGGGGCAGCCGGCCTCCTCGCAGACCGTCACGAGGTCGAGGTCGCGCATCGTGCGCTTCAGCCGGACGTAGTCGTCGGTGATGCGGACGCGGGCCTTCACGAAGTCGGGCTTGGGGGCGGTGATCTCGACCCGCTGCTCGGCGCCGACGCCCGCTTCGGCCAGCCGGCCCGTCAGGCGGCCCGACGGGCCGTTGACGACGGGGACGGGCTCGCCGGCGCCCTCGCCCCGGCTGAAGGGCGCGAGGTCGGAGAGGTCGCCGGGGTCGGCGCGCCAGACGACGTCGGCCCGCTCGGCGTCGGGCGACCCCCACCGCGCGGCGGCCAGGTCGGCGACGACGTCGACGACCTCGCGCATGGTGACGGCGACACCCTCGGCGGCGAGCGACGTCACCGCCTTGTCGGCGATGCCGCACGGCACGATGTGGTCGAACATCGCCATGTCGGGGTCGACGTTGAGGGCGAAGCCGTGGAGCGAGCGGGCGCGCGTCAACTTCACGCCGATCGCGGCGATCTTGCGGGGGGCGGGACCGTCGGGGTCGACCCAGACGCCGGGGTACTCGGACAGCCGCCCCGCACCGGGCAGGCCCAGTGCGGCCAGCGCGTCGATGACGAGCTGCTCGACGTCGCGCACGTAGGCGACTGTGTCGGCCATGCCGCCGCCACGCTTCCCCGGCACCGTGCGGATCGGATAGCCGACGAGCTGGCCGGGACCGTGGTACGTGATGTCGCCACCGCGGTCGGCCCGGACGAGATCGGCGCCGACGTCGGCGGCCGGGACCAGCAGGTGGCGCAGGTCGGCCCGGACCCCGAGCGTGTACACGTGCGGGTGCTCGAGCAGCAGGAGGTGGTCGTCGGCCCGCTCGCGGTGGACCGCGTGCTGGACGGCCAGCGCCTCCTCGTAGGGCACCGTCCCGAGCCACCGGATCCGCAGGGTCACGTCGTCCGAGGCTAGCGACGACCGTGCACCGCTCCTCCGGATCGACGGTCTGCTAGGAGAAGCCCATGTTCGTGTTCCTCGACACGCCGTTCGACCCGGACTTCCCCATCTACACCCGGGCGAACGCCGGCGAGATCCTGCCGGCGCCGGTCACGCCGCTCGGCTGGTCGGTGCTCGGGCCGGGCATGGAGGAGGGCTTCCGCGTGTCGTTCTGCGACGACTTCTCGCTGGTGCCCCGCCCCGGTCCCGACCGCCCGTTCCAGATGACCGGACGGTTCGCCGCCCGGTTCCACCTCAACCTGTCGGTGATCCGCACGACGGCCCAGCGGCTCCCCGGCACGTCGGCCGACGTCATCGACGTGCAGTACTTCGGCGACGCCGCTGCCCACGGCCTACCGGCGCACACGGCCCACCCCGACGACCGGCGCTACCGGGTGAAGGCGCCGGCGGCCCTCGGCCGGACGCTGGCGGGCATCGGTCGCCGGGTCGACCGGGGGCGGGCGGCCGCCGACGACTTCGGGGTCGAGGTGGCGACGGCGATCGCCGACGGCGCGACCGACGCCGACCTGGTGCGGCTGCTGCGGCGCGGCTCGGCGATCTTCGGTGGCCTGCTCGGCGACCACGTCACGGCGCGGGCGCTCACGTCGCCGATCCTCGAGCAGGCCCGGGGTGCGCTCGTACGGGCCGGGGTGGCCGAGGAGGACGCATTGCGGTTCGTCAGCGACATCCCCGACCTCGAGTCGGCGAAGCCCTCGCGGTCGCTCGCCGACATCGCACGGACCGTGCCCGCCGGCTCGGAGCTGCACACGCTGGTGGGGCGGGGCTCGTACGAGGCGCTCGCCTCGTCGTCGGTGCCCGGTGCCGCCGATCTCCACGCCCGACTGGCTGGCTTCCTGGAGGCCTACGGCCACCGCGGGGTCGGCGAGTTCGACCCGACGAACCCCGCCTGGGAGCAGCGGCCCGACGACGTCGTCCGTCTCCTCGGCCGGTTGGGGCGTGAGGCACCCCCGGCGATGGAGGTGCCCGACATCGACCCCGGCCGCGTCGCCCGGCCGCTCGTTGCCGCCGCCCGCGCCGCCATGGCCCGGGCCGAGCGAACCAAGGACAACGCCATGCGGGGCATCAACCAGCTGCGCCGCATCCTCTTCGCCCTGGGCGGGCGCTGGTCCGACCACGTCGACGACGAACTGTTCCGCATGTTGACCCTCGTGGAGCTCGAGGCCGCCGCCCACGGGGCCGGCTTCCCGACCGTCGCCGACCTGGAGCGACGGGCCTCGGCGTTCCGGGCCGCCTCGGCCATCACCCCGGCCGAGTGGTCCGACGGCGACCTCCGGGTGGAGGAGCCCGCGCCGGCCGGCGCCGACGGGCCGCTGACCGGGATCGCCGGGTCACCGGGGGTCGCCGAGGGTCGCGTCCGGGTGCTCGCCGACCCCTACGACGACTTCGACGACGGCGACGTCCTCGTCGCCCACATGACCGACACGGCCTGGACCCCACTCTTCCTCGCGGCATCCGCCGTGGTCACCGACGTCGGCGGCGTCCTCAGCCACGCCACGATCGTCGCCCGCGACCTGGGCATCCCGGCCGTGGTCAACACCAAGACCGCCACCAGCGCACTCACGCCGGGCACCCGCGTCCGGGTCGACGGCACGGCCGGCACGGTCGTCGTGGTCGACGCCTGAACGGGACCGTGACGCCGCGCGCCAGCACGGCTCGGGTGCCGGCGCGCGTGCACCTGGCCGGCAACCCTTCCGACGGGTACGGCGGGTGCGTGCTGTCGACCGTGCTGCCCGAGCTGGCTGCCGAGGTCACGGCGACGGTCGCCGACCGGGTCTCGGTGGCGGGGCCGGCCCGGTCGTGGCCGACCGTCCAGGCACTGGCCCGCGAGGCCGGGCAGGTGGGCCACGAGAGCGGCGACCGGTTGGTGACCGCGGCGGTGGTGACGCTCGACCGCGTGCTGCCGGTCGAGGTCGCCCGCACGCCGGTCGCGGTGACCTGGTCGACCTCGATCCCCCGCTCGGTCGGCCTCGGCGGGTCGAGCGCCATCGTGCTCGCCGCCATGCGGGCCGTCCTCGACGTGTGGGGCGCCGGACTGGACGACGCCGACCTGGCCGCTGCCGCGCTGCAGGCCGAACACGAGGAGCTCGGCATCGCGGCCGGGATCGCCGACCGGACCACGCAGGCCGTCGCCGCCTCCCGGGGCGGGGCGGTCGTCGTC
>JBHIXO010000208.1:0-7660 GCA_041984725.1 Acidimicrobiales bacterium | reverse complement strand
TGGCGACGCCGCCCGCCGGTGCCGACGAGACCGCTGCCCCCGTGCCCGCGGTGAGCTCGGCCCTGCCCGTGCGCAGCGAGTTCGACGTGCTGCCCACGTACCTCACCGTCATCGCCGCCGCGGCCGGGCTCTACGCGGTGGGCCAGATCATCCGACTCCTGGGAGTGCGAACACGATGGACCTGAGACGACTGCTGACGAACCAGTGGGACCGCACCGCGGCGGTCGGACTCGGGATCCTCGGGCTGCTGGCCGCCTACCTCGGCTACCGCGGGGTCGCCGACGGCATCGTGCCCTCCCAGCAGATCCCGTACCTGGCATCGGGCGCCGTCGTCGGCATCTACCTGTTGGGGGTCGGCGCGACGGTGTGGCTCTCGGCCGACCTGCGCGACGAGTGGCGCATCCTCGACGAGATGGCGTCGTCGTTGGACGAGCTGGTCGAGATCGAGCGTCGGCGTGACGCGACCGTGGCGGCGCCCGGGGCATCCACCGCCGATTCGGGACCGTCGGGTCACGCCTCCGGCAACGGACGGTCGACCCGTTCCCGCCCCCTCACCACGGGAGGCCGCGACGGTGCCGGCCGCGACTGACCGCCCCGCGCCCGCGTCCCCCGCGGCCGGGCTCCCGGCCACGCCCGACGACCTCCTGCGCGCCGCGGGGCACCACGCCGTCGGCATCCTGCTCATCGTCGGCGGTGCGATCGCGGCGGCCGGCACCGACGACGACCCGCAGCGCGCCCTCTGGTACCTGAACATCACGGTGGCCGGGCTCGCCCTGGCCGGCGTCGCCAACGGCGTGCTGATCGCCCGGATGCGCCGCCACCTGCAGACGCGGCGCGACGACGTGCTCGCCCGTTCCCGGGCGGTGACCGAGGCCCGGGTCGCTCGGGCCCCCGTCGACACCACCGTCTCCCCGACGAACGACGGCCACCACCTCGGCGACGGCGACCGACGGCGGGTGCCCGGCAGCAGTCGATTCCACCGCGCCGACTGCGCGTTCGTGGCCGGTCGTCCGACCGACGCCGTCGACGCGACCGACGACCTCGTCCCGTGCGAGATCTGCGAGCCGTGAGCGACTACCTGCCGTTCATCGTCACGGGACTCGTCACCGGCTCGCTCTACGGGCTGGCCGGCCTCGGCCTCGTGCTCACCTACCGCACCAGCGGCGTCTTCAACTTCGCCCACGGCGCGATCGCCGCCGGCGCCGCTTTCCTGTTCCACACGCTGCACGTCACCCACGGCGCACCGTGGCCGATCGCATTCGCCCTGACCGTCGCGCTCTTCGGGGTGGTGGTCGGCTCGTTGCTCGAACTGGTCACGCGTCCCCTGGCATCGGCACCCGACAGCGTCGTCGTCGTCGGGACCGTCGGGCTCCTGCTCGCCGTCCAGGGCCTGATCTACCTGCTGTACGGCAACCTCGTGCGGTCCACGCCGGTGTTCCTCCCCCAGAGCGGGTTCACGCTGTCCGGCGTGCGGATCTCGTGGGCCCAGGTGATCACCGTGATCGTCTCCGCCGTCGGCGCCGCTGCGCTCTACGCCTTCCTCCAGCGGGCCCGGATCGGCGTCGCGATGCGGGCCGTCGTCGACAACCCCACGCTCGTCGACCTCTCCGGCGACGCCCCCGACCGCGTGCGTCGCTTCGGCTGGATGCTCGGATCGGCGGCCGCGGCCGTCGCCGGCGTCCTGCTCGCCCCGACGCTGAACCTCGACGTCAACCTGCTGACACTGCTCGTCGTGCAGGCGTTCGGCGCGTGCGCCATCGGGATGTTCTCGAGCCTGCCCCTGACCTTCGTCGGCGGCCTCACCGTCGGGGTGCTCGCCGCCCTCGCGACGAAGGTGTTCACCGAGCAGCCGCTCACCGGGCTGCCCCCGAGCATCCCCTTCGTGGTGCTCTTCGGGGTACTGCTCCTCGTCCCGGTGGAGCGGTTGCCGGGGGCCCGGGGCGGGCGCCGCAATCTCGTGGCGTCCGGGACCGCGCCGCTGTCGGGTCGCGGTCAGATCGGGCTCGGGGTGACCGGCGCGACCGTCCTCGTCGTGTTGCCCTTCGTCGTCGGCACGAAGCTGCCGGTGTGGACGACGGCCCTGGCCTACGTCGTCATCTTCGCCTCGCTCGCGCTCCTCACGTGGGGTTCCGGCCAGCTCTCGCTGTGCCACGCCGCGTTCCTCGCCATCGGCACGACCACCATGGCCAAGCTGAGCGAGGCCGGGGTGCCGTGGCTCCTCGCGCTCGTGCTCGCCGGGCTCGCCGCGATCCCGGCGGGGGCCTTCGTCGCCATCCCGGCCATCCGCCTGTCGGGCATCTACCTGGCGCTGGCCACGCTCGGCTTCGGGATCTTCATGCAGAACGTCGTGTACCCGTCCGGCCTGATGTTCGGGACCCAGCTCACCGTCCAGGTGCCCCGCCCCGAGCTCGGACCGATCGACGCCTCCGACGACCGCACCCTCTACTTCGTGATGCTCGCGGTCGCCGCCACGCTGGTCGCCGCGGTCCTCGGCCTGCAGCGAGGTCGCTACGGCCGGCTGCTCCGCGCACTGGCCGAGAGTTCGACGATGCTCTCGACGCACGGGTTGTCGACCAACGTCATCCGCCTCCTCGCGTTCTGCACGTCGGCGTTCTTCGCCGCCCTCGGCGGCGCCCTCGCCGTGACGCAGACCGGTGCTGCGAGCGGCATCACGTTCGGTCCGATCCAGTCGCTGTTCTACGTCGCCGTGCTCGGGGTCTGCGGCACGTCGAAGCTCCGGTCGCCGATCCTCGCCGCGCTCGCGTTCAGCGTGCTGCCGGGCTACGTGACGACGCTCGGGTTCAACCGCCAGCTCCTGCTGTTCGGCACGGTCGCCGTGATCGGGTCGCTCGCCCTGGCCGGCCGCGGCGCGCTGGCGGACGCGATCGCCGCGGCGGCCGAGCGGTCGAACCGCCGGCGGGGGCGAGGCCCCGTCGTGGCCGAGTGGCGGCGAGCCGCCGCGGACCCGGTGCGCGGGGAGGTGCGGGCGTGACCGACCCCGGACTCCGCATCGAGTCGCTGGCGATCTCCTTCGGGGGCATCAAGGCTGTCGAGGACGTCACGCTCGATGCGCCGATGGGCCGCATCACCGGTCTGATCGGCCCCAACGGCGCCGGCAAGACCACCACGTTCAACGCGTGCAGCGGCCTGCTGACGCCCCGGCGGGGGACCGTCGAGCTGTTCGGCCGTGACGTGACCGGGAAGGCGCCGGCGATCCGGGCGCGTCGGGGTCTGGGCCGCACGTTCCAGCGGGTCGAGGTGTGTGACGCGATGACGGTGCGCGAGAACGTGCTCGTCGGTGCCGAGGCCCGGCAGGTCGGCGCCAACCCGCTGCGCCACCTCGGCTTCCGGCCCACCGGTGCCGCCACGATCGCCCGGGTCGACGACGCCCTCGAACGCTGCGGGCTGGGCGCCGATGCCGGCGCGCCGGTCAAGTCGCTCAGCACGGGCCGCAAGCGCCTCGTCGAGCTCGCCCGTGTCCTCGCCGCCGACTTCCGTTTCCTGATGCTCGACGAGCCGTCGTCGGGTCTCGACGACACCGAGACCGAGCGGTTCGGTGACATCGTCGCCGGCGCCGTGCGCGATCTCGGGGTCGGCGTCCTGCTGGTCGAACACGACATGGAGCTCGTGATGCGGTTGTGCGAACGGCTCTTCGTCCTGGACTTCGGTCGGTTGATCTTCGAGGGCACGCCGGCCGAGACGCAGCGATCCGACGTGGTGCGGGCCGCCTACCTCGGTGCCGAGAGCGACGATGCCGTGGCGGTGGGGTCGTGAGACTCCACCTGGATCGGATCGAGGCCGGCTACGGCGACGCCACCGTGCTGCGCGACGTCGACCTGACCGTCCCGCCCGGCCGGGTCATCGCCCTGCTCGGGCCCAACGGCGCCGGCAAGACCACGACGCTGAACGTCGCGTCGGGCCTGCTCCGGCCGAGCCGGGGGCGGGTCCTCGCCGACGGACGCGACATCGCCGACCTGCCACCGCACGAGCGGAGCGCGCTCGGGATCTGCCACGTCACCGAGTCCGGCGCGGTGTTCCCCGGGCTCACCGTCGCGGACAACCTGCGGATGTTCGCCGACCGCGACGACCCGAGGTCGGTCGACCGCGTCTTCGACGCGTTCCCGAGGCTCGCCGAGCGCCGCTCGCAGGTCGCCGGGACCCTGAGCGGTGGCGAGCAACGCATGCTCGCTCTCGCCCGGGCCTATGCACGCGACGCCGAGGTGATCCTGGTCGACGAGATCTCGATGGGGCTGGCGCCGATCGTCGTGGACGAGATCTTCGAGCACCTCGCCGATCTCGCCGCGACCGGGACCAGCCTGCTGGTCGTCGAGCAGTACGTCCGGAAGGTGCTCGCGCTGGCCGATCTCGCCTACGTCCTGGTTCGCGGCCGGCTCCGCTACGCGGGCGAGCCCGCCGAGCTGCTCGCGTCCGACGTACTCGACGAGTACCTCGGCGCCGAAGCCTCCGTCTGAGCGGACAGCCCACCGCCGGCGAGATCGCGGCACGGGGTTCAGTCGAAGGCGGTCAGGGTGGCGTGGTCGACCATCGCGGTCGTGATGCGCTCGATCATCGTGGCGGCGACGTGCCGGGGTTGCATCTCGGGGAAGAACGGAGGCGGCGTGAACGTCGGCGTCCACATCATCAGCGCTCCGGCGAGCTGCTGGCGATAGCGCAGCACGGCCTCGTCGTCGTCGACCGCCATCCCGTGGTCGCGGAGCACGGCGGCGTGGCGGCGGACGAGCTCGTGGTCCCAGTCGCGCCGGTCCTCCACCCGCAGCGCGGCGGCGATCGTGTACGCCACGTCGCGAGCCCAGTGCCCGGCCGTCGTGCACTGCCAGTCGAGGAGTCCCATCGCGCCGTCACCCGTGCGATACCAGTTCCCGAGGTGGGGGTCGCCGTGGATGATCGTCGGCGGGTCGACGTGCGCCTGCCGGGCGCGGACGACGGCGGCCCACGTCTCGTCGGCTCGACCCCGGAGCTCCTCGGCGACGTGGACGTCGGCGTCTCGCAGGCCCCGGGCGTGGGCTCGCCGCAGGTCGGCCAGCCGGATCTGGTGGTCCATCCACGCGTCATGGGTGCGCAGCCACGACGGCGGGTCGGCGACCATCGCCCGGGCGGCATCCGACGCGTGGAGCGCGCCGAGCACGTCGATCATGCCCTCGGCCATCGTCCGGTCGACCACGGTCTCGCCGGCGTCGCAGAACGTCGCCGCCCGGGTCGCCGCGAGGTCGTCGAGGAGGTGGACCATGCGGTGGTTCCGCGTGTCGACCGCGGAGTGGAACGCGATCGGAGCCTCGATCGTGAGGCGAGGGCGGAGGTCGCGGTAGAAGCCGGCCTCGGCGACGGCGACGCCGCTGAGCCCGTTGGTGAGCCGGGTGGCGAGTCCGGGGGCCGCCTTCGCGAACACCCGGGACGGCACGTCGGTGCCCGTCAGCTGCAACGTCCGGCGACTGCTCGTACCGTCGGACTGCCCGACGACGGTCACCTCGTCGACCGTCCCGCCCAGGACGGCGCCGAGCCAGGCGGGGGTGATCGCGTCCAGATCGGCCGGGACATCGGCGGCGCTGACGGCCCGGGGGCGGCGGACCCGCTCGGTGGCCACGACCGCGGCGAGGCGGGCGACCCGTCCGGCGAGGACGAGCCGCTCGCCCGCGGTCGGGCCGTCGACGGTCACCGGGCGGGCTCGGGTGCCAGGACGGTGCCGGGCGTCGCCCCCGTCGAGGCCATCGCCGCCTCGAACGTCACGGTACCGTTCACCATGATGAGGTCGATGCCGTGGGCGTGGATCACGCGTCGGAACTCGCCGCCGGGCAGGTCGGTGACGACGTCGTACTTGTCGGGGTAGCCGAGCTCGGTCGGGTCGTAGACGTAGAGGTCGGCGGCGAACCCGGGGAGCAGCGCCCCCCGCTGGTCGAAGCCGAACAGCCGGGCGGGCAGCATGCTCATCTTGTGGTGGAGCTCCTCGAGCGTGAACCGGCCCTCCTCCAACGCCAGCCACAGCAGCAGGTCGGTCGAGAAGTGACCGCCGGAGAAGAAGCGGATGTGGGCGCCGCCGTCGGAGGTGCCGGCGATGACCCGGGGGTGCTTGTACATCTTCTCGAACAGGGCCGGATCGGTGCTCATCGCCTGCATCGTCCGGAAGTCGAAGTCGCAGCGGGTCTCGACGACGAGGTCGAAGAAGGCGTCGACCACGTGGATCCCGGCCTCGGCGGCCAGCTCGCCGAAGCTCCGCTCGACGCGGGGGTCGGTCTCGGAGCCGCCGACCTGCACGAGCTTCAGCATCTCGAACTGTCCGCCGGCGGCGGTCATGAGGTCGACGGAGTACTTCGCCTTCAGCGACTCCCGCCACTCGCGATCGCCGGCGAGCGAGACGCGGGCGTCGATGTCGTCGTCGCAGTCGGAGAACCGGGCGAGCTCGGGCACGACGTCCCACGCGTTCCAGTCGAGGACGCGGCTCTCGTTCCACGCGCGGAAGGCGAGCGCCTGGGAGTAGACGTCGAGACCCTGTTCCTCGCACGTGTCGAGCCACTTGAGGACGCGGTCGATCTCGCCGGGGATGTGATCGAAGGGGACGATGATGTTCTGCAGGACGGGCCGGCCCGAGATCCGGGCCAGCTCCTCGGCGATGTGGTTGTTGTCGATCGCCATCGGCAGGTCGACGAGGGCCTGGATGAGCCCCGTGTCCATCTCGCGCAGGACCTCGGCCAGCGCGTAGGCGACCGACTCGTCGGCGGCATCGGTGGGCATCGGAAGGCCGTGGTCCTTGTGCGAGTTGAACTCGTTCAGTTTCGAGAACGCGAAGCCGACGGCCCCCGCCTCGATCGCCTCCCGCAGGAGCCGCTTCATCTCGGCGAGCTCGTCGTCGGTGGGCAGCCGGTCGCGCGCCGCCTCGGGCGAGCCCATCACGAAGATCATGAGTGAGTTCAGCGGGACGTACGACGCGATGTTCACGCCCTTGTCGATCCCGCGAACCACGTCGAGCCACTCGGGGAACGACTCCCACGTGAACGGCAGCGCCTCGCGCAGCGCCGCCGTCGGGATCTGCTCCGTCGTCTCCATCATCCCCATGTAGCGCTCCTGCACCGCGGGGTCCTGCCGGCACGGTGCGAAGCCGAAGCCGCAGTTCGACACGACCGCCGTGGTCATGCCGTGGTAGCCCGACGGCGTGCAGTAGGGGTCCCAGAAGATGGCGCCGTCGTAGTGCGTGTGCACGTCGATGACGCCGGGCGCCACGATGCGGCCGGTGGCGTCGACCTCGCGGGTCGCGGTGGCGCCGGCGAGTCCACCGATGCGGGCGACCACGCCGTCCTTCACGGCGACGTCGGTGACGCGCCGGGGCGTGTTGGTGCCGTCGATCAGGGTGCCGTTGCGGATGATCAGGTCGTACTCGGTCGGGCTCATGGTGGTACCTCGGTCGTGGATGGGCTGGCGGTGGTCGTTCAGTCGGCGGGCAGGGCGGCGATGGCCATGCTCGGACAGGTGGCGGCGAGTCGGTCGGCGAGGTCGTCGTCGAGGACCACGTCGTTCGGTCGGGCGATCCCGTCGTCGTCGATCTCGACCGCGTGGGCGGCGACGGCGACGCACTCCTGGGTGCCCTGGCACAGGTCGTCGTCGATGGTGATGCGCTTCACGTCGTGGCCTCGCGTCGGTGGATGCGCGC
>JBHIXO010000207.1:0-7669 GCA_041984725.1 Acidimicrobiales bacterium | reverse complement strand
GCCGAAGCGCAGGGCGCGGGGTACGAGCGGAGCCGGCCGGTCGGCCCACTGGTCGTAGAGGCTCGGCCGGTCCTGACGTCCGATCTCGATGACGTCCTCGAGCCCCTCGGTGGTCACCAGTGCCGTGACGGCCAACCGGCCCTCGAGGACGGCGTTGGTCGCCACGGTCGTGCCGTGGGCGAGCAGCGAGGGCCGGCCGCCACCCGTGCCGACCAGGAGATGGTCGACCCCGGTCCGGATGGCGGCGTCGGGGGCGTCGGGCGTGGAGAGCACCTTGACGATCTCGCCCCGATCGTCGACGAGGTCGGAGAACGTGCCACCGGTGTCGGCGCCGATCCGCATGGTCGGCCACGTTGCCACAGGTCGATCGTGGCGTCGGCGAGGACCGGCGGCTCCGGTCCGTGGGGTTGCCGGGTGCGGATGGGACAATGACCCCATGGCCTCGTGGCGGCGATCGAAGCGCAAGGACGAGCCGCCGCGCCGCGCCCGCCGAAGGGAGCCAGAGCACGACGACGACCTGACGACGCGCCTCGGTCCGCTCGCAGGGGGTACCTCCGACCGCGCCCCCACCGCCGACGAACTGCGGGCCGCCTTCGGCCGCAAGCCCCGCGAGCCCGAGGCCCCGCCCCAGAAGGTGTCGGAGTTCGAGAGCCAGTACTCGACCGAGTCGCTGTTCGCGGGCGCCGACGAGCCCTTCCTCAACGACGACTACGACCCCGACGACCCGTGGTCGGTGCTGGGTCTCGGTCACGACGCCGAGTGGGAGGACGTCGTGATGGCCCACCGTCGGATGGCCAAGGCCCACCACCCCGACCGGCTGAACGACGCCCCCGCCGACATCCGCGAGGCCTCCGAGAACCGCATGCGCGAGATCAACATCGCCTACACGACGTTGCGGCGGCTCCACGGCCACTGAGGGTCATCCGGGCGGGATCGGCTCCTCCCAGACGTCGTCGCCGAGGTGGTCCTGCAGGGTCTTCACCAGGCGGTCGACGAAGGGCTCGACACCGTTCCAGAGCACGAGGGCCTCGTCGAGGTTGCGGGCCAGCCAGGCGTCGCGCCGCCGCAGCGAACCGGCGATCTTGGCCTTCGAGTCGGGCACCTTGCGCTCGAGGAGCAGTTCGACCGCCGCGGCCTTGCGCACCTGCGCGAACCGGCGACGGGACGCTTCGGGCCACGGGGAGTCGGCGTCGGGGAACGGGAGCACGGCGACCAGGGGGATGCCCTCGGCCAGTGCGCTCTCGGCGGCGAGCAACTCGGCGCCGAGGCGCAGACCCGACACGACGTGGAGGTCGGGGTGGAGGACCCGCTTGGCGGCCAGGATCTCCTGGATGCGCCGACCGGCCGCGTCGGCGATCGGGTTCGCCTCGTAGCCGCCCAGCTCGGGCGGACGGACGCCGAACACGCCGAGCAACCGTCCCTCGGGCAGGCGCCGGTCGCGACCGCCGCTCGATCCCGACGCCGCGCCCGGCACGTCGGCGTCCCCCAGGTCGTCGGGCACGGTGTCACCGGACGCAGCCCTCTGCTCGACCGCCGCCGTGACCGCGAGTCGGTCGGCGATGTCGTTCATCTCGTCGCCGGCATGCCCCTTGACCCACTCGAAGGTCACCCCGTCGCGTGCGCGGTAGAGGTCGATGAAGGGTTCCCACAGGTCGCGGTTGGCGACCGGCTTGCGCTGACTGTTCTTCCAGTCGCGCTTCAGCCACCCCTCCCACCACCGGTCGCGGAAGCAGTTCACGACATACGTCGAGTCGGAGACGACCGTGACCGCGCCCTCGTGATCGGCGACGGCGCGGTAGGCCGCCATGATCTCCATCCGCTGGTTGGTCGACTGGCCCTCGGCGCCGCGCGCCCAGCGGCCCTGGTCGTCGACCCACGCCCACCCACCGGGCCCCGGGTTGCCCTTGCAGGCACCATCGGTCCACACCCGTCGGGCTCCTGCCGGCATCCCGGCGACCCTAACGGGGCGTCACGCCGTCGAAGCCACGCTCTCGACCGGTTCCAGCAGCGCGGCGAGCTCCTCGGGCGGCATGGGCCGGTGGTAGAGGAAGCCCTGCCCGACCTGGGCGCCGAGCATCCGCAGGGCGTGGGCCTGCTGCTCGGTCTCGATGCCCTCGACGACCACCTCGAGCTGCAGCGCCCGGGCCATGGAGAGCAGGGCGTCGACCAGCCGGGCGTCGGCGCCGGACTCCCGCAGGGGCTCGACGAAGGTGCGGTCGACCTTGAGGACGTCGACCGGCGACCGGTGCAGCCGGGAGAGCACCGACGTACCGGTCCCGAAGTCGTCGACGGCGAGGCGGACGCCGATCTCGCGCAGCTCGGCGAGCGACGGCGGCAGCTCCTCGTCGGACATGACGACCCGGTCGGTCACCTCGAGCTCGAGCAGCTCGGCGGGCAGGCCGTGGCGGGCCAGGTCGAGCTCGATGTGATGGATGAGCGTCGTCGAGCGCAGGTCGCGGCCCGACAGGTTCACGGCGACGCGCAACGGCGTGCCGGCCCGGTACCAGGCAGCGGCGTGCCGGGTGGCGTGGTGTCGCACCCAGCGGTCGATGTCGACCACCACGCCGGACTCCTCTGCGAGGTCGAGGAAGGCGGCGGGCGTGAGCAGGCCGAGCTGGGGGTGCTGCCAGCGGACGAGGGCCTCGGCACCCACCAGCGCGCCGGTCCGCAGGTCGACCTGGGGTTGCAGGTGGAGGCGGAGCTCGTCGCGGGCGACGGCGCGGTGGAGGTCGTTCTCGAGCTGCAGTTCGGAGTGGGCCCCGGTCCGCACGCTCTGCTCGTGGACGGCGACCATGTTCCGCCCACGACCCTTGGCGGCGTACATCGCCCGGTCGGCCCGCGCGAGCAGGGTGCCGTGGTCGCGCCCGTGGTCGGGGTAGCAGGCGACGCCCACGCTGGCGGTCGTGAACATCGACTCGCCGGCGACGGGATACGGCTCGCGCAGGCCGCGGAGGATCTGGCTGGCGATGCGCTCGGCCGCCGCCACCCCGGGCAGTCCCGGGACCATCACGAGGAACTCGTCGCCACCGAGGCGCGTGACGACGTCCTGGGGTCCCACGACCGAGCGGAGGCGTTCGGCGACCTGCACGAGGAGGTCGTCGCCCACGGCGTGGCCGAGCGTGTCGTTGATGCGCTTGAAGCGGTCGAGGTCGACGAAGACGTACGCGAAGCGGGTGCCCTCCCGCGCCGCGACCGACAGCCCCCGGCGTGCCCGGTCCTCGCAGTGGGTGCGGTTCGGGAGTCCGGTGAGGGCGTCGTGGCCGGCCTGGTGCCGGATCTCCTCGATCAGCATGGCGTTGCCGATCGCCGCGCTGGCGAGGTGGCTGACGGCGCCGAGGTGACCGAGGATCCAGTCGCTCCGGGCAGGTGTCACGGGCTGCGCGGTCGAGGTCGTGACGAAGCCGAGCAGACGGCCGCGGTGGACGATCGGGGCGACGAAGCAGCGGTCGACCCCGAACGCGTCGAACAGGGCGCGCTGGTCGTCGAGGGCCTCGTCGCGCCACGAGACGAAGGGTTCCGGTCGCGCCTCGAGCCGGTCGAGCTGGTGCACCTTCGGGGCTCGCGACCGGATCACGCCCGGCACCGGGCCCTGCGTCGACGACCGCAGGACGAAGGTGCCGTCCTCGCGGTCCTCGGTGATCCAGACCCCGGTGACCTCGCATCCGCTGACGTCGGCCACGGCCTCGACGAGACGATCGGCGACCTGGTCGAGCGTCATCACGCCTGCGAGCAGGTTGGCCAGCTCGAGCAGGGCTCGTGCCGCGCGGTGGTCCCGCGCGGCGTCCTCGGCGCGGCGGACTCGTTCGATGGTGGCGGCGGCGTGGACGGCGTATGCCTCGAGGACGCGCCGGTCCTCGGCGTGGGAACCGCTCGGGGGCACGAACGCGACGAGGTGTCCGAAGTGCCGCTCGTCGGTCTCGATCTCGACGACGATCGCCCGGTCGTCGAGCGAGCCGTCGTCGTGGGCGATCGCGTCGAGGATCTCGTCCACCTCGCCGGGGTCGAGTCCGCGCGACCGGCACCGGTAGGGAGACGTTCCGTCGGCCGACACGGCGAGGAGCCACTGCGCGGCCGGTGCGGCGGCGACGGCGCGGTCGAGGATCTGCACCATCGCATCGTCGAGCGTCACGACGGCCGCCATCTCGGCGGCGGCCGACTGGATCGACTCGAACCGGGCGACGGACTCGTCGGCCCGGCGGCGGTGCTCGTCGCGGATGCCGTCCTCCATCGCCACCGGGTGGTCCCAGCGGATGACGAAGCGGCACCGGTCGTGACCCCGCAGCACGCATCGTGGCTCGGCGACCGTCGCCCCCACTCCGAAGAGCCCGGGCACCTTCGCGAAGTACGCCTTGGCGGACTGGCAGTGGACCGGGTGCGCGCCCTCGGGGCGCGTGGCGATCGAGTCGACCAGCAGCTCGGTGTCGTGGCCGTCGACGACGGAGAAGTGCCGACTCGGCGACATGCGGGCGAGCCCCTCGACCACGAGGCCGAGCGCGGCGGCCGGGTCGCCGGCGGCGCGGAGGAACTCGCCCGTCGGGGTGAAGCGGTCGCGCTCGAAGAGCTCCTCGCCGAGCCGGCGGCCGATCTCGGCATCGCCCACCACGTCGGCCGCTGCGGTCAGGAAGCGGTCGAACTGCTCGGGGGTCATCCACTGGGTGTCGTCGACGATCAGTGCCGCTGCACCGTCGACGCCCGTGCGCCGCACGACCTCGTCGACGCACTCCTCCCCCATGGCCCGCCGGACGTAGCGGAGCAGGATGCGCGCCAGGGCCGACGACACGTTGGCGTCGTGATGGCGCGTGTCCTCCGTCACGCGACGATTCTCCCGCTCCGCGGCCACCTCACCACAGACCGCCGGGGCAAATGACCCGATCGGACCACGCCTCGCCATCCGGTCGGGTGATGGGCGACGACGCCGGCCCGCCCCCTCCGGCTACCGCGCGGTAGGTCGGTGAGGATCGCGTGAAGAACGGCGACAACGGTCGCGACCCCGCCGAACGCGTGGTTTGCTGGGGCCATGTCCATCGACGGATCCGGCATCGACGCCTACGCGAACCAACTGCCCGACATCGATCCGGGCGAGACCTCGGAGTGGCTCGACAGCCTCGAGGCCGTCGTCGACACCCACGGCAAGACGCGGGCCCGCTACCTCATCTCGAAGCTGCTCGAGCGGGCCAACGAACTGCAGGTCGGCTCCCCCGCTGCGGTCTCGACGCCCTACATCAACACGATCCCCGCCGAGCGCGAGCCGTGGTTCCCCGGCGACGAGCACATCGAGCGCCGGATCCGCGCCTACATCCGCTGGAACGCGGCGGTCATGGTGGTCAAGGCCAACAAGAAGGCGGACGGCATCGGCGGCCACCTGGCGACCTTCGCATCGTCGGCGTCGCTCTACGAGGTCGGCTTCAACCACTTCTTCCGGGGCAAGGACGACGGCACGCCCGGGGACCACGTCTACTTCCAGGGTCACGCCGCGCCCGGCGTCTATGCCCGGGCGTTCCTCGAGGGACGCCTCACGCAGTCCCAGCTCGACCACTTCCGCATGGAGGTGGGCGGCGAGGGCCTGTCGTCGTACCCGCACCCGCGGCTCATGCCCGAGTTCTGGGAGTACCCGACGGTCTCGATGGGGCTCGGCCCGATCAACTCGATCTACGAGGCCCGGTTCCTCAAGTACCTCCAGCACCGCCGGATCGACGACACCAGCCAGAGCCGGGTCTGGTCGTTCCTCGGCGACGGCGAGTGCGACGAGCCCGAGACGCTCGGCTCGATCTCGCTGGCCGCACGCGAGGGGCTCGACAACCTCACCTGGGTCATCAACTGCAACCTGCAGCGCCTCGACGGCCCGGTGCGCGGCAACGGCAAGATCATCCAGGAGCTCGAGGCGGTGTTCCGTGGCGCGGGCTGGAACGTCATCAAGGTCATCTGGGGCGGCAAGTGGGACGAGCTGCTCCAGCGCGACGTCGACGGTGTGCTGCTCAACAAGATGAACACCACGGTCGACGGGCAGTTCCAGCGGTACGCAGTCGAGGACGGCAGCTACATCCGCGACGACTTCTTCGGCCCCGACCCCCGCCTGCGCAAGCTGGTCGAGCACCTGTCCGACGACGAGCTGCGCAACCTGCCCCGCGGCGGCCACGACTACAAGAAGCTCTACGCCGCCTACAAGGCCGCGGTCGAGACCGAGGGCCGCCCCACGGTGATCCTGGCCAAGACGATCAAGGGCTGGACGCTCGGCGAGGGCGTCGAGGGCCGCAACGCGACCCACCAGATCAAGAAGATGACGCTCGACCAGCTGCGCACGCTGCGCGACCGTCTCCACCTCCACGACGAGGTCCCCGAGTCGGCGCTCACCGACAGCGACGAGCCGCCCTACATCACGCTGCAGGAGGGCACGCCCGAGCACGAGTACATGCGGGCCCGCACCAAGGCGCTCGACGGGTCGCTGCCGTCGCGGCCCGTGCCCACCCGTCGCCCGATCACCCTGCCGTCGGCGAAGCCCTACGACGAGCTGCTCGCCGGCTCCGGCGGCCAGGAGGTCGCCACGACGATGGGCTTCACCCGCCTGCTGCGCAACCTCGCCCGCGACGGCGACTTCGGCGACCGGGTCGTGCCGATCGTCCCCGACGAGGCCCGCACGTTCGGCATGGACAGCCTGTTCCGCGAGATCAAGATCTACGCCTCGCGGGGGCAGCTCTACGAGCCGGTCGACCACGACCTGCTGCTGTCCTACACCGAGGGCCAGGACGGCCAGATCCTGGAGGAGGGCATCACCGAGGCCGGGTCGATGGCCAGCTTCATCGCCGCCGGCACCGCCTACGCCAACCGCGGCGTGCCGATGGTGCCCTTCTAC
The DNA here is from genome assembly GCA_041984725.1 of Acidimicrobiales bacterium. Classification (GTDB taxonomy): domain Bacteria; phylum Actinomycetota; class Acidimicrobiia; order Acidimicrobiales; family Salinilacustritrichaceae; genus Salinilacustrithrix. The sequence continues at coordinate 819 of JBHIXO010000207.1, read as the reverse complement.
ATCTTCTATTCGATGTTCGGGTTCCAGCGGGTCGGCGACCTCGTGTGGGCGGCGGCCGACGCCCGGGCCCGGGGCTTCCTGCTCGGCGGCACCGCCGGGCGGACCACGCTCATTGGCGAGGGCCTCCAGCACCAGGACGGTCACTCGCTGCTGCTGGCGTCGACCGTCCCGACCGTCGAGGCCTACGACCCGGCCTTCGCCTTCGAGGTGGCCACGATCATCCGGGCCGGCATCGAGCGGATGTACGGCCCCGACAGCCCCGACGACCGGCGCGACGTCATCTACTACCTGACGCTCTACAACGAGAACTACCCGATGCCGGCGATGCCCGACCGGGACGGCGTGGCGCAGGGCGTGGTCGACGGCATGTACCAGTGGTCCGATGCGCCCGACGGCCCCTCGATCCGGGCCAGCCTGCTGTTCTCCGGGACGGCGTACGGGCCGGTGGCCGCCGCCCGCGACGAGCTCGCCGAGCGTTGGGACGTCGGGTGCGACCTGTGGTCCGTGACCTCGTACAAGAAGTTGCGCGAGGACGCCCTGTCGTGCGAGCGCTGGAACCGCCTGCACCCCGGCGAGACGCCCCGGGTCCCCCTCGTCACCGAGGGCCTGGCCGACGGCGGTGCCCCGGTCGTGGCCGTGTCGGACTTCATGCGATCGGTGCCCGATCAGGTCTCGCGCTTCGTGAACCGGCCGTACCACTCCCTCGGCACCGACGGCTTCGGCCGCTCCGACACGCGTGAGGCCCTCCGTCGCTACTTCGAGATCGACGCCGGCCACATCGTCGTCGCGGTCCTGTCCGCCCTGGCCGCCCAGGGCGAC
>JBHIXO010000206.1:0-7688 GCA_041984725.1 Acidimicrobiales bacterium | reverse complement strand
GGGCATGGGTGTCTGCGCGCTGCTGTATCGCGAGGGCGACACCACCTGGGTCTGCGACCAGCGCGATCAGGGCATCTGCAACTGGTATGTCAGCGACGTTGTAGCCGGCTTCGCCGAGAACTGATTGATCTGAAACGGGACGGCAGTTCAGTCGAGCGCGATCAGGCAGGTTTGCGTGCCGTTCTGCTCGGCGCTCATCGCACCCTGCAGGTCCGTGCAGATGGCTTCCAGACGATCACAAGCGCCCGGTACGGCTGCGTCGCAGGACGGCGACGCGCCCGGCGGGATCGACCACGGCCACGTCGTAGAGGCCGGGCAGCAGGGCGGGTTGTTCCACGACGATCGAGGTGCCGGTCACGTTCTTGACCCGGACGGGGAAGGGGCCGAAGAAGACGAGGGCACCGTCGGGGAAGTCGCCGCCGTGGATGACGACGCTGCCGCCGCCCCGGGGACGACCCCAGCTCGGGGTCACCTTCACGATCGTGATCCCGGCCCGGCTGACCGGCGGCACGGTGACGGTGGGAGGCGGGCTCGTGGTCGGGACCGGGACGGTCGCGGGAGGCGCCGTCGGCGTCGGCGCCGACGGGGCCGGGGTGGGCGACGGCGTGGGCGTCGGTGGGGTCGGCGTCGGTGTGGTCGTGGGGGTCGGCGTCCCGGGGAGGACCGGGGCGCCGGAGGGCGCCGGCGGGGGCGATGCCGGCGGCGCCGGGGGCGTGGTCGGGGGTGCGGTCGGCGTCGGCCCGGATGGCGGCGGTGTGGTGTCGGGTGCGGTCGGCGCCGTCGGACCGGGTGCGGGGGTGGTGCCCGGAACGGTCGGCTGGGGCCCGCTCGGCTCGGGCCCACTCGGCTGCGGACCGGAGGGTCGCGGACCGGACGGGTCGGGACCCGACGGAGCGGGATCGGTCGCGCCGCCCGGCGGATCGGTCGGGTCGGGGGCCGGGTCCACCCCCGGATCGCGCTCGGGGGTCGCGTCGGCGACGCGGGCGAACGAGACCGCCGCTGGTCCGTAGGCGGCGTCGGGGTCGTCGGCGTCGACCAGTTCGGTGACGAACCCGTAGACGCCGGCGTCGAGCTCGAGCTCCACCGTGCTCGTCAGTCCGGCGAGGAAGCGGGCGTCGCCGGCCGGCCGGGCCGTCGTGAGGACGACCTGGGCGTGATCGTCCGTCGTCCGCGCCGCACCGTCCACGATGACCGGCAGCCCGACGAGCCCGTAGGCCTGCCCGTCGATGGCGGTCAGGACGGTGGTGCGGACGACGACCGGCCGGCTCCCGGCCATGGCGGTGTCGCGGACGGTGGTGCGCACCTGGACCCGGCCGGTGCGGCCGGCGGCGAGGGAGTCGAGGCCGAGGGTCGTCACCTCGAAGGGCGGCGCGTCGGTCGTGGCCTCGGCGCCGATGGCTCGCGCCGCGTTGAGCGAGCCGCCCGTGACCGAGAGGCCGACGAGGCCGACCCGGGCGTCGACGGTGTCGAGGATCGCCCGCCGGACACCGGCCACGTCGGTCGCCGTGCCCGAGGCCTGCACGAGGGCGACCGCGGCCGTGACGTGCGGCGCGGCCATCGACGTGCCCTGCTTGGCGGCGTATCCCCCGGGAACGGTCGAGACGATGTAGTGCCCGGGCGCGTGGAGGTCGACCTCCTCGGCGCCGCGGTTGGAGAAGCCGGCCGGTGCGCCGTCGGCCCGGTCGGCGCCCACGGTGATCACGTTGTCGTGCTCGAACGACGCCGGGAACGTGGGCGCGACTCCGATGTCCTGGCCCGAGTTGCCGGCGGCCGCGACGACGACCACGCCGCGGCTGCGGGCGTACTCGACCGCGTCGGCCATGGGGCCCACCGCCGACCGTCCTGCCCCGTTGGAACCCCACGACGCGTTGATCACGGTCGCACCGTTGTCGACGGCGTAGCGGATGGCGCCGGCGAGGGCGGACATCCACGCCGACCCGTGCTGGAGCGCCTTGATGTTCATGACGGTGACGCCGGGTGCGAGGCCGGCGACGCCGACGCCGTTGTCGGGCACGGCGGCGATCGTGCCGGCGACGTGGGTGCCGTGGCTGTTGTCGACCCCGGGATCGAAGGGCGTGTTGTCGCCGTTGTAGAAGTCCCAGCCGTGGCAGTCGTCGACGTAGCCGTTGGCGTCGTCGTCGATGCCGTTGCCGCACTGCTCGTCGGTGTTCACCCAGAAGTCGGGGAGGTCCTCGTGGTCCGGGTCGGCCCCGGAGTCGATGACCGCCACGACCACGCCCGCCCCCTGCTCGGCGGCGCGGGCCTCCACCCCGTCGGCGTCGATGTCGAGGACGCCGAGCACGCCACCGAACGAGACGTCGCCCGGGTTCTCGAGCCCCCACAGCTGGGCGCTGTGCGGGTCGTCGGACGCGGAGGTGAAGGCGACGTCCGGCACCGCTTCGAGCCCGAGGTCGGCCGTCGCGGCGGCGAAGCCGTCGTCGTCGGTCGTGGTGACGGCGTACCAGTCGCCGCCGACGGGCTCGACCGCGGCGACGGACGGGTGGGCCTGCAGGACGGCCTCGGGCGATGCGTCGAGCGGGGCGCCGTCACCGACGATCGTCCGCGAGCCGTCGTCGAGGACGGCCACGGTGGCGCCGGACGGGTCGCGCTCCAGGTGCTGGACACGACCGGCCAGTGCGGCGAGGTCGCGGACGACGGCGCTGGCGTCGCTCGTCTCGGGGCCGGCCGCGACGGGCCCGGGAACGCTCGCGGGCGCCGACGTCGCCCGGTCGGCCGGGACGCGGACGAGGTGGTGGCCGAGGCCGTCGTCGAGCGACGTCGGGTCGGGCGCACCGAGCGGTTCCAGGTCGAAGGCCGCCGCCGACGGGGGTGCCGATCCGCCGTCGGGGGTGAGCACCAGGCCGGTGCCGGCCCCGAGGGCGAGCACCCCGATGGCGCCCAGCGCGATCCGCAGTCGTCCCCTGGCGCCGTCCATGGCGATCCACCCGTCGTCGATGAGGTCCCGGGCCGGAGTGGGCCCGGGACGACCTCATCGGCGGGCGTCCGCCGGATTCAAGGAATCTTGTCAGCCGACGGCGGCGACCTTCTGCGCTTCCTCGCCCTTCGGGCCACGGCCGAGCTCGAAGCTGACCTCCTGGCCCTGGCGGAGGCGACCACGAGCCTGGGACTTGTGCACGAACAGCTCGCGCCCCTCGTGGAGGATGAAGCCGAAACCGCGTCGGGTGTCGAAGAACTTCACGGAGCCGCGTAGGCCGTCGCCCGCGACGGGGGCGGCCTCCACGACGGTCTGCACGACGGGCGTCGTGTCCTTCGGCGCGGGGCCGCGAGGCGTGCGGGTCGGGGGCGCCACACGGTCCAGCACCTCGGGCCGGATGCCGAGGGTGGCGAACATCTTCGCTGACTCCTTGCGCTGTTCTGCGTCGAGGATCAGGCTGACGACGACGCCGGTGCGGCCCGCGCGACCGGTGCGACCGGAGCGGTGCACGTAGGTCGCGTCGTCGCCCGGCGGGTCGTAGTGGATGACGCAGCCGACGTCGTCGACGTGGATGCCGCGGGCGGCGACGTCGGTGGCGACGAGCGCCTGGACCCGGCCCGAGCTGAACGCGTCGAGCGCCCGGGTGCGCTGGCCCTGGCTCCGGTCGCCGTGGATGGCGGCCGCGCTCACGCCCTGCTTGTCGAGCTGACGGGCGACGCGGTCGGCGCCCCGCTTGGTCCGGCAGAACACGATCGTGCTGCCATGGGCCCGGACGATGTCGGCGGTGGTGCGGATGCGGTCCTCGCGCTTCACGGGGCGCACGAAGTGGTCGAGGTCCGGCTCGGCGGAGGCGTCCTCCACCTCGCACATGACCGGGTCGTCCTGGTACGTCCGGCGGAGCTCGTCGACCGCGCCGTCGAGGGTGGCGGAGAACAGCATCGTCTGGCGCCGGGCGGTGCAGGCGTCGAGGATGCGACGCACCGCGGGCACGAAGCCCATGTCGGCCATGCGGTCGGCCTCGTCGAGGACGACGCGCTCGACGTCGTCGAGGCGCAGCGCGCCCTCGCCGAGCAGGTCCTCGAGGCGGCCGGGGCACGCGACGACGACGTCGACGCCCTTGCGCAGCGCGGCGCGCTGGTGGCCGTACCCGACGCCGCCGTACACGGCGAGCACCGACACTCGGTCGGGCTTGCCGAGCAGTTGCAGCTCGTCGGCGATCTGGTCGGCCAGCTCACGGGTCGGCGCCAGGACGAGGGCTCGCGGCTTGCGGGCCTCGGCGGGCGGGAGGCCGACGACGAGGGGGATGCCGAAGGCGATGGTCTTGCCGGAGCCGGTCGGGGCCTTGCCGCAGACGTCGCGGCCGTCGAGACCGTGGCTCACGGCGGCGGACTGGATGGGGAAGGGCTCGGCGATCCCGCGGGCGGCGAGCGCGTCGGCGACGGACGCGGGGACGCCGAGGTCGGCGAAGGTGGGCATTGGTGGGGGACTCGCTTCTCGTGACTCGTTGCGAACGCACTCACTCGAGCAACGGGGAGAAGTCGAGAGACACCCGGGAGACCGATCACGTTGGCGCCGGGATGGTGCGGGCCGATCCGGATCGTCCGGCCGGCCAGGGGAGCACGCTACCGAATCGCCCGCCGATCGCGACCATCCGCCGTCGGCGGTGGGCGCGGCCCAGTGATTGCAGCTGCAACGACCTGGGTAGTGAGCGCCCATGTCCTCCGAGACCGAGTACGCCGACGACACCGGCACCTACCGCCGCGACACCGACTACCTCGACACCCGCGTCACCCGCGACGGCGCCGACGGCTGGCCGGTGGAGGCGGGTCGATACCGACTGGCCGCCGCCCGGGCCTGCCCCTGGGCCAACCGGGCGCTGATCAGCCGGCGGCTCCACGGGCTGGAGGACGCGATCTCCCTGGCCCTCGCCGGCCCGACGCACGGCGAGGAGTCGTGGACGTTCGACCTCGACCCCGACGAGCGGGACCCGGTCCTCGGCATCCATCTGTTGCGCGAGGCCTACGAGGCCCGCGGTGAGGACCGCGGCAGCGGCGTGACCGTCCCGGCGCTGGTCGACGTCCCCACCGGCCAGGTCGTGACGAACGACTTCCACCAGCTCACCCTCGACTTCGGGCAGGAGTGGGTCGACCACCACCGCGACGGTGCACCCGATCTGTTCCCCGAACCGCTCCGCGACGAGATCATGGAGGTGGCGGAGGCGAACTATCGCGACGTCAACAACGCGGTCTACGAGGCGGGGTTCGCCACCGACGCCGAGGCGTACGCCGATGCGTATCGGCGACTCTTCGCCCGCCTCGACGAGCTCGAGGAGCGGTTGACCGGCTCGCGGTACCTCGTCGGCGACACGATCACGGAGGCCGACGTCCGCCTCTGGCCGACGCTCGTCCGGTTCGACGCCGTGTACCACAACCATTTCAAGTGCAACCGGAACAAGCTCACGGAGATGCCTGCGCTCTGGGGCTATGCCCGTGACCTGTTCCAGACGCCGGGCTTCGGCGACACCATCGACTTCGTCCAGATCAAGCAGCACTACTACGAGGTGCACCGCCAGGTGAACCCATTGGGCATCGTCCCCCTCGGCCCCGACCTCTCGCCGTGGGCCACCGGCCACGGCCGCGACCAGCTCGGCGGTCGACCCTTCGGCGACGGCACCCCGCCACCGCCCGCCCGGGCGTCGGAGCTGCCGCCCGTCACCGCCAACCCGTTCTGGGGTCGCACCAACTGAGGCGTCGAGACCCTCGTCCGGGACGGTTCACCCCCGTTACCTCTCGGGTCGACTCGTTAGCGTCTGCGACGTGGCGGCGACGACCCCAGGACCGGCGGCGTCCGCGACGGCGGTCCTCGAACACATCCGGCCGGGGACCCACGTGGTCGTCCCGCTCGCCAACGGTGAACCCGTCACGCTCCTCGACGCACTCCAGGACCACGCCGACGACCTCGACGGGGTGACCGTCCACCAGATGCACGGGCTGCACGACCGCCCGTTCGTCCACGGTTCGCACCGGGGCCGGCTCGACTACCGGGCGTACTTCCTCTCGCACGTGACCCGTCCGGCGTTCCACGAGGGCGGGTGCGACCTCGTGCCGTGCCACTTCAGCGAGGTGCCGGTGCTGCTCCGCGAGCTGTCGGGTCCCGTGGTCGTCCTCGCCGCCGTCTCACCGCTGGACCGCCACGGCAACTTCTCGCTCGGGACCAACGCCGACTACGTCGCCGGGCTGATCGGGCGCGTCCCGTTCTTCGTCGAGGCGAACGCGCAGATGCCCCGCACGTTCGGGCGCAACCAGATCCGGCTGAGTCAGGTCGAGGGTTGGATCGAGGTCGATCGCCCGCTCGTCGAGGTCCCGCCGACGCCTCCCAACGCCATCGACGGCACGATCGCCGACCACGTGGCCGAGCGCATCCCCGACGGCGCCACCCTGCAGGTCGGGATCGGCAGCATCCCGAACGCGATCCTCGACCGGCTCCACGGCCACCGCGACCTCGGGCTCCACACCGAACTGCTGTCCGACGGTGTCATCCCGCTGGTCGAGTCGGGGGTCCTCACCGGCGTCCACAAGCGCCGCCGGCCCACGAAGATGGTCACCACGTTCGCGCTCGGCACCCGTCGCCTCTACGACTTCATGGACGAGAACACCGGCCTCGAACTCCTGCCCGTCGACTGGGTGAACGACCCGCGGGTCATCGGCCAGGAACGCAACTTCGTGTCGGTGAACGCGACGACCGAGATCGACTTCCTCGGCCAGGCGGCGTCCGAGACGATCGAAGGCCGGTACTGGAGCGGGTCGGGCGGCCAGACCGACTTCGCCCGTGGGGCGCAGTACTCCGACGGCGGTCAGGGCTTCATCGTGTTGCGGTCGACGACGACCGACGGCCGTCGGTCGCGCATCTCGGCCCAGCTCCCGGTGGGCAGCGTCGTGACGACCCTGAAGAACACGATCGACAACGTGGTGACCGAGTACGGCGTGGCCGAGCTGCGCGGACGGTCGCTGCGGGAGCGGGCCGGGGCGCTGATCGCGATCGCCCACCCGGACTTCCGCGATGACCTGCGTCGCCAGGCCCGGAGCCTGGGCTACCTCTGAACCCGGGCGACCGCGAAACCCGGGCCGCGGTCACCGCAGCGAGGGTTCGAGCGCGGCTCGTCCCCGGCGGATCCACGTCGCCGCCGGACCGGCGAGCGCGTCCAGGCGGGACTCGAAGTGGGCGAGGTCGTCGGCACCGAGCAGCGAGCCCCAGTCGCGGCGGCCGCCCTGGCGGAAGAAGTCCCGGGCGTCGCGCCAGATCCCGCGCGGGGCCTCGGGCGCCGTCGCGTCGGCCCGGCTCGTGGGCATCGTGGCGCTCATCGCCCTGCGCTTCGATCAGAACGCGAAGCTGCGCGGCGCCATGTACGCCTTGGCCGGGGGGCTCACGATCTTCCTCGGGATGCGGATGATCCTCGGCGGGATGCTGAGCGGTGGTCTCGGGCGGGTCGGTGGCGGCGTGATGGAGCGGATCGTCATCATCGTCTCGCTCTTCATGCTCGGGCCTGCGCTGCTGGCAGCGGGCAATCGCGTGCAGAAGCGTGAGGACGGAGCGACGCTCCCGCGGGTCTTCGCCGGCTTCGGCGGGCTCGCCATCGTGGCCGGCTTCTTCGTGCCGTTCGAGGTGGGCCGTGATTCCGTCTCCCTGATCGAGATCTTCGGGCAGGGCGAGTTCTGGGCCAACGGGTGGTACGCCGCGTTCTGGCTGCTCGGCT
>JBHIXO010000205.1:0-7702 GCA_041984725.1 Acidimicrobiales bacterium | reverse complement strand
GAGGACGGCGAGGGCGACCTCATGACGTCGTTCGCCGCCCCCCTGGCCGCAGGCTCCCTGGCCGCCGTGCTGGGACTCGACTCCCACGGCTGGGAGCAGGTCTGGCAGTGGTGCGAAGGCCTGTGCGCCGACATCGCCAACTTCGAGAACGACCCTGAGTTGTTGGCCCGAGGCGAGGCGGCCAAGGTCGACCTCGGGTACTGGGGCGAGTGGGCCCGGTGGCGCGACGCCGGGCCCGGCGAGGTCACAGCGGCGCTCGACGAGGGTCGCCCGTTCGTCGTCCGCTTCCGGGCGCCCGACGAGCCGGGCCGCGTCACGTTCACCGACGCCATCCGGGGCGATCTACAGGCCGACGGCAACCGCAACGACGTGGTGATCCGCAAGACGTCCGATGACCCCCGCCCGCTGCCCACCTACCACCTGGCCCACGTCGTCGACGACCACCTGATGCGCGTGACGCTCGTGCTGCGTGGCGACGAGTGGCTGTCGTCGGTGCCGGTCCACCTCCAGCTGTTCGACGCCCTCGGGTTCGCACCCGTGCGCTACGCCCACGTGGCACCCCTGATGAAGGACGCCGGGAAGGGCAGCCGCCGCAAGCTGTCCAAGCGCAAGGACCCCGAGGCGTCGGTCGACTACTGGATCGCGGAGGGTTACCCGGTCGGGGCCGTGCACCACTACCTGCGCGGCCTGGCCAACTCCCGGCTCGCCGACCTGCCCTTCGCCGAGGCGGCCGCCGAGCCCCTGCGCCTGGCCGACTTCGGCGTCTCCGGCCCGCTGCTCGACCTGCCCAAACTCGACGACATCTCGGCCGACTACGTGGCGACGATGCCGGCCGCCGAGATCGCCGAGGCGCTCGTCGCCTGGGCCGACGCGCACGACGACGACCTGGCGGCGGTCCTGCGCGCCCACGCGGCCGAGTTGCCGGCGATCATCGACGTCGACCGCGTCGGCACCGACCGGATCCGCAAGGACATCGTCCGGTGGTCCGTGTTCGGCGAGCGGTACGGCTTCTTCTTCCCCGAGCTGTTCGACCTCGTCGACGACCCCGCCGACGAGCGGTTCCTCGGCGTGCCCCCCGACGTCGTGGCGGCGTTCTGCGCCGACTTCGTCGCCGGCTACGACCCCGACACCGCGTCACCGACGTGGTTCGACCAGGTCCGCACCCTCGCCGAGCGCCACGGGTTCGCCCTCGACCGCAAGGCGTACAAGGCCGACCCCGACGCGTTCCACGGCACGATGCGCGAAGCCTCGAACCTCGTGCGCGTGACGCTCACCGGGTCGGGCCAGAGCCCCAGCCTCGACCAGATCTGCGGGGTCCTCGGACCCGACGAGGTACGCCGCCGCGTCGGTGCGCCCGCCGGCACCGGCTGACCACCGGACCGACCACGGCCTGCGATCGGATCGACCACCGGCGGAGGTCGTCCACCGCCGGAATGCGTCGGAACGCGCGCGAAAGCTGCTATCTCTGGGGGGAGCGCCCCTGGCCGTCGCGGTGGACCCGCGTTCGGGCCGGTGGGGATGCGGGCAGATCCCGACGACCGGTCGGTGCGTCACCCCCGCTCCACCGGGCAGGCCACGTGCGGCGTGCACAGCCCAACCCTGTCAGGAAGTAGGTGCAGATGTCTGCCACCGCATTGTCCCGCCCCCGTAGCCCCTGGCTGCGGCTCCTCGCCCTGCTCGGCGTGCTCGCCCTCGTCGTCGCCGCCTGTGGTGACGACGACGACACGTCCGACGACACGGGCACCGACGACGACACCGAGGACTCCGACAGCGGCGACGGCGAGGAGTCCTCCGGGCTCCTGGCCGAGCTGCAGGAGTCCGGCTCGATCACCATCGGCATCGCCAACGAGGTCCCGTTCGGCTTCGTCGGCGACGACGGCGAGGCCACCGGCATCGCGCCCGACGTGGCCCGGGCCGTGCTCGCCGAGCTCGGCATCACCGACGTCGAGGCCCAGGTCGTCGAGTTCGGCCAGCTCATCGGCGGGCTCCAGGCCGGCCAGTTCGACCTGATCGCCGCCGGCATGTACATCACCGCCGAGCGCGCCGAGCAGATCCTGTTCTCCGACCCGGACTACTGCATCGCCGAGTCGCTCGCCGTGGCCGAGGGCAACCCGCTCGGCATCGTGGACTACCAGTCCGTCGTCGACGACCCCGAGATCACCCTCGCCGTCGCCACCGGCACGGTCGAGGTCGGCTACGCCGAGGACGCCGGCATCCCCGACGGCCAGCTCCAGGTCTTCGCCGACATCGACGGCATGTACGACGCCCTCGCCGCCGGCGAGGTCGACGCCGTCACCGGCACGGCCGCGACCGTCAACACCCAGGTCGCCGCCCGCAGCGGCATCGAGGCCGTCGAGCCGTTCTTCCCCGTCGACGAGGCGGGCGAGGAGGCCCTGCCCTGCGGCGGCTACGGCTTCCGCCTGGAGGACCAGGAGTTCCGCGACGCGTTCAACGACGTGCTCAACCAGTTCCGTGAGGACGGCACCACCGAGGAGCTGATCACGGCCTACGAGGACTTCACCGCCGCCGACGTCCAGAAGGCGAACGAGCTCACCGTCGAGGACTTCCTCGGCTGACCCGGACCGGACGGCCCCGGCCCGGCCGGGGCCGTCCGCGCTCCCCATCCCGCGAACCCCGACCCGCCCGAAGGAGGCCCGGTGGACGGCTGGCTGCTCGAGTCGAACCAGTACGACCTCCTGCGGGAGGGCGCGTGGATCACCGTGCAGATCCTCGCCTACTCCTTCGCGCTCGGCATCGTGCTGTCGCTGCTCTTCGGCGTGGCCCGGCTCTCCGACCGGCGGTGGGTCCGCGGCGCCGCCCTCGTCTACGTCGAGTTCGCCCGCGGCATCTCGTCGATCGTGTTGCTCTTCGTGATCGCCGTGGCCGCGCCGATCCTCCTCGGCATCGAGCAGCCCTCGCTCGTCCTGCTGGCGAGCATCGCCCTCGGCGCCAACATGGGCGGCTACGGGGCCGAGATCGTGCGGGGCGCCATCCAGGCCGTCCCCCGCGGCCAGACCGAGGCGTCGATCGCCCTGAACCTGAGCCCGGGCCAGCGGCTCCGCCACGTCGTGTTGCCCCAGGCGATGCGCATCATCCTGCCGCCGATGGGCAACCTCACCATCGAGATCCTCAAGGGCACCGCCCTGGTCAGCCTCGTCGGCGTCACCGACATCATGCAGGCGACCCGCAACATCCGCCAGCAGCAGCTGTTCGACGCGTCGGCGGCCGACCTGACGATCCTCTTCGTCAACGTGCTGGTCATCTACTTCGTGATGGCGCAGGTCATCAACGGGATCTTCAAGCTCGCCGAGTGGCGCGTCGAGCGTCGCTACGAGGGCGTGCGATGACCGCCGAACTGCGCTACGAGCCGCACCGTCGCTGGTACCGGCGCGTCGACGTCGTCGCGCCGCTCACCCTCGTCGTCCTCGGCTACGCCCTGCTCGTCGTCGCGGTCGACGAGCGGTACTTCTTCCGCACCCGGATGACGGCCGACGGCGCCGAGAACTTCGACTGGGCGTACTTCTGGCACCTCGTCCCGCTGATGTGGCAGGGCCTGCAGGTGACCGCGAAGGCGACCGTGCTCGGCTTCGGCGTCGCGCTCGTCCTCGGCTTCGTGCTCGCGCTCGGCCGGCGCTCCTCCCGGCGCATCGTCAGCTGGCCGTTCGCGGTGGTGATCGAGTTCGTCCGGTCGACGCCGCTGCTCGTGCAGCTCTTCTTCCTCCTCGCCCTCGTGCGGGCGACCTCGTGGCTCAGCCTCGAGCCGGTGCTGATCCTGGCCGTCGGCCTCGGCGTGCACTACGCCACGTACTGCTCCGAGGCCTACCGCGCCGGCATCAACAGCGTGCCCGCCGGGCAGTGGGAGGCGGCGACCGCGCTGAACCTCGGGCCCGTCGCGAGGTGGACGCGGGTGATCATCCCCCAGGCCGTCCCCAACGTGCTGCCCGCGCTCGGCAACTACCTCGTCGCCGGGTTCAAGGACGCGCCGCTCGGCTACATCGTGAACGTGCCGGGACTCCTCTTCTTCGCCAACACCGTGCGGGGCGAGGACTTCCGCCCCACGGAGCCCTACATCCTCGCCGGCATCGGCTTCCTCCTCGTGAGCCTGCCCGCCGCCTGGCTCGTCCGGCGGCTCGAGAACAGGATCGCCTATGAACGCACCTGACCCCTCCCCCGCGACGACGGGCGCCGACCCCGGGCGAGCGGCCGACGTCCGCATGCGCGACGTCACGAAGGCCTTCGGCAGCAACGTCGTGCTCCGCGAGCTCGACCTCGACGTGGCGGCCGGCGAGCGCGTGGTGATCATCGGACCGTCGGGCTCGGGCAAGACCACGATCCTGCGCGTGATCATGACCCTCGAGCGGATCGACTCCGGGACGATCGAGGTCGGTGGCCGACACCTCTACCACGAGGAGCAGCGGGGCGGCCTGAAGCCGGCGAGCGAGAAGCACATCCGCGAGGTCCGCTCCGACATCGGCATGGTCTTCCAGCACTTCAACCTGTTCCCGCACATGAGCGCGCTCGAGAACATCATGCTGGCGCCGGTCAAGGTGCACGGGAAGAGCCGCGACGAGGCCCGGACGACGGGCATGGACCTGCTCGACAAGGTCGGCCTGGCGCACGCCGCCAACCAGACGCCGGGTCAGCTCTCGGGCGGGCAGAAGCAGCGGGTGGCGATCGCCCGCTCGCTCGCCTGCGAGCCCCGCGTCATGCTCTTCGACGAGGTCACCTCCGCGCTCGACCCCGAACTCGTCGGCGACGTCCTCACCGTGCTCCGCGACATCGCCGCCGAGGGCAACACGACGATGATGCTCGTCACCCACGAGATGCGCTTCGCCAAGGAGGTCGCCGATCGGGTGATCATGTTCGACGACGGCCAGGTCGTGGAACAGGGCCCGCCGTCGCAGGTCCTCGACGCCCCGACCCACGACCGGACCAAGGCCTTCCTCGGCGCGGTGGCCGGCCACTGAGCCGGTCCGGGCCGGCGTCGGGTCAGAGCGAGTCGGCGCCGAGGATCACGACGATCTCGGCCCGGCCGACCGTGACCGGCAGGTTGCGCGGCATCGGCTCGACCGACGCCGTCGGGATCCCGAGGTCCTCGCCCGCCAGCCGGACGCCCTCGGCGCAGAACCCCGGCTTGTAGCCGATGATCGAGGTGTCGGTACGGGTGGCGTTGTCGGGCGAGGCCGACTGGTAACCGGCGTCCTCGAGGGCGTCGGTCGTGGACCCGGCGTACCCGCCGCGACCGGTGCCGTTGAGCACGAGCACGACGACCTCGCCCCGCTCGCGCAGCGGCGCGGCCTGGCGGTCGTCGCCCTCGCACGGCGGGGGCGGCGGCGCCCCGCCCACCGACGCGGGGTCGGGCGGCGCGGTGGTCGTGGTCGTCGGTGCCGTGGTCGTCGTGGTCGAGGTGTCGGCGCTCACCGACTCCTCTCCACCGCCGTCGTCGCCGTCGTCGCCGTCGTCGACGGACGCGACGAGCGCCGCCCCGCCCAGGAACACGAACAGCACCGTCAGCAGCGCGACGGAACGGACGCGCTCGCCGATCGTCGGCTGCCAGCGCCCACGCCGACCCACGTCGACCCAGGTGCCGTCGTCGATCGAGATCGACCCGTCGGCGGGGTTCCGATCACCCGGCTCCACACCACGACCTTGCCACCTCCCGGCGGGTCCGACGTGTACCCCCCGGTCCGGGCGCCCGCCTCGGGTCGATAGCCTCCGTCGCCGGATCCGCCCCCGTCCCCGGAAGCACGATGTCTGACTCGACCCCGAAGATCATCTACACCTACACCGACGAGGCACCGGCGCTCGCGACGCACGCCTTCCTCCCCGTCATCGAGGCGTTCGCCGGCGCGGCCGACGTCGCCGTCGAGACCCGCGACATCTCGCTCGCCGGACGCATCCTCGCCGTCTTCCCCGACGCCCTGACCGACGCGCAGCGGGTCCCCGACGCGCTGGCCGAGCTCGGCGAGCTCGCCACCCGGCCCGAGGCCAACATCATCAAGCTGCCGAACATCTCCGCCTCGATCCCCCAGATGAAGGCGGCGATCAAGGAGCTGCAGGCGGCCGGCTACGCACTCCCCGACTACCCCGAGGACCCCTCGACCGACGCCGAGCGCGAGACCAAGGCGCGCTACGACCGGGTCAAGGGCAGCGCGGTCAACCCCGTCCTGCGCGAGGGCAACTCCGACCGGCGCGCCCCGAAGGCGGTCAAGGAGTTCGCCCGGAAGCACCCGCACCGGATGGGCGAGTGGTCGTCCGACTCGCGCTCCCACGTCGCCACGATGGGCGCAGGTGACTTCCGCTCCAACGAGAAGTCCGTCACCGTCGAACGGGCCGGGTCCGTACGGATCGTGCACACCGCCGACGACGGCACCGAGACGGTGCTCAAGGACGCGGTGCCCGTCACCGAGGGCGAGGTCGTCGACGCCACGTTCATGAGCGCCGACCGGCTGCGCACCTTCCTCGCCGAGCAGATGACCGAGGCCAAGGACCAGGGCGTCCTGTTCTCCCTGCACCTCAAGGCGACGATGATGAAGGTCTCGGACCCGATCATCTTCGGCCACGCCGTCGAGGTGTACTTCGCCGACGTCTTCGCCGAGCACGGCGACGCCCTGCGCGCGGCCGGCGCCAACCCCCGTGACGGCCTGGGCGACGTGCTGGCCGCCGTCGAGTCGCTGCCCGCCGACCGGCGCGCCGCCGTCGAGGCGGGCATCGCCGCCGCCCTGGAGTCCGGCCCCGACCTGGCGATGGTCGACTCCGACCGGGGCATCACGAACCTGCACGTGCCGTCCGACGTCATCATCGACGCCTCGATGCCCCCGATGATCCGCGACTCCGGGAAGATGTGGAACCCGGCCGGCGAGCTCCAGGACACGAAGGCCACGATTCCCGACTCCAGCTACGCCGGCGTCTACCAGGCGGTCATCGAGGACTGCCGGGCGAACGGCGCGCTCGACCCGACGACGATGGGCACCGTCCCCAACGTCGGCCTCATGGCCCAGAAGGCCGAGGAGTACGGCTCGCACGACAAGACCTTCGAGATGGCCGCACCCGGCGTCGTCCGCGTGATCGACGAGGCCGACACGGTGCTGATCGAGCACCGCGTCGCCACCGGCGACGTCTGGCGCATGTGCCAGGCCAAGGACGCCCCGATCCGCGACTGGGTGAAGCTCGCCGTCAACCGGGCCCGCGCCACGGGCTGGCCGGCCGTCTTCTGGCTCGACGCCGACCGCGCCCACGACGCCCAGCTCATCGCCAAGGTCCGCGAGTACCTGGGCGAACACGACACCGACGGGCTGCAGCTCGAGATCATGTCGCCGGTCGAGGCGACGACGTTCTCCCTCGAGCGCATCCGCCGCGGCGAGAACACGATCTCGGTGACCGGCAACGTGCTCCGCGACTACCTCACCGACCTCTTCCCGATCCTCGAGGTCGGCACGAGCGCCAAGATGCTCTCGATCGTGCCCCTGATGAACGGCGGCGGCCTCTTCGAGACCGGCGCCGGTGGCTCGGCACCCAAGCACGTGCAGCAGTTCCAGAAGGAGAACCACCTCCGCTGGGACAGCCTGGGCGAGTTCCTCGCGCTGGCCGTGTCGCTCGAACACCTCAGCGAGACCTTCGATCTCCCGCGGGCCCGGGTCCTCGCCGACGCGCTCGACGCCGCCACCGCCGCCCTGCTCCAGAACGGGACGGGCCCGTCCCG
>JBHIXO010000204.1:0-7750 GCA_041984725.1 Acidimicrobiales bacterium | reverse complement strand
GTCTCCACCCGGTCGCTCGTCGACTGCGCCTTCCCCGACCTCGTGCTCGGCACCCTCGCCCGGCTGGGCGTCGCCCCCCAGGTCCTCCGGCTGGAGGTGACCGAGTCCGCGGCCCTCGTCGACCTCGAGGGCATCGCACGCACGCTCGGCCGTCTCGTCGACCACGGCGTCCACGTCGCCATGGACGACTTCGGGTCGGGCACGAGCTCACTCGAGCACCTGATCCGTCTGCCCATCGACCAGGTCAAGATCGACCGGTCGCTGGTCGCCGACCTCGACGGCGGCGATGGCGCCCGGTTCGTCGGCCCGATCATCGCCCTGGCGCACAGCCTCGGCGCCGAGGTCGTCGCGGCAGGCGTGGAGAGCGAGTCGGTCGTCGCCGAGCTGCGCCGGCTCGGCTGCGACATGGCGCAGGGGTTCCACTACTGCCGCCCGGTACCGACGGCGGAGACCTTCGCCTGGTTGGGACGCGAGGCTCGGGATCCCGCGCTCGCGCCGACCGCGTCCGGCCCCGTCCCCGCCCGCCGGCCCGCATGATCCTCCCCGTCCTCGTCCTCGGTGGGATCGCCCTGGTCCCGCTGCGGGGCGGATCGCTCCGCCGGCTCGCCGACGTCCGCATCCGGCGTGCCGGGCTGGCCGTCGTCGCGGTCCTCCTCCAGATCGTGCTCATCGAGGTGCTCGCCGACCGTGTCGCCACCGCCGTGGCCGTCGCCCTGCACCTGGCGAGCTAC
The DNA here is from genome assembly GCA_041984725.1 of Acidimicrobiales bacterium. Classification (GTDB taxonomy): domain Bacteria; phylum Actinomycetota; class Acidimicrobiia; order Acidimicrobiales; family Salinilacustritrichaceae; genus Salinilacustrithrix. The sequence continues at coordinate 7,019 of JBHIXO010000204.1, read as the reverse complement.
GCCGCCGCCCTCGCCTTCGTGTGGGCCAACCGCCGGGACGTGGGTCTGGTGGCCATGGGCGTGGGCGGCCTGTTGAACCTCGCCGCGATCGCGGCGAACGACGGCGTCATGCCCGCGGACGTCGACGCCGTGGCCCGGGCCGGCCTCGCAGACGAGATGGTCGCCGACGGGTTCGAGAACTCCGCACCGGCCGAGGGTGCGCGGCTCGCCGCCCTCGGCGACGTGTTCGCGGTCCCCGAGCCGCTGCCGCTCGCCAACGTCTTCAGCATCGGCGACGTGCTCATCGTGGCCGGCAGTGTGGTCTTCGTCCACCGGGCCACGGCGCCCGCCCGTGCCGTGATCGCCTCCGACGTCGTGGCGACGGCCTGACGGCGCCGACGGTTCACGCAGCGGCAACACGCGCCCCGACCCCGGTGACCCGCCCCGCCGTTACGGTGGGGGCCCTGCTCTCCGAGGAGGCCGTGTGCGCAGTCCCGCCCCCGTCCCGGTCGAGGCGGCCGGACCCGAGTCGCGACCCGACGACGACCTGCGCGCCGACATCCGCCGGCTCGGCACCCAGCTCGGCCGCACGATCGTCCGCCAGGAGGGCGAGGCGATGCTCGACCTGGTCGAGCGGGTGCGGGTGCTCGCCCGCGACATCCGCGGCGAGCGCGGCCACGACCCCGCCCACCACGACTCGCCGCGGGCCGAGGAGCTGTCGCGGGTCCTCGAGGAAGTCGACACCACCGACGCCATCCGCCTCGTGCGGGCCTTCACGCTCTACTTCCACCTGGCCAACGTGGCCGAGCAGGTCCACCGCATCGAGGAGCTGAACGAGCGCAAGGCCGACGCCGGCCGCATCACCGACACGGTCGAGCGCCTCCTGGCGCGGGGCTTCGCCGCCGACGACCTCGCCCGGGCGCTGGGCACGGTCGAGCTGCGTCCCGTCTTCACCGCCCACCCGACCGAGGCGTCGCGGCGGTCGATCCTCGACAAGCTCACCGAGATCGGCACGCTGCTCGAACATCGGGTGCTGCCCGCCACCACGGCGGTCGAGCAGCGCCGCATCGATACCCGGATCGACGAGCTGGTCGACGCCATGTGGCAGACCGACGAACTGCGTCGCGAGCGCCCGCAGCCGGCCGACGAGGCCCGCACGGTCCTGTACTACCTCGACCAGGTCGTCCGGCACGCCCTGCCCCACGTCCTCGACGACCTCGCGCTGACGCTGCGCACCGGGGGCATCGCCGTCGACGACCCGCTCACCCCGATCCGGTTCGGGAGCTGGGTCGGTGGCGACCGCGACGGCAACCCCAACGTGACCCCGGCGACGACCGTCGAGGTGCTCGCACTGCAACGTGATCGGGCGTTGCGCCTGCTCGCCGAGGAGATCGCCGACCTGCGGGCCGAGATGAGCACGTCGGACCGGATCCGCGAGCCCGGCGCCGAGCTCCGCGACGCGGTCGCCGGCGCCCGCCACGACTTCCCGGTCGAATTCGAGGAGGCCGGGCGGCGAGCGGAGGGGGAGTGGTACCGGCTGCTCCTGACCGGTGTCGCCGAACGACTGCGCCTGGCGCGGTCGCAGCCCGACGACCCGAGGGCGTACGCCTCGCCGGCCGCGCTGCTCGACGACCTCGCCGTGCTCGACCGGTCGCTGCGGGCCCACCACGGGACCCTCATCGCCGACGGCCGGCTCGCTCGCGTCCGCCGGCTCGTCTCGGCCATCGGCTTCCACCTCGCCACCCTCGACGTGCGCGAGCACTCGGCCCGGCTCCACGAGAGCCTCGGGCGCCTCTTCGCCGGCAGCGGCGTCACCTACCCCGAGGACCCCACCGCCCGCACCGCACTGCTCGTCGCCGAGCTGTCGTCGCGCCGGCCGCTCGCCCCGCCCGGTACGCCCGTCGACGACGGCGACGCGCTCGCCGTTTTCCGCGCCCTGCGCGAGCGGATGGACCGCGACGGCGACGCGATCGTCGAGAGCTACGTCATCTCCATGACCCGCGGCGTCGACGACGTCCTCGCCGCCGTCCTGCTCGCCCGCGAGGTCGGCCTGGTCGACCTGTCGGCGGGCATCGCCCGCATCGGCATCGTGCCGCTGTTCGAGACCATCGAGGACCTGCGGGCGGTGTCCGGCGTGCTCGACCAGCTCCTCGCCGTGCCCGCCTACCGCCGCATCGTCGAGCTGCGCGGCGGCCAGGAGGTGATGGTCGGCTACTCCGACTCGAACAAGGACGGCGGCATCGCCACGAGCCAGTGGGAGATCCACAAGGCGCTGCGGGCGATCCGCGACACGTCCCGGCGCCACGGCGTGCACATCCGCGTGTTCCACGGCCGGGGCGGGACGGTCGGGCGCGGCGGCGGCCCCACCAACGCGTCGATCCTCGCCCAGCCGTCGGGGGTCATCGACGGCGACGTCAAGATCACCGAGCAGGGCGAGGTCATCGCCGACAAGTACGGCGTCCCCCAGCTCGCCCGACGCAACCTCGACCTCGCCGTGTCCGCCGTGTTCGAGGCGACGGTCGCCCGGCGCGAACCCGCCCACGACGCCGCGGTGCTGGCGCGATGGTCGGAGGTCATGGAGCTGGTGTCGGGGTCGGCGTTCCGCGCCTACCGCGCGTTCGTCGAGGACCCGGCCCTGCCCGACTACTTCCGCGCCTCGACGCCCGTCGAGGAGCTCGCCCACCTCAACATCGGTTCCCGGCCCGCCCGGCGCAGCACCCAGGGCGGCGGGCTCGACGGTCTGCGGGCCATCCCGTGGGTGTTCGGGTGGACCCAGTCACGCCAGATCGTCCCCGGCTGGTTCGGGGTCGGGTCCGGGCTCGCCGCCGCCGTCGACGCGGGCCACGGCGACGACCTCGCCGAGATGCTGCGCGAGTGGACGTTCTTCGGCACGTTCCTCTCCAACGTCGAGATGACGCTCGCCAAGACCGACCTCGGCATCGCCCGCCGCTACGTCGACGCGCTCGTCCCCGACGGGCACCGTCACCTCTTCGACGTGGTCGTCGACGAGCACGAACGGACCGTCGGCGCCGTCACCGACCTGACCGGCCGCTCGCTGCTCGGCGACCTGCCGACCATCGCCCACACGCTCGGCATCCGCGACCGCTACCTCGACCCGATCCACATCCTGCAGGTCGCGCTGCTCCAGCGGACCCGGCGCGAGGACCCCGACGGCCCCGAGGGGCGCCGGCTCCGCCGCGCCCTGCTGCTCACCGTCAACGGCGTCGCCGCCGGCATGCGCAACACGGGCTGACCGGGACGGGCCGGAAGTCATCTCGGAAAATCGTCATCCAGGGACCCATCGGTCCCGGAGACCAGTGGGAGCCCCGGTCGGCGAGATTCGCTGTCCCGCGTCGGCTCCCCGAGGCCCCGGAGGGTCTCCCCTGATGAAGAAGCTCCTCTTCTCCTTCGCCGCGCTCGCGGTCGGTGCCGGACTCGCGGCCACCGCCAGCCCGGCCGGCGCCGCCCACGAGGGCCAGTTGCGTCGCGTCTACACCGCCGACCTCGCCGCGCTGAACGCGCCGGGTGACGGCGAGGTCCGCATCGAGGTGTTCGCGCAGAATCGCGCCCTCGTCACGATCACCGCCGACGGCGTGACGCCCGACGGCGCGCCCCACGCCCAGCACGTCCACATGCCCGAGGCCGGTGCCGCCACCTGCCCGACCGCCGACGCCAACGACACCGACGGCGACGGCATCGTCTCCGTCGTCGAGGGCGTCCCCGCCTACGGCAGCGTCGTGACGTCGCTCACGACCGAGGGCGACACGAGCGCCGACTCGGCCCTCGCCGTCGAGCGCTTCCCCGTCGGTCAGGACGGCGCCTACACCTACGAGCGCGTGATCGACCTCGACCCCGCCGTCGCCCGCGACCTCGCCAACGGTGCAGTCGTCCTGCACGGTGCCGACTTCGACGGCAGCGGCGCCTACGACGGCGACGCGCCCAGCTCGCTGGACCCGGACCTGCCCCTCGAGGCGACCGCGCCCACCGCCTGCGGTGCGCTGCGCCTCGTCGACATCATCGTCCCCGCCCCCTACGACGAGACGGCCGGCACCGAGGGCACCATCACCCGGTACTACGCCGCGCTCCTGAACCGCGCCCCGGACGAGTCGGGCTTCGCCTACTGGACCGACACGTCCACCGGCGACAACTCCGCCGACATCATCAACGCCTTCACGCAGTCCGAGGAGTTCCTCGACCGCTTCGGCCAGGTGCTCGGCGGTGACGTGGACGAGTTCGTCGAGTTCACCTACGTCGCCACCCTCGGGCGCGAGCCCGATGCCGGCGGCGAGGCCTACTGGGTCGAGCGGCTGACCGCCGGCGACACGACCCGCGAGGCCATGGTCGCCCTGTTCGCCGACTCCGCCGAGTTCCAGGCGCTCACCGGCACCAGCTGACGAACCCCCGTGTGACCGCCGGCGCCCAGCGCGCCGGCCACCACGTAGACGACGAACGCCGGGCCCATCTCGGGCCCGGCGTTCTCGCGTCCGTGTGATCAGGCGCCGGCCGTGTCAGGCGTTGGCGCCGCCGCCCTTGCGCCGGATGATGTTCAGGGCCGAACCGGCCTGGAACCACTCGATCTGCTCCGGGCTCATCGTGTGCGTGGCCTGGAACTCGTCGACGCCGCCGCCGGGCTGGTTGACCCGCACCGTGACCGGCTGGTCGGGGGCGAGATCGGCCAGGCCGACGATGTCGATCGTGGAGTCCTCGCCGATGAGGTCGTAGCTCGCCGGGTCGGCGAAGGTCAGCGCCAGCACGCCCTGCTTCTTCAGGTTGGTCTCGTGGATGCGGGCGAAGCTCCGGGCGAAGACGGCGGCGCAGCCCCGGAACCGGGGCTCCATGGCGGCGTGCTCGCGGGAGGAGCCCTCGCCGTAGTTCTCGTCGCCCACGGCGACCCAGCGTCGGCCGGCCTCGTGCAGCGACCGCGCCACGTCGGGGAACGACTTGACCGTGCCGTCGACGGGGTCCTTGCCCTCGCCGGCCTCGCCGGTGAACGCGTTGACCGCACCGAGGAACAGGTTGCCCGAGATGTTCTCGAGGTGGCCGCGGTACTTCAGCCACGGACCGGCCATCGAGATGTGGTCGGTCGTGCACTTGCCCTGCGCCTTCATGGCGACGGGCAGCCCCGTGAAGTCCTGGCCGTCCCAGGGCTCGAACGGCTCGAGCAGCTGCAACCGGTCGGAGTCGGGGGCCACCTGCACGGCCACGTCGCCGCCGTCGGTGGGCGGCGGCACGAACGTGTCCTCGCCGGGGTCGAAGCCCTGCGGCGGCAGGTCGACGCCGACGGGCTCGTCGAGGCGGACCTCGTCGCCGGCGTCGTTCACGAGGCCGTCGGTGCGGGGGTCGAAGTCGAGGCGCCCGGCGAGCGCCATGGCGATCACCGTGTCGGGCGACGTCACGAAGCTGAGCGTGGCGGCCGAGCCGTCGTTGCGCTTCGGGAAGTTGCGGTTGTAGCTGTTGACGATCGAGTTCGGGACGTCGAGGTCGACGCCGGGACGGGCCCACTGGCCGATGCACGGGCCGCAGGCGTTGGCGAGCACCTCGCCGCCGATGGCCTCGAGGTCGTCGAGCAGGCCGTCGCGCTCGATCGTGGCCCGGATCTGCTCGGACCCGGGCGTGACGAGGAGCTTGGTCTTGGCGCGCAGGCCCTTCGCCTTGGCCTGGCGGGCGATCGACGCGGCGCGGGTGATGTCCTCGTAGGACGAGTTGGTGCACGAGCCGATCAGCGCGGCGGAGATCTCGACCGGCCAGTCGTTCTCCCGGGCGGCGTCGCCGACGGCGCCGTCGCCGGTGCCGATGACGTGGGCGCGGTCGGGGGAGTGGGGACCGTTGATCATCGGCGGCAGGGTCGACAGGTCGATCTCGATGACCTCGTCGAAGAAGTCGCCCGGGTTCTGCATCACCTCGGGGTCGGCGCGGAGGTCGGATGCGACGGCGTTGGCCGCGTCGGCGATCTGCTCGCGGCCCGTGGCCTTCAGGTAGGCGGCGATGTTCTCGTCGAACTGGAACAGCGACGTGGTGGCGCCGATCTCGGCCCCCATATTGCAGATGGTGCCCTTGCCCGTGGCGGTGAGGCTGTCGGCGCCGGGCCCGAAGTACTCGACGATGGCGCCGGTGCCGCCCTTCACGGTGAGGATCTGGGCGACCTTGAGGATGACGTCCTTCGGCGCGCTCCAGCCCGAGAGGCGGCCGGTGAGGTGGACGCCGATGAGCTTGGGCCAGCGGACGTTGAACGGGAAGCCGGTCATCACGTCGACCGCATCGGCGCCGCCGACACCGATGGCGACCATGCCGAGACCGCCGGCGTTGGGGGTGTGGGAGTCGGTGCCGATCATCATCCCGCCGGGGAAGGCGTAGTTCTCGAGCACGACCTGGTGGATGATGCCCGAGCCCGGCTTCCAGAAGCCGATCCCGTACTTCGCCGACACGCTGCGGAGGAACTCGTAGACCTCGGCGTTGGTGTCGACCGCCACCTCGAGGTCCTTGAGCGCCCCGACCTTGGCCTGGATGAGGTGGTCGCAGTGGACCGTGGAGGGGACGGCGACCTCGTCGAGGCCGGCGGTCATGAACTGCAGCAACGCCATCTGGGCGGTGGCGTCCTGCATGGCGACCCGGTCCGGGTCGAAGTCGGCGTAGCTGCGGCCCCGCTCGAGTTCCTGGCCCTGCCGGTCACGCAGGTGGTTGATCAGGATCTTCTCGGCCAGGGTCAGGGGCCGCCCGAGCCGGTCCCGGCCGATGGCCGTCGACTCCGGCAGTCGGTCGTAGACGGCGTTGACGAGTTCGATCGGCGTGGAGGACGTGACCGGCATGGGTGCGGATCCTGACGTTGGGATGCGGACGGTGGACAGGGTGGGGGCCGGGTCGCCGTCGCTCGGCGGACCCGGACTTGCCTCGTGGTCGAATATAGACAACTATGAGACAAGTTGTGAAGCCTTCGCGCCAGATCCGGTACCGGGCGATCGCCGAGGAGCTCCGCGCCCAGATCGCGGCCGGATCCCTGGCGGCCGGTGCCGTCCTGCCCTCGGAGGCCGACCTCGCCGGAT
>JBHIXO010000203.1:0-7795 GCA_041984725.1 Acidimicrobiales bacterium | reverse complement strand
ACCTCGCCCGGGTGCTGACGAAGCGGGCGCTGGTCGAGGCGTCGGCCTGACGTCGTGACCGGCCCCGAAGCCGTCCCCGGCGGCGCCGGCGTAGACCTGATCCCGGCCGCCACCGTCATCCCGCTGCGCGACCGCCCCGGCGGTGGCTTCGAGGTGCTCATGCTGCGCCGCAACGCCCGGGGCAGCTTCGGCGGGATGTGGGTGTTCCCGGGCGGACGCGTCGACCCCGAGGACGACGACCCCGCCAACCCCTACGACGACCTCGCCGCCGCCCGCCGGGCCGCGGCGCGCGAGGCGGTGGAGGAAGCCGACCTGCTGGTCGAGCCCGGCGAGATGGTCCCGTACAGCCACTGGACCCCGCCGATCGTCGCCATCAACGCGAACAAGCGCTACGCCACCTGGTTCTTCGTGTGCCGCGCTCCGGTCGGGGAGGCGGGGGAGGTCACCGTCGACGGCGGCGAGATCCACGAGGACGAGTGGGTCGTGCCCACCGAGATGCTGGCCCGGCGCGACGCCGGCGAGATCCAGCTCGCGCCGCCCACGATCGTCACGCTCCACGACCTCGCCCGCCACGACGACGTCGCCGCCGTCCTGGCCGACGCCGGCGACCGCGAGCCGTTCCCGTACTTCACCCGCATCCTCGTCGACGACGGCGGCCTGGTCGCACTGTGGCAGGGCGACGCCGGCTACGAGGTCGCCGACGACGCCGCGGCCCTGGCGGTCGACCCGCCCCACCACCGCCTCGACATGCGCCCCGACGCCTGGCTGTTCCACGACGACGTCGTCCTCGGCCTGCGCTGACCGGTTGTAACGCGATCTGCGGTACATTTGATCCGGTGGCGCACTCGCTCTCCGTCCGGCTCGACGATCAGGCCGCGCAGGCGCTGCGCAGTCTCGAAGCGTCGGGACTGAGTCGTTCGGAAGCCGTTCGCACGGCACTCATCGCCGAAGCGCGACGTCTGGCCGAGCACCGCTCCCTCGCCGCCGAGGTGGCGGCCCTCGAGGACGACGAGGCCGATCGGCGCGAGATGCAGGCCGTGGCCGACGTCATGGAATCCTTGCGTGCTCCGGGGTGACGTCTTCCGCCTGCGGGTGCCGCCGCGCGTCGGACACGAACAGTCCGGCGACCGCTTCGGGGTCGTCGTGCAGGCCGACGCCTTCCTCCCGCGGTCGACGGTCATCGTCGCGCCGACGTCGACGAGCGCCCGACCGGCGTCGTTCCGTCCGGAGGTCGAGGTCGAGGGGACGACGACGCGGGTGCTGGTCGAGCAACTCGGAGCGGTCGATGGTTCGCGACTCGGGGATCTGGTCGGTCGCCTGCGACCCGAGGAGCTGTGGGGCGTCGACGCTGCGCTCGCGGTCGTCCTCGGCCTGCGCTGACCCGCCGACCCGGTGACCCGGTGGCCCGTTCGCAAGGACCGTTAGCCTGGGGCGGGTCATGGGTGAGCAGCTGATCGACACCTTCGGGCGCGTGCACCGCGACCTGCGGATCTCGGTGACCGACCGGTGCAACTTCCGCTGCACGTACTGCATGCCCGAGGAGGGCATGCGGTGGCTCCCCAAGGACGAGATCCTCAGCTTCGAGGAGATCACCCGGCTGGCCCGGATCTTCGTCGAGCGCTTCGGCTTCGACGGCATCCGCCTCACGGGCGGCGAGCCGACCGTCCGTGCGCACCTCCCGGTCCTGGTCGAGTCGCTGGCCACCCTCGGCGTCGACATCGCCCTCACCACCAACGGGGCCACGCTGCGCCAGCACGCCGACGCCCTCGCCGCGGCCGGGCTGTCGCGCGTCAACGTGAGCCTCGACTCGCTGCGGCCCGACCGGTTCCAGGAGCTGACCCGCCGCGACGAACTCGCCCGGGTGCTCGACGGCATCGAGGCGGCCAAGGAGGCCGGGCTCGATCCGGTGAAGGTCAACGTCGTGCTCGTGGGCGGCGTCAACGACGACGAGGTCCTCGACATCGCCCGCTACGGCCGCGACGTCGGGGTCACCATCCGCTTCATCGAGTTCATGCCGCTCGACGCCGACGCCGGCTGGCAGCAGGGCAAGGTCGTCTCCCAGGACGAGATCGTCGCCCGCATCGGTGCCGTGTTCCCGCTCGAGCCGATCGCCCGCGGCAGCCAACCCGCCGAGCGCTTCCGCTACCTCGACCGCGACCTCGACGACCCCGGCGGCGTCGTCGGCGTGATCCCCAGCGTGACCAAGCCCTTCTGCGGCGACTGCGACCGCGTGCGGCTCACCGCCGAGGGCCAGCTCCGCAACTGCCTCTTCGCGCTCGACGAGTTCGACCTGCGCGGCCCGATGCGCGCCGGCGCGACCGACGACGACCTCGCCGCCGTGATGCAGCGCGCCGTCCGCGCCAAGTGGGCGGGGCACGCCATCGGCAACGTCCAGTTCATCCGGCCCCGGAAGTCGATGTCCCAGATCGGCGGCTGACCGCCGTCCACTGCGGCTCGTCGCGAGCCGGGTCAGCATTCGCCGAGCAGCGCCAGATCGTCGGCGGTGACGAGACCGTGGGTGAGGACGTGATCCACCACCACGCGACGTCGCTCGGCGGCCTGCTCGCCGGCCCGACCCCGGACGCCTCGGACCCCCAGTTCGTCGAGGCGGCGACACAGATAGTCGAGCTTGCGGTCGAACTTGCGGAGCGACCACCCGAGCCGCCCGGCGATCTCGGCGTTCGCCGGTAGTTCGAACCGAGGCGCCGTCGGGTCGCGCAGCCAGGGTTCGGCCAGCGCCACGAGCATCTGGCGTTGCTCGACGTTCAGGCGGAGCGCGCCGAACTCCCGGGTGCGCGACGCCGTGACCGACGGGTCGGGTCGGTCGGGGATCGCCGGGCCCGCCGGGGTCGCCTGCTCGTACGTCAGCTCGTAGCGCAGGGCGCCGGCCTGGAAGCGGACGACACCGCCGCCGCCGGTGAGCGTCTGCGACGAGCGGGGCGCCAGCGCGATGCGCGTGCCCCGATCGGTGACGACCGTGAGCTCGATGTTGCGGCCGTCGTTGCGGAGCCACCACGAGCCGTCGTGGTGGACGAAGGTGCCGAGCAGGCGGTGCAGGTAGGGGTTCGCATCGTCGACGACGAGGTCGGCCTCTCGCCCGAACGTGAGCTCGTCGCCCGGGTCGAGCACGTACGTCTCGTCGATGAAGGTCACGTCGAGCCCGCTCACCGACCCGGATCGTAGGCAGCGGTGTGGGGGGTGCCCCCGATTACGGGAATTCGGCGGTCGTCGTACACCTGAACCAGGCCAGGACGCCGACCGGCGACCGGCCCGATCCAGCACCGCAGACGCCCGGAGGACCCGATGACCAACACCACCCCCGCTCCCACCGCTCCCACCGGCCGGACCGCCGCCGGTCGGACCGCCGCCGGCCCCGCTCGCCGGCTGCCTCGCCGCCGCCGCTTCGCCGTCCTCGCCCTCGCCGTCCCGGTCCTGCTCGCCGCCTGCGGCGGCCGATCCGACCTCGAAGCCGGTGTCGACGCCGGCCTCGCCGCGGGTGAGAACGCGGCCGGACCGGCCGCCCAGGGCCCGGGCGGCGACGTCGACGGCAACGCCGGCGGGTTCGCCGACGCACCGGCCAACTGCCCGGCCCACCAGGAGGTGTTCGAGGCGATGAACCGGGCGACCTACCAGGTGTTCGGCGAGTTCGTCGTCGCCGGTGAGGCCGACCCCCGCTACATCCCGATCGGCACGGCCTGGGCCATCGACGACCGGGTCCTCGTCACGAACGGTCACGTCGCCGAGGCCTACGAGGGCATCGCCGAGAGTGGCCTCCAGCTCAGCCGGGCGGTCGCCGTCCAGGCCGGCACCGGCAAGGTCGTCGAACTGCTCCGGGCGCTCGTGCACCCCGACTACACCGGCGACCCGCTCGGCTCGCCCGACGTCGCCCTCCTCACCACCAAGGAGGTCGTGCCGAGCGTCCTGACCCTGGCCGCCGACTACGCCCCGATCGCCGCCGGCGACACCATCCTGCTGTCGGGCTTCCCGGGCGACGTCGACGAGCACATCACCGCGATCCCGGGCCTCACCGTGCCCCAGGCCACCTCGCTCACCGGCTCGGTCACGGCCCTGCGCAGCTACGACCGGACCGCCGAGGTGACCGCCGCCAACCTCGACGTGTTGCAGCACCAGGCGCCGACCACGCCCGGGACGTCGGGCTCGGCCATCACGGCGTGCGGCGAGGTCATCGCGGTGAACAACGCCGGCACCGTCCGCCTCGTCCTCACCCCCGACGAGGACGGTGAGGTCGCCGTGGAGCGCCAGGCCGCGGCCTCGAACAACTTCGGTGTGCACGCCCGCCACGTCCGGGCCCTGCTCGACCTGTTCGACGCCGATGCCGTCCAGGGTTTCGCCGTCCCGGTCGCCGCGGCGCCGTCGGCGGACGCCGGGCCCCGCATGGACCAGCCCGCCGAGGGGGCCGAGAGCATCGTCGTCGCCGGCCAGGTCACCGACCCCGCCGCCGCCCACTCCTTCGTGATCGAGGTCCACGCCGACGGCTCGATCACCGGGACCAGCAGCTGGGCCGCCACGGGCGAGTTCACGCTTGTCGGGCAGGTCGAGGCCGACGGCACCGTGGTCTTCGTCGACGACGCCCCCGAGCGCCTCGGCTTCCGGCGGGGCACCTACGAGGGCGTGATCACCTCCGACACCTCGATCGAGGGCGTCTACTACGAGCAGAGCCAGGAGGGTTCGCAGTGGGGGTGGGCGGCCCACGTCGTGTGACCCGCCTCCCGACGAACCGTACGGATCCCGGGCCCCCGTGCCCGGGATCCGGCGCGTCCGGCCGGATGCTGTCCACCGCGGTCGTCCACTGCGGCCCGTCACCCGGTCGTCACCTACACTCCCTCGGGATGTCCGACCGCGGCCTGACCCACCTCGATCCGCTGGGCCGGGCCCGCATGGTCGACGTCACCCCCAAGGACCCGACGCACCGCCGGGCCATCGTGCGGGGGCGGGTCTACATGCAGCCCGAGACGACCTCGCTCGTCGCCCGGGGTGCCATCAGCAAGGGCGACGTCCTCGCCGTCGCCCGGGTGGCCGGCATCCAGGCGGCCAAGCGCACGCCCGACCTCATCCCGCTGTGCCACCCGCTGCTCGTCGGCTCGGTGCTCGTCAACTTCCGGATCGAGGACGACTTCATCGAGGTCGAGGCCCAGGTCGACACGATCGACCGCACCGGCGTCGAGATGGAGGCCATGACCGCGTGCTCGGTCGCCTGCCTGACCATCTACGACATGTGCAAGTCGGCCGACCGCTCGATGGTGCTCGGCGACATCACCCTCTGGGAGAAGACGGGCGGCCGCTCCGGGACCTACCGGCGCACCCCGGCCGCCGACGACGGGGTGCTCTGACGCACCCCGGACCGCGCAAAATTCTTCAAGCGCGGTGGTTGTCAGGATGTTGCGTTTCGTAGTAGAAACGTAAAGAACCCGCCGGGCTCGTCATGCCGTCTTCCGGCAGTCGTCATCCGGTGCGACCTGCATTCACCTGACCGACCATCGCCGTACACCCTTCGGGCTGGAAATCCCCCAGCCGCGAACCCGGGTTCCGTACGGTCCGATTCACCGAAAGCGAGGCGAGGAGCGTGACCGTCATGGTGCTACTGGTGCTTGCTGCGATCTGGGCAGCCGTGCTTCTCCCGCCGTATCTCGAACGGCGCCGAGCAGTCCACCCCTCCCACTCGATCGGCGACTTCCGCCGCCAGCTGCACGTGCTGCAGCGCACCGGCGACCCCTACGCCCCGATGCCCAGTCACCCGGCGCCCCGCCGGAGCATGACCCGCACCGACGTCCTGCGCCGCCGCCGCGACGTCCTCGCCACGCTCGCCGTCGCCGCCGTACTGACCCTCCTGCTGGCCCTCGTCGCCGGTGGCGCCGTCTGGTTGCTCCACCTGGGCGTCGACGCCGCCCTCCTCGGCTACGTCGCCCTCCTCCTCCAGGTCCAGCAGCAGCGGCCCCAGGCCCGCGCCGCCGCCCGGCGCCACGCCGCCCGCCCGGCGCCGCGCATGGCCTTCGAGCCCGCCGCTCCGGCCCGGCTCGGCGAGCTGCACCGCCTGCCCCGCCCCTCGGCCACGCAGCAGGCGCTCCTGCGCCGCCAGGCCAACTGATCCCGGCGCCACCTGCGCCCTGATCGCCTGAGCTCTGTTGGCCTGAGCCCGCACGCCGCGATCGTGGTCCGGCGGCGGCCCGGACCGGGCCGGCCGTGACCGATCGCCGTCACGAACTCGACCTCCAGGTCGACGCCATCCGCAGCGGGCTCGGCGCCGCCCACAAGGCCCGCGAGGTCGCCCTGCCCGCCTGCCGGCAGGTGATCCGCCACGCGTCGCTCGCCATCCGGGCGCTGCATCGCGGCGATGCCGACCGCCACGTCGCCGAGGTCGCCGAGAGCGAGCGCCACCTGCGCACGGCCCAGGAGGCCGTCGCCGACCATCCGGGCGTCGCCCACGCCGGCTTTCTCCACGACGCCGAGAAGGAGTACGCCGAGGCCCGCCTCTGCGCCGCCTTCCTCGCCGGCGAGCCCATGCCGGCGCCCGACGACATCGGCGTGATGGCGCACTCGTGGCTCCGCGGCCTCGCCGAGGCGGCCAGCGAACTGCGTCGCGCCGTCCTCGACCTGCTCCGGGCCGGCGACCTCGACACCGCCGAGGAGCTGCTCGGCGCGATGAACGACGCCACCGACGTCCTCGCCTCCGTCGACCTCCCCGACGCCCTCACCGGCGGCCTGCGCCGCACCGTCGACTCGCTCCGCGCCGTCACCGAACGCACCCGCGGCGACGTGACCACGACCGCTCTGCAGACCCGCCTCCAGCGCGCCATCGAGGCCGCCGGCGGCGACCACTAGCGGTTCGGGACCACGGCCGACCGTCCGCTACGCTGCCGACTCCCTTCGGGGGTGTAGCTCAGTTGGCTAGAGCGCCTCGGTCGCATCGAGGAGGCCAGGGGTTCGAATCCCCTCACCTCCACGCGAACCCTCCGGCCCCGGTGGCCTCCGGGTTCGTCGGGTTCCGTCGTCGGGCGACGGAATCAACTTCCGGGCGGCCCCGACCCTGAGCGAACAGGCTCCGGGCGTGTGGTGTCGCGCCGGTGCAACGTCCTGCGCCCGGAGTCGACCAGCCCACGCCGCCGGTAGCGTCCGGGGGGTGCCGGTTCGGCTGGTGACGATCGGGGCGGCGCTGGTCGTGGCGGTCGCGGTCCCGCTCGCGGCGATGGGGTTCTGGATCGAGCGGGACGTGCGCGACCGGGAGCGGTGGGTGGCGGCGACCGCGCCGCTGATCGAGGAGCCCGCGGTCGTGGACGCGCTGGCGGCCGACCTGACCGCCACGCTCACGCCCGCGATCGCCACGACGGTGGCCGGTCAGGTGCCGCTCCTGCCGGGGTCGGTGCGGCGCGACCTCGAGGAGTGGATCGGCGTGCGGGTGCCCGGACTCATCGAGCCCGCCATCCGGCGCACGCTCGAGACCGAGGTGGTCGAGGACCTCTGGGTCCGCGGTACGACGCTCGCGCATGCCCAGGTCGACGCCCTCCTCGACGGTCGCGACACGGCCCTCGTCGTCGACGGACGGATCGCCGTCGACCTGACACCCGTGTTGCGCGCCGTCGCGGGGTCGGCGGCCGCCGTCCTCGACGGTGTCCCACTCGGGCCCCTCGGCGTCGAGATCGACCCCGACGACGACCTGTTCGGCCTCGCCGACCGCGAGCTGCGCTTCGTCGTGGTCGACCTGCGCGACGTCACCGGGCCGACCCGGGCTGCCGGCGCCGTGGCTGGTCTGCGCGTCCTGTGGGTCCTGCTCGCGGTC
>JBHIXO010000202.1:0-7806 GCA_041984725.1 Acidimicrobiales bacterium | reverse complement strand
GTCGTCGTGTGCCCCGCCGTCGCCGCCCGCCAGGCGCCCGAGCACGCCGGCGCACCGTTCCACGACGGCGGTGTCGACGACGAGATCGCCCTGCTCGTCGTGCACGGCATCCTCCACGTGCTCGGCATGGACCACGCCGACCCCGACGAGCGCGAGGCCATGCAGGCCCGCGAGCGCGCCCACCTCGAGCGGTTCCACCGCCCCGACTGATCGCCGCCGTGGGCCTGCCCCTCACCGTCGCCGTCACCGTCGCCCTCGTGGCGGTGATCGTCGTGCTCGCCGTCGCCGAACTGGTGCTCGCGCACTTCACGCGCGCCCGGGCCGCCACCCTGGCCGACGAGGGCGCCGAACGCGCCCAGGAGCTGGTCGGCCTGCTCGCCCGGCGCCAGTCCAACGTGTCGGTCCTGGTCGCGCTCCGCCTCGCCGCCCAGATCGGCGTGGTCGTCGTCGTCCTCGTCGCCGTCGAGGACACCGACCCCGAGGCCTGGGTCCGCGCCGTCGCCGTCGCCGGCCTCGTCGTCGGGCTCGGCATCGTCGAGTCGACCGCCAAGGTCATCGCCCTCGTCCGCACCGACCGGCTCGCGCCCCGGGTCGCCGTCGTCGCCCGTGGCCTCGTGCGCGTGCCGCCGCTGTCGTGGGTCGGCGAGGCCACGTCGCGCCTCGTGCGCGGCGGCAACGGCGGACGCGCCGTCGACGAGAACCGCCCCCGCGTGTCGGAGGAGGAGCTGCTCGCCTTCGCCGAGGTCGCCGTCGAGGCCGAGGCGATCGAGGAGGAGGAGCAGGCGCTCATCCGCTCGATCATCGAGTTCGGCGACACCATCGTCCGCGAGGTCATGGTGCCCCGCCCCGACATGGTCACCGTCGAGTCCACCTGGCGGGTGAGCGACGTCATGGAGG
This sequence comes from Acidimicrobiales bacterium, assembly GCA_041984725.1. Classification (GTDB taxonomy): domain Bacteria; phylum Actinomycetota; class Acidimicrobiia; order Acidimicrobiales; family Salinilacustritrichaceae; genus Salinilacustrithrix. The sequence goes on along the minus strand of JBHIXO010000202.1, from coordinate 6,909 downwards.
TCGTGATCCTCAACGGCTACAGCCGGGTACCGGTCACCGGCGTGGGCATCGACGACGTCGTCGGCATCGCCTACGCCAAGGACCTGATGCGCGCCGAGCGCGACGGCCGCGGCGCCGCCGCCGTCGCCGACCACGTCCGGTCGGCCCGCTTCGTCCCCGAGCAGCAACGGGTCTCGGCCCTGCTCCCCGAGATGCAGTCGTCGCAGTTCCACATGGCGGTCGTCATCGACGAGTACGGCGGCGTCGCCGGCCTCGTCACGCTCGAGGACCTCATCGAGGAACTGGTCGGCGAGATCGTCGACGAGTTCGACGTCGAGGACCCCATGGCCGAACCCCTCCCCGGCGGCGCCTACCGGGTCAACGCCCGCATGCCGCTCGACGAGGTGAACGACCTCGTCGGCGCCGACCTCCCCGAGGGCGACTGGGACACGATCGGCGGCCTCCTGTTCGCGACACTCGGCCACGTGCCGACCAACGGCGAGTACGCCGACATCGCCGACCACCGCCTTACCGCCTCGCGGGTGCAGGGTCGCCGCATCAGCCTCATCCGCATCGACCGCCTGGCCGAGGCCCCCGCATGAGATCCGAGGCCCCCGCATGAGATCCGGATTCGTGTCCTTCGTCGGGCGCCCCAACGTCGGGAAGTCGACGCTGCTCAACCGCATCCTCGGCGAGAAGGTCAGCATCGTCTCCGACAAGGTGCAGACCACCCGGCGCCAGATCCGCGGCGTCCTCAACCGGGCCGACGACGGCGGCTCGCAGCTGGTCTTCGTCGACACCCCCGGCATCCACAAGCCCCGCACGCCCCTCGGCGAACGGCTCAACGACGCCGCCGTCCAGACCGTCGGCGACGTCGACGTCGTCTGCCTCGTCATCGACGCCACGATGCCCATCGGCCCCGGCGACCGCTTCGTCGCGGCCCGGGTGCCCGCCGACGGCGTCGTCGTGATCAACAAGATCGACCGGGCCAAGCCCGAGCAGCTGCTCGCCCAGCTCACCGAGGCCAACGAGTTCGGCTTCGAGGCCTACTTCCCCGTGTCGGCCCGGACCGGCGAGGGCGTCGACGCCCTGCTCGACCACCTCGTCGCCCGCCTGCCCGAGGGGCCGCAGTACTACCCCGACGACATGATCACCGACCAGAACGACGCCGTCTGGGTCGCCGAGCTCGTCCGCGAGCAGCTCCTCGCCGTCACCCACGACGAGCTGCCCCACTCGATCGCCACCCGCGTCGTCGAGCTCGAGTGGCCCTACATCCGGGTCGAGATCATGGTCGAGCGCGACTCCCAGAAGGGCATCGTCATCGGCAAGAAGGGGTCGGTCCTCAAGCAGGTCGGCTCCAAGGTCCGGGAGCAGCTCCGCGACGGCGCCTACGTCGAGCTCCAGGTCGTCGTCCGCAAGGACTGGCAGCGACGCCCGGCCGACCTCGACGACCTCGGCTTCTGACGCCGGCTCCCGGCGGTCGGATCCGGGCCCGGCTACCAGGCGGCGCCGAACGGGCGGTCGTGCCACCAGCGACTGCCGACCACGATCGTGAGCACCATCGCCCACACGGTCGCCTCCGGGCCCGCCGGCAGGCCCCACGCCGGTTGCCACTCCAGGAGCCAGCCGAGCCACGCGGCCGGCAGGAGCGCGCCGATCGCGGCGAGGCGCCCGACGCGGGGGTTGCGCGAGACGCCGAGGCCGACGAGTCCGGCGCCGATCGTGGCGAACAGGAACCAGGGGAAGTGGGCGGCGAGCAGTGCGCCCGCGGGGGCGAGTCCGTCGTCGCCCTGGAACCGCCGGAACACCGAACCGCACAGACCGGCGACGACGGCGAGGCCCGACCACAGCGCGACCGACTGCCAGGCCGAGAGCACCTGGTTGGAGAAGTAGCCGATCCGGCTGAAGCCGCTGCCCGGCGACACCTCCTGGATGGTCCACCAGGCGCCGGTGGCCACGGCCAGCGTCGTGAACGCCTGCAGGACGCGGTCGGTGACCCGGGGTGGTTCGTCGTCGCGGAGCAGGAAACGGATGACGAGCGCGCCGACGAGATAGCCCGACAGGACCATCGGGCCGGCGAGGGCGGCGACCGCCGACACGCTCCTCACGGGGCGCGCAGCGAGCGGAGGAACTCGTGGGCCTCGGCCGGGTCCTTGGTGCGGCGCATCGGCGGCAGCCCCCGGATCAGGTCCCAGCGGTAGCGGGCGCTGGCGAGGCGGGGGTCGAGGACGGCGACGACACCGCGGTCGGCGGCCGTTCGCACCAGCCGTCCCGCGCCCTGGGCCAGCAACGTCACCGCCCGCGGCAGGTCGATGAGCTCGAACGCCCTGGGTCCGACCTCGGCTCGCCGGGCCTCGAGCAGCGGGTCGTCGGGGCGGGCGAAGGGCAGCTTGTCGATGACCACGCACGACAGCGACGGCCCCGGGACGTCGACGCCCTCCCAGAACGACATCGTGGCGAACAGGCTCGCCGCGGGGTCGTCGGTGAAGCGGCGCAGCAGCGCCGGCTTGGGCTCCTCGCCCTGGGCGAGCACCGGCGTGTCGAGCCGGGGGCGCAGCGCCTCAACCGCGGCCTGCATGGCCCGCCACGACGTGAACAGCGCCAGTGTCCGGCCGCCGGCCGCCTCGATCAGGCCGGCGATCTCGTCGTGCACGGCGTCGGCGCGGTCCTGGCGCGGGTCGGGCAGGTGCGTCGCGCAGTAGAGGACGGCGTTCGCCTCGTAGTCGAACGGGCTGCCCACGTCGAGTTCGTCGGTGTTGCCCCGGGGCAGGCCGAGGCGCTCGGGCAGCTTCGGCTGGATCGTGGCCGAGCACAGCACGGCCGGCAGCTCGCTCCACAGCACCTCGGCGAGCAGCGCGGCGACGTCGATCGGCGCGATGCGCAGGCGGGCCGCGCCCGGTCGGCCCTCGACCCAGGCGACGCTGCCGTCGGGGACGACCGTCGCGTTGGTGAGGTCGGTGGCGAGTCCGGTGACCATCTGCTGGGCGCGGTTGCGGCGGGCGACGGCGTCGGCGTTGTCGTCGGGCACCTTGCGGAGCGACGCGGCCGCATCGTCGAGCTTGGCGCGGAGGCGGCCGAGCTGGTCGACGAGCGCGGCCGGGGGCGGGTCGAGCCGCTCGCCGACGAGGGGGTCGAGGACGTCGCCGAGGCGGGCGGCGATGGCCAGGAGGTCGGTGACGAGCGCGTCGTCGACGATGACGCGACCGATCGCGTAGGCCGCGGCGCTGACCCGGCCGGGTGTCAGCTCGGTGCCCGCGGTCGACGAGATGACCTCCTCGAGGCGGTGGGCCTCGTCGATCACCACGAGGTCGTGGGGCGGGAGCACGACGCCCCCCGCGGCCAGGTGCGTCCCGTAGAGGTGGGTGTTGACGACGATGACGTCGGCCTCGGCCGCCCGTTGCCGGGCCCGCTCGGCGAAGCACGTCTCGCCCTGGGGGCACTTGGCCGCGCCCGGGCACTCGTCGGAGCCGACGCTGACCGCGTCCCACACGACCGGGCGGGGCTCGACGGCGAGCTCGGCGCGGTCGCCGACGTCGGTGCCCTCGGCCCACTCCAGCACCGTCACGAGCCCGGGATCGTCGACGGCGACGTCGAGCTGGCCCTCGCGCTCGGCGAGCAGCTCGACGACGCGCTGGCGACACACGTAGTTGGACCGGCCCTTGAGGATCGCCCACCGGAAGTCGCCGACGTGCTCGTCGAGGAACGGGAGGTCCTTCCCGGCGAGCTGGTCCTGGAGCGCCTTGGTCGCCGTGGCCACCACGACCCGGGCGCCGCTCACGACGGCAGGGACGAGGTAGGCGAGCGTCTTGCCCGTGCCCGTCCCCGCCTGGACGACCAGGTGCCGGCCCGACTCGATCGACCGGCCCACGGCCTCGGCCATCTCGCGCTGGCCGTCGCGGACCTCGCCACCGCCGGGCAGTTCGGCGACGAGGCGCTTCAGGGTGTCGGCCGGTTCGGACACCGGGCCGACGATAACCGGGCGCCCACCGGTGTCCCGGTGACCGGCGTCAGTCCGGCGACGGGACCGGACGGCGCAGGCAGACCCGCAGTGCGGGGTCGAGGCCGAGCGTGGCCTCGTGGGCGACCCGGGCCCGGAGCTCGGGGCCGAGATCGTCGGGCTCGATGCGCTCGAAGCCGCGCCGCTCGTACCAGGGCCCGTTCCACGGCACGTCCCGGTACGTGGTGAGGGTGAGCGCGTCGACGCGCCGGTGCCGGCACCACGTCTGCGCGCCGTCGAGCAGCGCCGTACCGACGCCCCGCCCCTGGGTGTCGGGGTGGACGCCGATCTCCTCGAGGTGGCCGTGGCCGTCGAGGACCTCGAGCAGGGCGAAGCCACGCACCGCGCCGTCGACCTCGGCGACGAGCAGGCAACCGGCGTCGACAGCAAGGAGCAGGTCGTCGCGGTGCGGGGGTGCGTCGTCGGCGCAGGCGGCGATCGAGGGCTCGGCGACGGTGGCGAACCGCTCGCCGGCGGCGAGGGCCACGGCCTGCACGGCGGACACGTCGTCGGCCACCGCAGACCGGATCACGCCGCCGGCTCGGGCTCGTGCTCGGATCGCTCCTCGGTGTCGGATCCGGCCTCGTCCAGGCGGTCGGTCACCGCACCGGAGCGGTTGGACTCGAGGGCGATCTGGGTGTCGACGCGGGGCACCTCGATCGGGACCTTGAGCGTGCCGTGGGCGGTCTCCCACTGGATGACGTTGATCGTCGACCCGTACACGACGAGGCGCCCGAAGAAGGCGAGCCACAGCAGGGCGGCGACGACGACGCCGAGCGAGCCGTAGAGCGCGGACGAGTTCGCGACGAGCCTCGGCACGTAGATCGTGCCGACGAGCTTGAGGATCTCGAAGCCGATGGCGCAGAACAGGGCGCCGGGCAGCATGGCCCGCCAGCCTGTGTGGACCCGACCGAGTGCCACGAACAGGAACAGGAACAGGGCGACGTTGACGGCGAGGCCCGCGACGATCGACAGGGGAGCGAAGAAGCCGGGCAGGAAGTTGATCAGCGCGCTGAGGGCGAACGAGCCGGCGAACACGAGCCCGGCGCCGAACACCACGCCGACCGCACGGAGCTTGTCCTTGAGACCCTTGCCGAAGGTCTGCCAGGTGCTGTCGACGCTGCGCTGGAGGGCGACGACGACGTTGAGCCCCGACCACAGCAACGACCCGAGCCCGATGGCGCCGGTGGTGCCCTTCGACTTCTTCGCCGTCTCGATCGCGTTGCGCAGGTCCTCGGCCAACTGCTGCTCGGGCGGGATGCCGAGGCTGTCGATCAGGTCGCCCGCGAACGTCACATCGCCGTCGGCGAGGAACCCGACGACCGAGATCGCCAGGATCAGCAGTGGGAACAGCGACAGGAACGCCTGGAGGGCGATGCCGTTGGCGAGGGCGGTGCCGCGCACCTCGCCGAAGCGCTCCTGCACGCGCAGCAGCCACCCGAGCACGGGGACCGTCGCGAGCCGTTCCTTCACGTCGTCGGTTCTACCGGATCGCGGGCCGGGCGCCTCCCCGGGCCACCGCGGCGAGCCGGTCGGGCGGCGGTAGCGTCGCCCCCGTGGGCACATCGGAACAGCGCACGACGGCCGGGACGGCCGCGTCCCTGGGCATCGACCCCGACCGCGTGCCGCGCCACATCGCTGCGGTGATGGACGGCAACGGCCGGTGGGCCCAACAACGCGGCCTGAAGCGCACCGATGGGCACGCGGCGGGCGAGGAGGCGCTGCTCGACGCGGTGAACGGCTGCCTCGACATCGGCGTCGAGTGGTTCACCGTGTACGCGTTCTCGACCGAGAACTGGCGGCGCCCCAAGGACGAGGTCGCCTACCTCATGCACTTCAACGAGTCGTTGCTGCTGCGTCGCCGCGACGAACTGCACGCCAAGGACGTGCGCATGCGGTTCATCGGCCGGCGCGGGTGGCGGGTGCCCAAGCGGGTGCTGCGCCGGATGGACGAGTCGCTGGAGCTGACCAAGGACAACCGGCGGATGACCCTCACCATCGCGTTCGACTACGGCGGGCGGGCCGAGATCGTCGACGCCGTGAAGGCGATCGTCGAGGCCGGGATCCCCGCCGACAAGATCACCGACAAGGTCCTGGCCCGCCACCTCTACGACCCCGACATGCCCGACCCCGACCTCATGATCCGCACGTCGGGGGAGCACCGCCTGTCGAACTACCTGCTGTGGCAGCTGGCGTACAGCGAGCTCACGTTCCCCGACGTGCTCTGGCCCGACTTCCGGCGCGAACACCTCTTCGACGCCGTGCGCGAGTACCAGGAGCGGGTCCGCCGCTTCGGCGGCCTGACCTGACATCGTGGCCCGGTGAGCCGTCTCTACCGGGACGACGCCGTCGTGCTGCGCACGTACAAGCTCGGCGAGGCCGACCGCATCGTCGTGCTCGCCACGCGGGCCCACGGCAAGGTGCGGGCCGTCGCCAAGGGCGTCCGCAAGACGACGAGCAAGTTCGGCGCCCGGCTCGAACCGTTGTCGCACGTCGCCGTCCAGCTCTACCCGGGCCGCTCGCTCGAGACGATCACCCAGGCCGAGACCATCGACGGGTTCCGGTCGCTGCGCGAGGACCTCGACCGCTACGGCCGCGCCGTCACCGTGCTCGAGGTCATGGACCAGCTGACGCTCGAGGGGGAGTCCGACCCGCGTCGCTACCAGATGCTCGTCGGCGTGCTCCGCACCCTGGCCGAGCACGACAACCCGCTGGTCGTGCCCGCGTTCCTGCTGAAGTTGCTGGCCCACGAGGGTCTCGGCCTCGAGGTCGAGCAGTGCATCGAGTGCGGCTCGGCCGGCCCGCTCGTCGCCGTCGACGTGGGCGGCGGTGGCGCCCGCTGCGCGTCGTGCCGCCACGGTCGCGCCGTGTCGGCGGAGGCGGTCCGGGTGCTGCAGGCGGTGCTGGGCGGCCGGCTGGCGACCCAGCTGCGC